>JANWVR010000042.1 GCA_025056735.1 Saprospiraceae bacterium
AGGTTATCGAACACCTGGTGGCGGTCTATAAGCAACTTGAGCAACTGGAGAAAAATGCTTTTGCCGCTGGCCTGCCCCCCCACGAGCAGGGTCAGATCGCCAAAAGCTACTGTGCCTTTGAGAATCTGGCCCAGACGTCGGACTTCGAGCGTAGGCGGCTTGGGTTTGCTCTTGTTTGCCATGTGCGCTTGTTTTCGCACTCAAAGGTAGGGTATGCGGCTCGTTTCATCGAGACGGGTATTCCGCCCTTCCGTTCCTCAGGCTGACTTTCCCTCTGCTGCGCCCAAACATTTTCGCACCTTTGCGCCCTGTTTTGACCCAAGCAAAAGAACTGCGCGCGCATGCCACAAGTGACGTTTCAATATCCCGCCTGGTTTTTGTTGTTGTGTGCCTTGTTAGGGCTGGGCTATGCCTTGCTGCTGTACTACCGGGAGACGACCTTTCGGGAACAAGCCCCGCAACTGCACCGCATTCTGGGCGTATTGCGGTGGTTTGTGGTAACGGTCATTGCCGCCCTGCTACTGGCCCCTCTGCTGCGGCGCGTGCAGACGCAAACGCAGAAGCCCGTCGTCGTGTTGGCCCAAGACCAATCGGAGAGCGTAGGGGCCGAACTGCAAGGCGCTGCTTTAGAGCAATATAAGGCGGATTGGCAGCGCCTGCGCGAAGCCCTGTCGGACGACTACGAGGTGCACGAATTCGCCTTCGGCGACGCCGTGCGCGAGGGCGTGAACTTCCAGTTTACCGACAAGGTCAGCAACCTGTCGCGGCTGATGCAAGAGACGTACGACCGCTTTGGGACGCAAAACCTCGGCGCTATTGTAATGGCCACCGACGGCATATACAACCAGGGCAGCAGCCCCCTGTATGCCGGAGCGCCCATAGCAGCGCCAGTGTTCACCGTAGCGCTGGGCGACACCACGCCGCGCAAAGACCTGTTCGTCAAGCGCGTGTTTTACAATAAAATCGCCTACCTGGGCGACCGCTTCACCGTGCAGGTGGACGCCGCCGCCATCAACTGCGCCGGCGCGCAAACCGTGCTCGCCGTCAGCCGCGTCGAAGGCGACCAGACGCGCACGCTGCAGTCCATACCGATTTCTATAGACCAAAACGACTTCTTCACAACCAAAGAAGTGTTCTTAGAGGCCGACAAGGCAGGCGTGCAGCATTTCCGCTTTACCTTAGCCAAAGTCCCTGGCGAACGCTCGGCGGTCAACAATACGCGCGATATTTTTATTGACGTACTCGACGCGCGCCAGAAAATCCTGCTGCTAACCAACAGCCCACACCCCGACATCTCCGCCATCCGTCAGACGCTGGAGAGCAATCGGAATTATGAAATAACGGTGGCCTATGCCGGCGAGCCGGGCACAGACGTGTCGAAATTCGACTTTGTAATTCTGCACAACCTGCCCTCCGGCGCGCAGGACATCAGCGGCATCCTCAACACGCTCGACGGAAAGCGCATTCCGCGCCTCTTCATTGCCGGGCTGCAGACGAGCTATGCCTCCCTGTCGCGCGTGCAGCGACTGGTGAGCGCCCAAAGTACGGGCCAACAGACCGACGACGTGCAGGCCAGAGTGTCGCCCCAGTTCGCCGCCTTCACCCTCAGCCCGGAGCTGGCCTCAGAACTGCCCAAATTCAGCCCGC
The DNA here is from genome assembly GCA_025056735.1 of Saprospiraceae bacterium. GTDB lineage: Bacteria > Bacteroidota > Bacteroidia > Chitinophagales > Saprospiraceae > M3007. The sequence goes on from JANWVR010000042.1 coordinate 1,648, forward strand.
TGACAAGCGCCTTTGGCAATTTTTCGGCGCTGCCGCAGGCCCAGGTAGTCCTGTACAAACGCATCGGGCGCGTGGACACCGAGCAGCCCTTGCTCGTCGTGGGCGAAACAGACGGCATCCGCTGTGGCGTCCTGCTGGGCGAAGGCCTCTGGAAATGGCGCCTCTTCGACTACATGCAGCACAATAACCACCAGATTTTCGATGAAATAGTCGGCAAAACAGTGCTCTACCTGAGCCAAAAGGAGGATAAACGCAGGTTCCGCGTCTCGCTCGACCAGAACATTTTCAACGAAAACGAACCGATCTTCTTCAGCGCCGAACTGTACAACGACAACTACGAACTCGTCAACACGCCCGACGTGGCGATGTCTATCCGCAATGCCGAAGGCAAGGAGTTTCTATACACATTTAATAAGAAGGGAAACGCCTACGCCCTCAACGCCGGCATTTTGCCGGTGGGCAACTACACTTTCCGCGCCACCACGTCGCTCAACAATCAGACGCTGACCTACGACGGGCGCTTCAGCGTGCAGCCCATTCAATTGGAATACTTCGCCACCACGGCCAACCACGGCCTGCTGCGCCAACTGAGCGCCCAGCACGGCGGCGAAATGGTGTACCCCAGCGCTCTGACGACCGTCGCTGAGAAAATCAAGCAAATGCCCACCATCAAGCCGGTCATCTACCAGTCCGCGCAGACGACGCCGCTCGTACACCTGAAGTGGGTGTTCTTCCTGCTGGCGCTGCTGCTGGCCTTAGAGTGGTTTTTGCGGCGATATTTCGGGGCGTATTGAGGCAAAAATGCCTACTTGTTACTCGGCATAAGTTAAGGCAAAGGGGAAGAAGCCTCCTGCGTTCGTATTTCCATCCGGACGAATAGATCGCATCTCGTTGATGGACACAATGTTAGAAGGCGGCCATGCAAATAGATTCGGAGTCGTGATTTGCAATCAATTGAATTTCATTTTATTAAAAAATGGACTCTCGACGATGCGTGTCTGTTGGGCAGGGTTTTCTACGGGGATTTATCGTGTCCCAACGGAATGGGATGCGAAAGCCCCCTGGCAGCTCCCGGCAGTTTTGCCCTCTTATGGTGACGGATGTGTCATCGCCGCATCGCGGTTGACTGTGTAAGAGTGACAAATCTCACGCACGTGCGGACGTCTCTTCGTATTCCTTTGTGCCTTATTGAACGGATTAATTGGATTGGCAAGAGTGTATGTAGCACATCGTCGAGGGGAGGTGGCGCTGGGCGAGGGCGTCCGGTTGGGTTTACGAGAGAACTGGCAGCAATTTGCGCTGCTGGTGCTGGTCAACGCCTTTGTGGGCGGCATGGTCGGCATGGAACGCACCGTTCTTTCGCCGTTGGCGGAGGCCGAATTTGGCGTAGCGTCGAAGAGCGCTACGTTGTCATTTATCGCTTCTTTTGGCCTGGCCAAGGCAATAGCCAATTACTACACGGGTCGCTTGGCCAATCAGTGGGGCCGCCGACGGCTCTTAGTCATGGGATGGTTGCTGGCGGTGCCGGTGCCGTTGCTCCTGATTTTCGCGCCAGTTTGGGAATGGGTCATAGGCGCCAACGTCTTATTGGGCGTTAGCCAGGGGCTGACGTGGAGCAGCACTGTTATCATGAAGATAGATTTGGTGGGCGAAAAGAACCGCGGGCTGGCCATGGGGCTGAATGAATTCGCGGGCTACCTCGCCGTGGGCCTGATTGCCTTGCTGACCGGCTGGATGGCTGGCCGATACGGCTTGAGGCCGTACCCTTTCTACCTCGGCTTAGCCATTGCCGTATTTGGCCTGATGCTGTCGGTGTTGTGGGTAAAGGATACTCGCGCCTTCGTTCGCCAGGAGAGTCAGCGTCCGGCGGGAGGGGCGCCACTGGGCCACGTGTTTTGGGAAACGACGCTTCGCAACCGAACCCTCAGCACCATAACCCAGGCTGGCTTCGTCAATAACCTGAACGACGGCATGATCTGGGGGCTTTTTCCGCTCTTTTTAGCCGCGTTGGCTTATAATCCCCAACAAACGGGCCTCCTCGCAGGGGCGTATCCAGTCGTGTGGGGCGTAGCCCAGCTATTTACCGGCAAAATGGCCGATCATCTTTCTCGGAAAAAGATGCTTTTTTGGGGCATGCTCTTGCAAGGAGTGGCCATTGTCCTGATGCCATATTTCCATCATTTCTGGATGTTGCTCAGCCTTTCTGTAGCCTTAGGATTGGGCACGGCACTCGTTTACCCGACCTTTCTGGTGGCAATTGCGCAGGCTACGCGCCCTCAACAGCGCGCCGAAAGCATCGGGGTCTTCCGCCTGTGGCGAGATGTCGGCTACGTTGCAGGCGCCATCTTTTCTGGTCTGACGGCAGACCTCCTGGGCATGGAATACGCCATCCTCGGCGTGGGACTGCTTACCCTTCTCTCCGCTGCCGTCATCCAGCTGCGCATGCCTGCGGAGACGCGCTGAAAAACAAAAAAAAACGCCTACTCGCTGGCTCAGACACCCGCTCTAAGGCATGGCGCAGAGTAGTTCGCTATCTCCATAGCGTCCGAACGCCCGACCTTTGCGCCATGAATTTCCTGACGCTCGAGAACGTAACGAAGACTTACGGCGAAAAGGTCCTCTTCCGCAACATCAGCCTGCACATTGACAAAGGCCAGAAAATCGGCCTCATCGCCAAAAACGGCACGGGCAAAAGCACCCTGTTGCGCGTTATCGCCGGCTTGGAAGGCAGCGAGGGCGAAAACGCGCGCATTCTCCTGCGCAAGGACATCCGCATCGGCTGGTTGGAACAAGAACCCACCTTCCCGCCCAACATAGACGTGCTGACCGCCGCGCTCGACCCGGCCAATCCCATGGTGCGCGTCGTACAGCGCTACGAACGCGCTTTAGCACACCCTGAAAATACAGAAGAGCTGCAAGAAGCCATGGCGCAAATGGACCTGCACCACGCCTGGTCGTTTGAGGCGCGCGTCAAGGAAATGCTCTACCGCTTTCGGCTGGAAGATTTCACCCAGCAGGTGGGTTCGCTTTCTGGCGGTCAGCAAAAGCGCTTAGCCTTAGCCAAAATCCTGCTCGAAGACCCCGATTTCCTCATCCTCGACGAACCGACCAACCACTTAGACGTGGAAATGATCGAGTGGCTGGAGGAATACCTGCAGCAGCCCGGCATCACGCTGTTTATGGTTACGCACGACCGTTATTTTTTGGAAAACGTCTGCGACAGCATCATCGAACTGGACGGCGGCCAGTTGCGTCGGTATTCCGGCTCTTATGCCGATTATTTGGAAAAAAAAGCCCTGCGCGAGGAGGTAGAGGCCACCACCTATGAGCGCCAGAGCAAACTGCTCAAACGCGAACTCGAATGGGTGCGCCGCAGCCCTGCCGCCCGCACCACCAAAGCCAAAGCTCGCGTGGACGCCTACTACGAACGCAAAGAGGCCAACGAAGCCCTGCGCAAAAAGCCCGAGGAAATGACCATCGCCATCAAAGAAAACTGGCTGGGCAGCAAGGTGGTCGAGCTGCACAACGTCAGCAAGTCCTTCGGCGGCAAAAAACTTTTGGAGAACTTCACCTACAAATTCAAACGCCGCGAGCGCGTCGGCATCGTCGGCCCTAACGGCTCCGGCAAAAGCACCTTTCTCGACATCCTCACCGGCGCCCTGCCGCCCGACACAGGCAAAGTGGTCATCGGCGACACCATCGTCTTCGGACACTATCGCCAGGAGGGCATCCGACTGCCCGAAGACAAGCGCGTCATCGAAGTCGTGCGCGACATTGCCGACTACATCCCCTTGGAAAAAGGCAAAGAACTCAGCGCCGCTCAACTGCTCGAGCGCTTCCTGTTTACCCGACCCCAACAGCAAGTCTATGTCAGCCAACTCAGCGGCGGCGAACGCCGACGCCTCTACCTGCTGACCGTGCTGATGAAAAACCCGAACTTTCTCATCTTAGACGAACCCACCAACGACTTAGACGTCTTGACCCTGCAGGTGCTCGAAGACTTCTTAGAAGACTACCCGGGCTGCCTCGTCATCGTTACCCACGACCGCTATTTCATGGACCGCCTCGTCGAGCACCTGTTCGTCTTCGAGGGCAATGGAAAAATCAAAGACTTCAACGGCACCTACGCCGAATACCGCGCCCTCAAGCGCACCGAAGCCGCCAACGCCCGCCCGGCCACACCTGCCGAAACGCCCAAACCCGCCACCCCTGCCGCCCCCGGCCTGAGCAACGCCGAACGCAACGAACTCAAACGCTTGGAAAAAGACATGGCCGCCTTAGAACGCCGCAAACAGGAAATCCTGCAGCGCTTCAACAGCGCCGACCTCACCCCAGCCGACATCAACCGCCTCTCCGAAGAGCTGGGCATCCTCCAAAAAACGCTCGAAGAAAAAGAACTTAAATGGCTGGAATTGGCCGAAAGAGCAGGCTAACGCCAGTCAATCCAACGGTTAGAAACTATTTGTTGTCATCCTGAACCCTTTGGGTGTCCTCGTAATAACAGGCCTCCGGTCATGGCAGAGCAGAATTTTGTGGATTATGTAAAGATTTTGTTCCGTTCGGGCAAGGGCGGGGCGGGCAGTGTGCATTTCTATCGCGGCCCCGGCATCCCAAAGGGCGGCCCGGACGGCGGCGACGGCGGTCGCGGAGGTTCCATCATTTTAAAGGCCGACCCACACGAATGGACGCTGCTGTCGCTGCGGTACACCAAGCATGTATTTGCCGAAGACGGCAAGCCCGGCAGCGGCGGCCTCAAAACGGGCGCCGATGGGGCAGATGTTGTCATTAAGGTGCCGTTGGGCACCGTGGCCAAAGACGCCGAGACGGGCGAAGTGCTGTTGGAAATCACCGAGCCTGACGACGAGAAAGTCCTGCTGCCCGGTGGGCGCGGAGGCAAGGGCAACAATTTTTTCAAGACCGCAACGCGCCAGACGCCGCGCTTTGCTCAGCCAGGCGAGCCGGGCGTGGAAAAGTGGATTGTGCTGGAGCTCAAAGTACTGGCCGATGTGGGTTTGGTGGGCTTTCCGAATGCCGGAAAGAGCACCCTGCTCAGCGTTGTGAGCGCCGCTAAGCCTAAAATCGCGGACTATCCATTCACCACGCTGACGCCGCAGCTGGGCATCGTCGAGGTGCGCCCGGGCCGCTCTTTTGTCATGGCCGACATTCCGGGCATTATTGAAGGCGCGCACGAAGGCCGCGGGCTGGGGCACCGGTTCCTCCGCCACATCGAGCGCAACAGCGTCTTGCTCTTCCTTATCCCTTGCGACACCCCTCGAACCCTTCAACAGGAGTACGCCATCCTGCTCAACGAATTGGAGCAGTTTAATCCTGAACTCTTAGATAAACCGCGCGTACTGGCCGTCACTAAGGCCGATCTCATAGATGACGAGATGGAAGCCCTCTTGCGCGAAACCCTCCCCCGGGGCCTGCCGGCGCTCTTCATCTCGTCGGTTACGGGCAAAAACATTCAGGCCCTCAAAGACCTGCTCTGGAAGACGCTCAACGAGTAAACCACCGCCCGTGGGCTAATTTCCACCCTTTTGGGCCCAACTAAGCGCCATTTTCTACCTTTGCGCGGCTTAGAAACATTACTCTTATCACCTGTTACTCAATCGCTGTAGTCCAATGATCTTCGACTTGAAAATGATCCGGGAGTTTTACAAAAACTACCCCTCCCGTGTAGATGCCGCACGGGCATTCCTGAAGCGCCCCCTGACGCTGGCAGAAAAAATCCTGTACGCACACCTGCACCCCGACAGCCCTATGGCCCACTATAAGCGCGGCTCGGATTACGTGTTCTTCCAGGTAGACCGCGTCGCCATGCAAGACGCTACTGCTCAAATGGCCTTGCTGCAATTCATGACCTGCGGCCGCAAAAAGGTGGCTGTGCCCACTACAGTGCACTGCGACCACCTTATCACCGCGGAAACAGGCGCAGCCAGAGACCTCCAGGTGGCTTTAGATAAGAACAAAGAAGTCTTTGACTTCCTCAGCACCGTCTCTCAGAAATACGGCATCGGCTTCTGGAAGCCTGGGGCGGGCATCATTCACCAGATTATTCTGGAAAACTATGCCTTTCCGGGCGGCCTGATGATTGGCACCGACTCGCACACGGTCAACGCAGGCGGCTTAGGCATGGTCGCCATCGGCGTGGGTGGCGCCGACGCCGTGGACGCCATGACCGGCATGGCCTGGGAGCTGCAAATGCCCAGGCTCATCGGCGTCAAACTCACCGGCAAACTGCGCGGCTGGGCATCGCCCAAAGACGTCATCCTCAAAGTGGCCGGCATCCTAACCGTTAAGGGCGGCACGGGCGCCATCGTGGAATACTTCGGCCCGGGCGCCCAGAGCATCTCCTGCACCGGCAAGGGCACCATCTGCAACATGGGCGCCGAAATTGGCGCCACGACCTCGCTGTTCGGCTACGACAAGAGCATGTCCCGTTACCTGAAAGCCACAGGACGCAGTAAGGTCGCCTCCATGTGCAATAAAATCGCGCCCTATCTCACCGGCGATGCTGAGTGCTATGCCGAGCCTGAAAAATACTTCGACCAGGTCATCGAGATTGACCTGTCCAAATTAGAGCCGCACATAAACGGCCCCTTCACGCCCGACTTAGCCTGGCCACTGTCCAAATTCGCCAAAGCAGTGCGTCAAAACGGCTATCCGGCACGCTTGGAGGTCGGCCTCATCGGCTCGTGCACCAACTCCAGCTACGAAGACCTGACGCGCGCTGCCTCCATAGCGCGCCAGGCCCGTGAGAAAGGGCTGGAAGTCAAGGCCGAATTCACCATCACGCCTGGCTCCGAGCAAATCCGCTACACCGCCGAGCGCGACGGCTTGCTCCAGGAGTTCGAAGCCATCGGCGGCGTCGTGCTGGCCAACGCCTGCGGCCCCTGCATCGGCCAATGGGCGCGCCACATGGACGACATGAAACGCCCCAACTCCATCATGACCTCCTTCAACCGCAACTTCACCGGGCGCAACGACGGCAACCCCAACACGCACGCCTTCGTGGCCTCGCCCGAAATCGTTACCGCCTTCGCCATCGCCGGCGACCTCACCTTCAATCCCAAAAGCGGCAAACTCATCAACCGCAAGGGCGAAGCGGTCAAGTTAGACCCGCCCAAAGGCATCGAATTGCCCAAAAAAGGCTTCGCCGTCGAAGACCCCGGCTATGTAGCGCCCGCCAAATCGGGCAGCAAGATTAAGGTGGTGGTGGACAAAAAATCGGAGCGCCTCCAACTGCTCAAGCCCTTCCAACCCATCACCGCCGACCAGCTGCAAGGCATGCGCGTGCTCATCAAAATCAAAGGCAAGTGCACCACCGACCATATCTCCATGGCCGGCCCGTGGCTCAAGTATCGCGGCCACCTGGAAAATATCTCCAACAACCTCTTCATCGGCGCCGTCAACTACTTCAACGACCAGCGCAATTTAGTGTACAATGTGGAGAAAGGCGACTTCATGGAAGTGCCCGCGTCGGCGCGCTACTATCAGAAGAAGGGCATCGGCACGGTGGTCTTCGGTGAAGAAAACTACGGCGAAGGCTCCAGCCGCGAACACGCCGCCATGGAGCCGCGCTATCTGGGTGTCAAAGCCGTTATTGTCAAGTCGTTCGCGCGCATCCACCAGACCAACCTTAAAAAACAGGGCATGCTGGCCCTCACCTTCGCCAACCCGGCCGACTACGACAAGGTGCGCCAAGACGACCTCGTCAGCATCCTGGGCTTCGAGGACTTCGCCCCGGGCAAGCCGCTCCAGGTGCGCTTAGACCACGCCGACGGCACGGTGGATGTCTTTGAGGTCAACCACACTTACAACCAGCAGCAAATCGAGTGGGTGCGCGCTGGCAGTGCCCTCAACAAGATCCGGCAGGAGCTGGCCGCGCGCAAGAAGTAGGCGCTCTGCCGTTCTGGCGCCTTCGCGATAAATCCAGGGGAGCGGTAGCGTTTTTATCGCTCGTGGATTTTGGATGTATGGGTTAGGGTTTTATTGTTTTGGATTTAATGCTTTTCAGATTGATTTTATTGGCCAAACAAGTTTGGCCGTTACTTGGGGCCAAACAAGTTTGGCCGTTACTGGGCCAAACGAGTTTGGCGGTTACGGGGCCGAACAGGTTTGGCGATTACGGGGCCAAACGAGTTTGGCGGTTACGGGGTATGAGAAGACACGGAATTGTTTATTTGGGTTTGATTTTGGGCATGAGCGGGTTTTCGCCTGCGGTGCTGGGGCAAAAGCCCGACACGACTATTTACGACGCTGTGGAGCGTCTGCCTTTGCCGTTGGTGCCGGGCTGCTTGCCTGAGCAGCACCCGAACTGGCCCGAGGACAGCCTGCGGCGCTGCGCCGAGCGCGGGCTGCTGACCTTAGTGAGCCGCAACATTCGCTACCCGGCTGAGGCGCGCCAGGCCAACATCGAGGGCACGGTCGTGGTCTCCTTCGTGGTCGAGACGAACGGGCGCATTACGCAGCTGCGCACTGTCAAAGATATTGGTGGCGGCTGTGGGGCCGAAGCCGTTCGGGTCATCCAGGCCTTAGACGAAGCCGGTCTGCGCTGGCGACCCGCCCAATTGGGCGGCAAAGCCGTGCGTATGCGGCAGGCCCTGCCCCTGCGCTTTCGACTCGAAGAGGCGCCGCCCTTCCAAATCAACGAGCGCGGAGACTCCATCTATACCGTGCTCGACACCCTGCCGCGCTTCCGAGGCGCGGGGGAAGACTCGCTCATCGCTTTCATCCTCAACGAACTGCGCTATCCGCGCGCCTACCGCGATAGCTGCAAAACGGGCGTCATCGAAACGGCTGTCCTCGTGCGGCCCAACGGCGCCATTGAGATGGACAACCAGCTGGACTTCAGCAATCTCGGCATGGACTTTCAGTGGGAAGCCATCCGGCTCATCAACCGCACAGCTGGGCTATGGACGCCCGCCTACTACCAAGGCCGACCGGTAACGACCAGCGTGCCGCTGCGGGTGCTGTTCAAATCCGATGCGCCGCATTGCCAGGCCGCCAACGATGCTTTCGACCGGGCCATGCTGCTGGCCGCCGAAGCAGCCGCCGAGGAAGACCTCAACGCCGCTTTAGAAAAGTGGACAAAGGCCGTCGAACTTCAGCCCAACAACACCGAACTGCTCTACTATCGCGGCTCTGCGCTGCTCAACCTCAACCGCCGCGATGAGGCGTGCGAAGACTTTGCCCGCATCCGGCGGCTGCTGGGCATCACCTGGTTTGAGTCGCTGCGCCGCGTCGTGTGTGGTTGGTAAAAACACCTGCTATCGCTATGCTACTTCAGGGACAACTCGTGCGCACCCTGACGCTGCGCGCGGCCACGCTGCTTATCGTCAGCTCCGTCATCGGCTCCGGCGTGTACAAAAAGGTGGCTCCCATGTCCGACCAGCTGGGCGCGCCCGAATGGGTGCTCCTGGCCTGGGCGCTCGCGGGTTTCATCAGCCTATGCGGCGCGCTGAGCAACGCCGAAATTGCCGGCATGCTGGCCGACGCCGGCGGCGAGTACGCCTACTTCCGCCACATTTACGGCCGCTTCATGGCCTTCCTGTGGGGCTGGACGACCTTTGCCGTCATTAAAACCTCCGCCATCGCGGGCATTGCCTATGTGTTTTCGCAATCGCTCAATGCCCTCGTGCCCTTGCCGCGACTTCCACAGAGCATCGAGCAAATCGAACTGTGGGGCATCTTTCAGCCGTTCGACAACAGCGGCGTCAAGGCGGCCACCATGGTGCTCATTCTGGCCCTGACGTTTCTGAACACGCGCGGCTTGCGCGGTGGGGCAGGCTTAAGCGCCTGGATTTCGCGTTTAGTGCTCGCCAGCCTGCTGCTGCTCGTCGTGGCCGGCTTAGGCTGGGGCGGCGGCAGCTGGGCTAACTTGCAGACGCCGGCCAGCACATGGACAGTGCGTCCGGGGTGGGACTTTGATTTTATCAAAGCCCTCTTTGCCGCCCTTCTGGCTGCCTTCTGGGCCTATGAGGGCTGGAACACGGTAGGCTTCCTCGGCGCCGAAATCAAAGAGCCCAACCGCAATTTGCCGTTGGCATTGTTTTCCGGCATGCTGCTCATCATCGGCGTGTATGTGGCCGTCAATTTCACCTATTTATATGTATTGCCCATAGATCAGATTATCGCCGGTTTTAAAAATCAGAATGAAATTGCCGCTGTGGCTGTCGTACGCCACTTCGCTGGCGCCGCCGGCGCTGCGGTGTTGTCGGTGCTCATCCTCATCACCACACTGGGTTGCACCAACGCCACTGTGCTCATGCCACCGCGGGTTTACTACGCCATGGCGCGCGATGGGCTGTTTTTTCCCGCCGCTGCGCGCATACACCCGCGCTACCACACTCCGAATGCCGCGCTATGGATACAAGGCATTTGGGCCTGCGTGCTGGTGCTTTCAGGCAGTTTTGATCAGCTGACCGACATGCTCATTTTTGCGGCCTTCTTTTTCTATGGCGCTACGGCGTTTGGTGTGTTCGTCTTGCGCCGCCGCGAGCCAGATACACCGCGGCCGTATCGCGTATGGGGCTATCCGCTCGTGCCGGCCCTGTTTGTGCTGTTTTGCGCAGCGCTGGTCGTCATCACCTGCTTCAGCCACCCGCGCGAGGCAGCTCTGGGCGTAGGCCTCATGCTCACCGGCGTCCCGCTCTATTTCTGGTGGACGCGCGCAAAGCACTGAGCCATTCTTCATTTTCCACTTTTCACTTTTAATTTTTAATTTTTAATTTTAAAAATGCTTTTTTCCTTCCTGAACGCCAGACTGCTCCTCGGAATGTTTGCCGTTGCCGCGGCGAGTTGCGTCTCTAAAAAAGTCTATCTGGCCGAAACGCAAAAACGGGCCGAATGCGAAGCGCGCGAAAAAACCCTTATGGGCGAAGTGCTCGAGCGCCGGCGCGAGGCGACGGAATGGGCCAAACGCTTAGCCGACCTGAGCCGCGAGGTGGGCCGTCAGGAGGCGGAAATTCAACGTCTGCAACAGGAAATCAACGAGCGCACGGCTGCTCTGGGGGAGTCCGCTTCTCAGTTGCTCTCCGAAAAAAACGCCTTAGAAAAGGCGCTCGCTGATGCAAAGGTCCAGTTGAGCCGCTCCAATGCCTTGCTGACATCCGTCAGTGAAGCCCAGCAGGCGCGCCAGGCAACCTTAGAGCAGCTGCGGCAGGACTTAGACAAGCGCTACGGCGGCGCAAAAAATGTCGCCATAGAAGTCGCCGAACCGGCAGTAGTGCTGACGCTACCCGATGCGCAGCTGTTTGATAAAGGTGGGCTGCTCATCAGTGCCGACGGACGCAACCTCCTCAAGCCCTTAGCCGAGCTGTTGGGCCAACGCCCCGACATCGGCGTGGAAGTGATTGCCTACACCGACAATGCCGTGCCCAAAAACCTTAAGAACATTGAAGATACCTGGGACTGGAGTTTGGCCCGCGCCAACAACGTCGTGCGCGCGCTCATCCAGCAGTTCAACGTCAACGCCAATCAGCTGACGCCTATCGGCAAGGGCGAATACTATCCGGTGGCTTCCAACGAAACGCCTGACGGACGCCAGCGCAACCGCCGCACCGTAGTGGCTCTCTATCCGCCCTTAGCCAGAATACCACCAGCGGGTGGCAAGGAATAGAAACGGCATCTGCTCAAGGCGTCCTACTCCAAAGTCAACCGGCGCTCTCCTGCTGAGGAACGATGAAACTCGGCAAAACTGCGTTTCCATGCCGCCTTCCAATCCGAAAAACGGGTGCTCAGCCTGAATATCTGGGCCAAAACGCAGATTTTTACGGATGTTTGCACGGCTGATTTTTTATCAAAAACACACGATATGGGACAGCAACCGCTCGACGATTGGCGCTTAGAACAGGAAGAATGGCTCGAAGCCTTGGAGGAGGTTTTAGAGGCGCACGGTAAAACCAAAAGCAGTGAACTCATCCACCGCTTGCGCTACTGGCTGGCGCGCAATGGCGTGCCTGTGGGTGGGCCGACGCTCAATACGCCCTATCTGAATACCCTGTCGCCCGACGAAGAGCCGAATTATCCGGGCGATTTAGCACTCGAGCAACGCATCGAGAATATTATCCGCTGGAATGCTCAGGCCATGGTGCTCCAGGCGCAGGACAAGGGCCTGGCTTTGGGCGGCCACATTGCCACGTATGCTGCCTGTGCCACCATGCTGGAGGTGCTGTTCCACCATTTCTTGCGCCACCGCTCGGCCGATTACGGCGGCGATTTACTCATGTTCCAAGGGCACGCTTCGCCGGGCATTTACGCCCGCGCCGCCTGGGAGGGCCGCCTGACGCTGGAGCAAATCGCCAACTTCCGTCAGGAACTCGAAGGCGGTGTGCCCAGCTACCCACACCCGCGCCGGATGCCGCACTTTTGGCAGGCCCCCACGGTAAGCATGGGCTTAGGCCCTATGACCGGCATTTATCAGGCGCGTTTTATCAAATACTTAGAAAGCCGCGGCCTGAAGCCCAAAAACGGCGGCAAGGTCTGGCACTTCGTCGGCGATGGCGAAATTGACGAACCCGAAATCTACGGCACCATCGGTGTGGCTGCCCGCGAACAGTTGGACAACCTCATCTTCGTCATCAACTGCAATCTCCAGCGCTTAGACGGCCCCGTGCGCGGCAACGGCAAAATCATCCAGGAGGTAGAGCGCCATTTCTACGGCGCTTCCTGGGACGTCATTAAGGTCATCTGGAGCAGCGACTGGGACGACCTCTTCGCCCGAGACACCGAAGGCGCCCTGCTGGCCCGCTTAGAAAATCTCGTGGACGGCGACTACCAGGAGATGTCGAACCTCAGCGGCGCCGACATCCGCAAAAAACTTATCGGCAACGACCCGCGCATTGAAGCCCTGCTCGCTCCCTACACCGACGAGCAAATCCGCGACCTCCGCCGAGGCGGCCATGACGCCCGCAAAATCTACGCCGCCTACGAACGCGCCATGCGCTCCGACAAACCGGTGGCCATCCTTGTCAAAACCGTCAAAGGCTACGGCATGGGCAAAGCCGCTGAAGGCAAGAACAAAGCCCACCAAACCAAAGACCTGAGCGCCGAAGCGCGCATCGAAACCAAGAACCGTTACGGCATCCCCATCACCGACGAGGAGGCCAGGCAGGCCAAATTCTGGTTCCCCGGCCCCGACGACCCGGCCACCCAATACCTACATGCGCGCCGTAAAGCATTGGGCGGCTACCTGCCTGAGCGCTCCGAAACATACACACCACTGCCGTTGCTCCCTCTCCAAATGTTTGAAAAACAACTCAAAGGCAGTGAGGCCGCCGGCAACAAGGACTTCTCCACCACGGCTGCTATGGTGGACATCCTCACCCAACTCATCCGAAACCCGGAGGTGGGCAAATACGTCGTGCCCATCGTGCCTGACGAAGCCCAGACCTTCGGCATGGAGTCGCTCTTCAACTCCGCCCAAATCTGGAACCAGCAGGGCCAGAAGTATACTCCTTTAGAAATCGGCATCTCCGTCATCAAATACAAAGAGTCCAAAACCGGTCAGGTGCTCCAGGAAGGCATCAACGAAGACGGTGCGATGGCCTCCTTCACAGCGGCGGGTTCGGCCTACAGCCTGCACGGCATACCAACCATACCATTTTATATCTTCTACTCCATGTTCGGCTTCCAGCGCGTGGGTGATATGATTTGGGCTGCCGCCGACATGATGTGCAAGGGCTTCCTCTTAGGCGCCACCGCTGGCCGCACTACCCTTAATGGCGAAGGTCTCCAGCACCAGGACGGCCATTCGCACCTCATCGCCATGACCGTACCGGCCGTGGTCAGCTACGACCCGGCCTTTGCTTACGAGCTGGCCGTCATCATACACGACGGCATCCGCCGCATGTATGTGGAAAACGAGCATAAAATCTACTACATCACCCTTTACAACGAAAACCTCCTGATGCCGCCCATGCCCGAGGGCGTCGAAGAGGGCATCCGCCGCGGCCTCTATCGCTATCGCCGCTCCGACAAAAAATCGGCAAAAGCAGGCGTAAAGGCCCATCTGCTCGCCTCCGGCATCATCCTGAGCCAGGCCTTGAAGGCCGCTGAAATCCTCGAAGCCGAAGGTGTCAGCACTGATGTCTGGAGCGCCACCTCCTGGAGCGAACTGTACCGCGACGCACTGGCCTGCGAACGCTATAACCGCCTGCACCCCAATCAGGAGGCTCGCATCCCGTACCTGCAACAAGCGCTCCGGGGCGAGCACGGCGTCTTCGTGGCCGCCAGCGACTGGATGAAACTCACCGCCGGCTGCCTCTCCCCGTGGATGCCCCAACCCTTTACTGCCTTAGGCACTGACGGCTTCGGTCTCTCCGAAAGCCGCGAAAACCTGCGCAATTACTTCGAGATAAGCGCCGAATACATTGCTTTCGCCGCCGTACGCCTGCTACAACAGGAAGGTAAAGTGGCGGAAAAGGCTGTGTTGGAATTTATGAAAAAATACGGCATCGTGGCCGACAAACCCGACCCTATGCGCGTGTAAGGCAGGGTAATAACCTTCAAAAACGAATGCTGTGCGCAAGCCACTGCCTACAACGGCTGAGCAGTATGCCCGTGGTTCTATCCAAGGCGTTCCATCGGTGGCTCAATGGCGGAAGTGGCGGATGCCCGTGAAGACCATAGCCATGCCGCGCTCGTCGCAAGCGCGGATGCTGTCCTGGTCTTTGATGGAGCCGCCTGGCTGCAGGATGGCCGTGATACCCGCCTCGTGGCTAATTTCGACGCAATCCGGGAATGGAAAAAAGGCGTCGGAGGCCATGACAGCTCCTGTCAGGTCAAAGCCAAACGAGCGCGCCTTAGCGATGGCTTGGCGCAGCGCATCCACGCGCGAGGGCTGCCCGCAGCCCATGCCGATGAGCTGGCGCTCTTTGACTATTGCGATGGCGTTGGACTTTAAATGCTTCACACAGCGCGCGGCAAAGAGCAACTCGCCCACTTCCTTAGGCGTTGGCAGGCGCCGGGTTACTGGGCGCAGGTCGGCTTCTGTCTCTGTCTTCAGATCAGTGTCTTGCTCCACCACGCCGTTGAGCAGGCTGCGGAAACTGCGCGGACGTACATAGAAGTCGCGGATTTTCAATAGAATGCGTTGTTCCTTTTTACACAAAAGTTCCAGCGCTTCCGGCTCAAAATCAGGCGCGATGAGCACCTCGTAGAACAGTCGGTTGATTTCCGTAGCCGTCGGCACGTCCATGCGCGTATTGGTGATAAAGATGCCGCCAAAAGCCGACACCGGGTCGCAAGCTAAAGCCGCCTGCCAGGCTTCGATCAGCGTGTGCCGGCGCGCCACCCCGCAGGCGTTGGTATGTTTGAGAATGGCAAAGGCCGGCTTGCCCAGATGGAACTCGCGCATCAGCTGTACGGCAGCGTCTATGTCAAGCAGGTTGTTGTAGGAAATTGCCTTGCCGTTTAGCTTCTCAAACATTTTATCGAAGTCGCCAAAAAAGACACCCGCCTGGTGTGGGTTTTCGCCGTAGCGCAGGATATCGGAGCGGTGTATGGAGTATTTGAACGAAACGTCGGTAGCGCCTTCGTTGAACCAGTTGAAGATGGCGATATCGTAGTTCGAAGTAACCTTGAAAGCCCTGCGGGCCAGTTCGCGGCGATTGGCGGCTGTGGTTTGGCCGTTGTTGCGTTCCAGCATCTGTAAAAACAGCCCGTAGTCGTCGCGCGAGGCTACCACCGCTACGTCGGCCCAGTTTTTGGCTGCGGCGCGGATGAGCGACACTCCGCCGATGTCTATTTTTTCAATGATAGCCGCTTCATCGTGTGTGTTGGCGACTGTTTCTTCGAAGGGATACAGATCCACCACGACACAGTCTATTTCCGGGATATTGTGCTGAGCCAGTTGTTCTAAGTGCACCTTTTCACGGCGCGCCAGCAGCCCGCCGAAAATAGCAGGGTGTAGCGTTTTCACGCGGCCGTCTAAAATGCTGGGGTAGCCGGTGAGCGTTTCGACGGGTGTTACGGGTATGCCCAATTTCTCGATGAACGTCTGCGTGCCACCTGTGCTGTAGAGCGTGGCGCCTAAGGTGTGTAGCCGCTGGACGACGGGCTCTAAGCCGTCTTTGGAATAGACAGAGATGAGGGCGGAGCGGATTTTTCGGAGGTCAGTGGTTGGTTCAAAAGTCTTTGCCATAAATGCTTTTGCCATTTCAGGGCGAAGGTACGCTGTGCTGCTGCTTCAGGAGATGTGGCCTCGAGTACTGTGCTTCGCCTTCTCGGTATTGAGTGGTTTCCCTTGCGCGCGGCTGGAAGGCCTATTTTTTAATGACTTCTGTCTCGATGACGGGCGCGTTGTGGAAGCGCGTTCGGATTCGGTAAGTTCCAGGGGGCAAGGCGCGCATGTCTATGGTGTGCCTTGTGGCGGCAAAGGTTAAGGTATGTAGGGCTTTGCCTTGGCTGTCGAGTACAGTTACTCTGGTGTGCCCGGCGGTTGGGTTGTGGGTGAAGATGTGGATAAATCCGCTGTAAGTGGTGCTGGGGAACACGTATACGCGGGATCGGGTCAAAGCGTCCGGCAGGGGTTCTGCACCAGAAAAGATACGGCGGATGGCGTCGGTCAGCGGAGTCGCGATGCGGGTGTCGGCAGTGAGCTGGTATTCTCCGGTGATGTCCCAAATAACTGCGCCGCGCAGTTTTCGCAGGCGTGCGTATTGAGCCTTGAGCGCGATAGAGCGTTCGTCGTCGAACGAGACAAATGAGGGGTGGGCGGTGCCAAGCAAGTAGGGAGCCTGAGCAGTGTCGTCCCAATGGTAGGAGTAGGTGCCGTGCTGGAGGTGGCGAGTAATTTCATAGTAAAGCGGCGTGACGCTGTTGCGCGCGAAGCGCTCGCTATCGGGTTGGCCACTGGTTTGGACATGTAGACCTGGGGTGCCCTCGGTTCGGTAGGAGCGCCCATAGAAGGCCAGGCCAAGGTTGATTTTGGCGGGTGGGACGCCATAGTCGAGCAAGGTCTGTACGGCTTCAGCGCAGCTGTAGCCCGCCTGGGTGGCATTGGCGGGTGGAAAGAGCGGAGCGTTGTGGTTCGAGACGACGTCCCACTGTCCGTAGAAGGAGTAGGTCATCAGATGGATGGCGTTTACCAAGCGATGCGTTTGCTGCCAGTCAATGGCAGCGAGGTGTTTAGGGGCGGCACCGCAGGCTATGGTCAGCATTAGGTCGCGTCGCAGTTGAGGACGGAGGGCGTCGAGGGCATTGCGCACTTCGCGGAGCAGGGCGGTGAAGTTATTTCGATCGTTGGGGCTGCCGTTGCGCGCAGAGTCGCCGGGGTATTCCCAATCTAAGTCAATGCCGTCTAAGTGGTAAAGTTCTATGGCCCGGGCGCAGTCGGCAGCGAAGCGGGCGCGTTTGACAGGGTCGGCGGCTACCGTTGGGAAGTGTTTCGAGTGCGCCCATCCGCCCACGGAGACCATGAGGCGCACGCGATGTCGGTGGGCATAGTCAGCAAAGCGCTGGCCCGGCTGGTGGTAGGTTGGATTGCCTAAGTCATTGGATTTCAGATAATCTGGAGGTGTATTGGCGCGCAAGGGCCCTAACAGCAGCACCTTATCTCGTAGCGGCTCTATGAGCGACAGCGAGCCGTTGGCCTCCACGTTCAGGAAGGCATAGATGATGATGTCGTACTGTGCATAGGCCAGCGTGGCGGGAGTTACTAACCCATTCCGCTCACCTGCGCGCCAGCCGGGATAGTAGCCCGTAATGAAATGCCGAGGTGGCTGTCCCAGACCGCAAAGGGAGAGGGCAGAAAGGCCGTAAAGCCACAGAAAGGTCGCGGAAAATGTTCTCATGATTATGTGCAAACGTTCGGGTATAGGCTCCCCACGGGCTGGCTGGGATAGCGCTCGTATGCCTGGGCAGGGCCAGCAGCTATGGTCTCCTGCCCTTGAGGCGTTGGCGCAGCGCTTCGTACAGGCAAATGCCTGCTGCTACGCTGACGTTGTAAGAGTCGAAGTTCGACATCTGCGGAATACGGGCTACCGCATCGGCCATGCGCAGGAGCTTGGGCGCTAGCCCTTCGCCTTCGGCACCGAAGAGCAGCGCCGTAGGGCCGCTGAGGCAGACGTCAAAAACAGGCGTAGCCTCTGGTGTCAGACCTGTGGCAACCACCTGTACCTCGCGCTCTTGCAGCCACTCGACCGTTGAGTATATGCTGCGTACCCGACACAACCGGACGCGCGCTAGCGCACCTGCCGACGCCTTCATCGCATCCTCGTTAGCTGGCGCCGCACCCGACTGCGGCACAATTACCGCGTGGGCGCCTGCGCATTCCGCCGAACGGCAAATTGCGCCAAAGTTGCGCACGTCGGTGATGCCGTCCAGCAGCACCAGCAGCGGCGGCGTCTCCGAGGCCTCTATCGCCGCCCACTCCGCCTCTAACGACCGATACGTTACGGCGGACAACCAGGCCACCACCCCCTGATGCGCACCGCGTGTCAGGCGGTCAAGCTTCTCGCGCGGCACTACCTGCATCGGAATGCCGCGATCGCGCGTCAGATGGCGCAGCTCGCGCTCGACCTCCCCGCGCAAACCCTGCTGCAAAAACACCTTCTCCACTGGCTGGCCGGCCTGGATGGCTTCCACCACTGGATGATGACCGTAGATGAGCTGAGACACGAGCAGAGGCGCTTTTTGTGAAAGAAGGAATGGGCCAGCAAATGTACACCACAGCAGTGAAGCGTACTTTGTGTTGCAGCCTGAGGGTATCCGCACTGCCATCCACATAAACGCCGGTGCCCTTTCGCCTGTGCAAAGGGAAAGGGCACCTATATGGCAGGTCGCCTGCCTGTGCAATGATAAATTACTGTTCCGCCGCTGCACCGCTGTCAGAAGATTCCGACAGCTGTCCAGATACAACGCTTCCGTTGGCGTACCGAATAACGACCCCGTCCTTAGTGTCGTTAAGCACGGCTTCCAGCACCGAACCTTCGGCCGGACTTTCGCTCAAGATAAACTCCGCCATGGGGTCTTCGATATACTTCTGGATGGCGCGGTGCAACGGGCGGGCACCGAACTGCGGATCATAACCCTTGTCCGCCACAAAGTCTTTCGCCTCATCGCTCAGTATGAGCGTCAGCTTCAAGTTTTGCAGGCGCTTCATCAGATTACTCAGCACATTGTCAATGATGCGGAAGATTTCTTCGCGCCCCAGTGAATTGAAGACCACCACATCGTCAATGCGGTTGAGGAACTCGGGCGAGAAGGTGCGTTTGAGCGCATTCTGGATGACAGCACGAGCATGGTCTTCCGCTGCTTCCATACGCGCCTTAGTAGCAAAGCCTACGCCCTGGCCGAAATCCTTAAGCTGGCGCACACCGATGTTAGAAGTCATGATAATCAGGGTATTCTTAAAATCTACCCGGCGGCCCAGGCCATCGGTGAGCTGGCCATCGTCGAGTACCTGAAGCAGAATATTAAAGACATCGGGGTGCGCCTTTTCAATTTCATCGAGTAAGACCACAGAATAGGGTTTGCGGCGCACGCGCTCCGTGAGTTGACCGCCCTCTTCGTAGCCTACGTAGCCCGGAGGCGCCCCAATGAGGCGGCTGACGGAAAACTTTTCCATGTATTCCGACATGTCAATGCGGATGAGGGCGTCTTCGCTATCGAACAGATAGCGCGCCAGGGCACGAGCCAATTCCGTTTTACCTACACCGGTAGGACCGAGGAAGATGAAGGAGCCAATGGGCTTCTTCGGGTCTTTCAGGCCTACGCGGTTGCGTTGGATGGCCTTCGTTACCTTAAGGATGGCTTCTTCCTGACCGATGACCATTTTGCGCATGTCTTCGGGCATGTTCACCAGCTTTTTGCTCTCACTGGCAGCCACTTTGCGCACAGGAATGCCGGTCATCATAGCCACCACTTCAGCCACATCTTCTTCCTCTACCGGGTAACGGCGCGTTTTGCTTTCCTCTTCCCACTCTACTTTGGCGAACTCCAGCTGGCGCAGGAGTTTAGTCTCCTGATCGCGCAGATTGGCCGCCTCTTCGTATTGTTGCTCTTTTACGGCAGCGCTTTTGCGCTCTTTGATGGCCTCGATTTTTTTCTCCAAGTCTTCAATGTGCTTAGGCACCGAGATGTTTTTCAGGTGCACGCGCGCGCCTACTTCGTCCAGCACATCAATGGCTTTATCCGGCAAGAAGCGGTCTGTGATGTAGCGGTCACTCAGGCGCACGCAGCCCACGATGGCGGCATCGCTGTACTTGACGTTGTGAAACTCTTCGTAGCGGCTCTGAATGTTCTTGAGGATGTGAATGGTCTCCTCTTGCGTAGGCGGTTCCACCATGACGCGCTGAAAGCGGCGGTCGAGGGCACCATCTTTTTCGATGTATTGGCGGTATTCGTCCAGCGTGCTGGCGCCAATGCATTGGAGTTCTCCGCGCGCCAATGCTGGCTTGAAAATATTGGAGGCATCCAGAGAGCCTGAAGCACCGCCCGCGCCCACAATCGTGTGGATTTCATCAATAAATAGAATGACATCGCGGCTTTTTTCCAGCTCGTTCATAATGGCTTTGATGCGCTCCTCAAACTGCCCCCGGTACTTGGTACCGGCTACTAAGGCCGCTAAGTCGAGCATAACGATGCGCTTGTTGAAAAGCGTGCGGCTTACCTTTTTCTGGACGATGCGCAGGGCCAGCCCTTCCACAATCGCCGTCTTGCCCACGCCCGGCTCGCCAATAAGAATGGGATTGTTCTTCTTGCGCCGGCTAAGAATCTGGCTGACGCGCTCGATTTCCACTTCGCGGCCGATGATGGGATCGAGCTTGCCCTCTTCGGCTAACTTTGTAATGTCGCGCCCAAAGTTGTCCAATACGGGCGTGCGGCTTTTGCTCTGCCCCTTCGAACCACTGGCGCGGAAGGTTCCACGCTCCTCGTCTTCGTAGTAGTCGTCGCCAGAGGAAGATGCGAACAGGTTGGGCGAAGCTAGATCCTGCTCTGAACGGACATACTCCATTTCCTTTTTAAACGACTCGTAATCCACGCCGTATTCGTTGAGGAACTTGGTCGCAAACGTATCGGTGTGTTTCAGCAGCGACAGCATCAGGTGCTCAGGTTGTACCTCGTTGCTTTTGTGCAGGCGGGCTTCCAGGAAGGTAACTTTCAGGATGCGCTGCATCTGGGTAGTTACCTGGAACTCACCTACGTTCAGGTTTTCAGCGGGCGGGAAGGCGCTGCGGCGTGGAATCGTATTTTCCACGCGCTTTTTGAGCTCCAGCACGTCCACCATCAGATTTTCGAGCACGCGCACGGGCAGGCTGTCGCGCTCATGCAAAATACCCAACAGCAAATGCTCAGCGCCAACGTAATCATGGCCTAAGCGGCGAGCTTCCAACCCGCTCTGATGGATAATTTGCTTGACGACCGGAGAGAACTTCTGGTTCATGAATAAATCTGGATAAAGGTGAAAAAACGGAAAACCGAAGTAATAACTCAGACGATTGAGCGGCACCTTACGTTGTGCCAAAAGGCACTTTTTTTTGCAAAAATGCGATGCTCACTCGTTTCAAAGACTACTTTAACAAAAAAAAGCAAGCGCGGTTTTGGGCCGGATAAAGCCGTTTTGCCTCGCTTGGAGAAGGCGGTAACTTAAAGGCAATCCCAGTCGTAAAGCACCCGGTCGAAGCGCTTTGCGATTAAGTCCTGCTCCCGAATAAAGAAGTGCCCTACGCCCATGTCGCCCCACATTAAATCCATGCCTTCGTCGGAGTCCAGTTGAAACAACAGGAGCATAGGGTCTTCCGGGCGGCGCGGGTCGTCCTGAGTGAAGTAGGCATATCCGCCCACCTTGTGCCCGTCGCTGCGAAGGGCGCGCCCGACGGCGTCCTGTATCTCCCACTCGCGCTCGCCAAACTGTAGGAAGAAGTCGTGGCCAAAGTGCTGCCAGAAGCGATAGTCGGTAATCGGGGCGACCTCCTCGGCCCGCTCGAACGTCAGCGGGTACGAGTGCTCCGGCTGATGCGGCAACAGGTCGTAATCCGTTGCGACTTGCAGGTCTGTTTGCAAGTCCTTCTCCTCCAGCAGTGGCGCCGGGAAATAGAGCGTGCGGAAGTTCGCCTGATTCTCGCCGTTGTCGAAGTCCATGCCGTACAGATCGTCGTCGTTGATGTAAAACTGCACTATGCCTGACGTTGGAAAAGGCGCTAAGGCAGGCATGTCAGCAAAGTTAAGTTGCGTTAAGAAAAACAGCGGCCGCCCATCCGAGGCGGTAGGATAGGGCGTGCCTTTCGGCAAATAAGGCAGGCCGCCCACCTTACTCTCCCACCACGAAGTCGGCCGCTCCGCCTGCGCGCGAATGCGCACATACGACTGGCGTGTGGCTAACCACTTCTCCCAAAACGGCGTCAACTCCGGCGGAAAAGAGGGCGGAAACAAAGAAAAATTTTCCATCATCTATTTTAAGATATAAGATTATCCGCAACCAAAACTTTTAACCCTCCACTTTTCACTTTTCACTTTCCACTTTTCATTCAACACTTACCTTCCGTATTCGCTCCCCGGGCTGCAGGCGGTGTACGACGTCCATGCCTTGCACGACCTTGCCGAAGATGGTGTAGCGTCCGTCTAAGTGGGGCGTAGGCGAGTGGGTGATGAAGAACTGGACGCCTTCGGTATCGGGACCGGCGGAGGCCATTCCGACGTATCCTTCGTCGTCGTAGTAGAGAGGGCCGATTTCGGTGCGGAGCGAGAAGTCGAGGGCGCCGTAGCCATCGCCGCGCGGGCATCCGCCTTGCACGACGAAGTTGGGCACGACGCGGTGGAATACTTTGCCATCGTAGTAGCCCTCGCGGGCTAATTTGACGAAGCTGGCCACTGAGCCGGGCGCCCAGGCTGGATAGAGTTGGAGGGATATGTTGCCCGCGTCGGTTTGCACGACGGCGCGCGTGTTGGCGTTTATAGCCGTCAGTGTGGCCCAGTCAATGGGGTGGTTGTAGCGAGGCTTGCTGTATGGCGGCTCGGGGCGGCCTTCTAAGTAGGCCAGCGTTTTTTCTAAGGCCAGATAGGTTTCCTGGTGGCGCGGCAGTGGGAGGCCCTGGAGAGCCGTGCGGATTTCGGCCAACTGGGTAGAGTCGGCAAAGCCGCGATACTGTAGGACAGGCGAGCGCATGCCTTCGGCGGCGGCAGCCATCATGCCGGCGTCGCCGGAGCGGATGGCCTCTAAGAAGTACTCAAACAGGTCGCTCTTGACGTAGCGGAGGTTTGCGCCAAACTGACGGGTGGCATCGGGCCGCCGGGCAATTTCGGAGAGCGCTTCAACGGCGCTGCTTCGCACCACGACAGAGGAGTCGGCAAAGCCCTTGTCGTGTATCCACTTGAACTGCCAGCCTACTTCGCTGAGCGCTTTGAGGCAGGCAGCGCGCTCATAGGGGTTCTTCGATTTCAGGAAGATGTCGCGCAAGCGGTAATTGAGATACTCTTTGCGCTCGTGGGTGCTGCTGAGCCATTTGTAGGAGGCCCGGAACAGCGCCACGCGCGTGGGCCAGGGCAGGTCGGGATTTTCGCGCGCAACGCGCCAGTAATCATCAGCGCCTTTAGGATTGCCGTGGTTGACGAAGAACTCCGCCGCCGTACGCGAAACGTGCGGATTGGGATCCTGAAACAGCGGCGACACCAAAGCAAAGACGGTGTCTGGCTCGAAGAGAGCCAACGCGGAGATGATGTTACAGCGCACGCGCCAGTCCTGCTCGTTTTTAATGGCTTTGGAGAGAATGCCAAATGCTGGCTGAGTGCGCGATTTACCCAGCGCCTTGGCCAGCGCCATGCGGATGTCCGGGTCGGTCGAGCGCACGAAGGCAGCAGCCAGCTCAACGGCCTGGACGCTATCGGGCACAACCTCTGCCGAACGCGCCAAATAATGAGCGGCCATTAAACGCACCGAGGCCGGCAGGCGCTCATTGGCCACATACTGTATCAAAGTAGCCGTGCCCTCCGGGTGCACCATCCCGCGCAGCGCATAGCGGTACAGTGCCCGACACTGGCCTTCGAGCAGAAGCGTGTCAGTAGGTTCGTAGGTGCTTACTGTAGCAATGTGGCGCAGGCTTTGGGTGCTGCCGCATTTGCCCACGGCCTCCAGCACAGCGGCATTGAAGCGCTGGTGCTGCGATAGCGAGTCGTCTCGCCGAAACGCTTCGATCAAGGGCTGCTCGGCCCGAGGCGACCCTATCTGGCCCAGCGCAAAGGCAGCCATGATGCGCACCTCTTCCGAAGGGTCGCGCAGCAGCGGCACCAACGGCTCCACCGCCGCAGAGTCGCGTATAGAGGCAAACGCCAGCGCCGCCAGATACCGCAGGGTAACGTCCGGATGGCTCAAATAGGCAATCAGGCTGTCCGTTCGGCCTTCATCGCGCAGGTTGTAAAGGTGTTGAACGTTGGCCTGCGTCCAGTCCAACTGGATTTTTTGCACTTCGCTGACCTGTTCCGGCGCTAAACAGCCAGCGCCCAGAAGCAGTAGCCAGCCCAATAGGCTTAACCCGATAAACGCGCGCATGTGTTTTGTTTTGCGGCAAATGTAGGGCACTCGTCGGCTTTAAACGCCGGGAGAGCCAGAAAGCGGAGAGCCCGGTGGTAAGCAAACAGCGGTTGCTGTTGGCCTGCCCGCTGCCGGGCGCCCGCTCCAAGTGGGCACTGGGCTACCGGCAGGCGGCATTTATGCCCAGCACGTAATTCTGCACGATGCTCAGCGAGGCTGCCGTCTCTGCTCCGGCAAAACCCGTCAGCAGGCTGTCGGTTACCCGGGCCGCGTATTGCTGCAACATAGGCGCTGCCAAAGGCAGGTACGACCAGTGCCATTTTTCTTCGCGGTAGCCCGTAGGTCGCTCCGGGCCAAGCGGCGTGTAGGGTTGGCAAAAACCGAAGCGGTGCGCGTGTTGGCTCAGCCAGGTATAGACCTTTTCGTGTGGGCCGCCGGGCTCAAAGGCGCCGTTTTCCAAGGCGTTCAGGTCAACGTCGGTACCCCAGTGGTGCCGTGAGGCGCCGGGCATAGCAGAGTATTCTAAGATGGATTGCGCGCGTTGCATAAAGTTAGGCCAAGTGGTAGCGCGGTCGTTCCATTTGCGTTCCCAGATGCCTTTCTGGTAGGCAAAAGAGCGTGCTGCAGAGAGTACCCGAAGCGCGATGCCGTCGGCCTGGGCGGCCTGGGCCATGCGGGCAAACGCTTCGGCAGCCTCGCGGCGCAGGTATAGGTCGGCGCGCGCAGCATAGGGCGCGGGTACGCGCACAAAGTCGGGATGGCGGGCCGGGTCGAACTGGCCCAGCAGTTCGGCCAGTGGAAAAGCGCGCCCGCTATCCACAGTGGACAGTGCGCTGACGCCCTGCGGCTCAGCGGCAGGCGGCGGCACAGAGCCGGATTGGCAGCTGCACAAGACGCCAAAAAGCAGCACCCAGGACAGGAAAAAAAGACGGGAAAGCATATCAACGCAGGCGATTTTGGCGCTTTTTTATCGGGAGAAGACTGCACGCTCTGCCGCTAAGGGTAGCGGCGTGCTCGAGTGCAGCAAATGGCGCGAGCGAGAAGATTGGACGCGGTTACTCCCGCACTGGCGACACCAGCAAGGAGTAAACGATGTACAGCACTACTACAACGCTCATGCCCAGTGGCCCAAGCCCCCACAGCAGCAGCCCGCCGACCAAGGCAAAGCCGGCAATGCGCCCCCAGCCGGCAGGGCCAGCGCCGCTGACCTTGAGGCCGTGCATGGGAATGTGGCTGACCATTAAATACGACAGCACGGCCACCAACCCGTAGGTAACCCAGGGATTTTGGCGCAAAAACTCGCCCAAACCGAAGGCATTGTCGTGAGCGGCCAGTGCCATACCAAGCACAAAGACAGTGCAGGCCGGCGTGCTCAGGCCAATAAAATACGAGCGCGGCGTCGTGTCCAAATTGAATCGCCCCAGCCGATAAGCAGCAAAAGTGGTGAGCACAAATCCCGGTGCGGCAGCCCAGCACCACAGCCAAAGATTATCCGGGCACAACGCTTCCACCAACAGGCTGTAGAGCATGAGGCCTGGCACGACGCCAAAGCTCACCACGTCGGCCAGCGAGTCCAGTTCGCGCCCCATGGGCGAATGCACGCCTAAGGCGCGGGCAACCAAACCATCGGCATAGTCGAGCACAAACGAAGCCGCCATAAAGGCCGCAGCGAAATAGGGCTGCCCATCCAACCACAACACCACGGCGCAGCAGCCGCAGAACAGGTTGGCCAGCGTCAGGGCGTTAGGAATTTGTTGGCGCATAAGGCGAATTCAAGCGGTGCGATACTTCTGGTAAATGCGTTCGATGGCTGCTCCCAGTCGTCGGTCTCTGTCCGTTACCACGTTGCCGGCGTCGTGCGTGGTCAGCCGGATTTCCACCGTGTTCCACACGTTGCTCCAGTTAGGGTGATGGTTTTGTTTTTCGGCTTCAAAGGCCACCTCGGTCATGAAGGCAAAGGCTTCGGCAAAGTCGCGAAAGCGAAACGTCGCTTGCAGGGAATTGTCTTTCTCTTGCCACATAAGGGATACGTTGTCGTTTTGGACAAAGGTACGCACACAGCATCGGGCGTTGGCCTTGCCGGTAAAGACGGGTTTGTTTTTTATGATAAAAATCACCCGCCCCCTCCTGGCGAAGGTGCTTATCTTTGGCCCTACGCCTAATCATTTTAAACTAACCGGACATTTCTGCGAAACACATGCAAGCGCTTATTGAGCAGATCGAGCACAAATACCAAAGTTTAGGGCAAGACCCGGAAACTTATCTGAAGGGGCTGCTGCATACGCGCCCGCTAACGTACTGGGACTATATCCAGGTGGATACGCTGCTATCGCTTCAGCATCCGCGCACCCATTTTCCCGACGAGATGGTGTTTATCGTCTATCACCAGGTGACGGAGCTCCTGCTCAAGCTGGTGCGCCACGAGCTGGACCAGCTCACCTCGGGCCCGCTTGCTGCTGCCGAGATTTTTGAAGAAAAGACCCAGCGCTTAGTGCGGTACACGCGCCTGCTGAGCATGTCGTTCAGCATCATGAACCAGGGCATGAGCCGGGAGGAGTACAACCAGTTTCGCTTAGCTTTAGCACCGGCCAGCGGCTTTCAGTCCGCGCAGTTCCGATACATCGAGCTGCAATGCACGCCGTTGGAGCACCTCATCCCGCCGTCGCGGCGCGCGGAAGCGCGACCCGACATGACATTGCGCGAAAAATTCCAGCTCGTCTACTGGCAAGATGCCGGCTACGACCGCGCTACGGGCGTCAAGAGCCTGACGCTTCAGCAGTTTGAAGACCATTACTTAGCCTCGTTCGTCGAATTGGCCCGGCGCATGGAACGCGACAACCTGTACTTGCGCTACTTAGCGCTGGCCCAGCAGGGTAAAGACACCGATGCCCTGCGCTCAGCCTTGCGCCTGTTCGACTACACGTTCAACGTCTCCTGGCCCTTGGTGCACCTGCAAACGGCACACACGTACTTAGGCAGCGGGCACGAGCAAACCGCCGCGACCGGCGGCTCGCATTGGGAAAAATACCTGCACCCGAAGTACCAGAAACGCATCTTCTTCCCCGCGCTGTGGAGCGAAGAAGAACGCGCCCGCTGGGGCGAAATAGAAGTCAGCGCCTGAGCCCTCGCCTCAACCTTGCAGAGGGCCCGCGCGTTTTAAGGCCAAACGCACATCCTTCCTCTGCATCTGTCATGTTCAACTGGTTCAAATCCGACCCAATCAAAAAGCTGCGCAAGCTGTACGACGAAAAAATGCTCGAAGCACGCGACCTGCAACGCCAGGGCGACATCCAGGCCTTTGCCCAAAAAAGCGCCGAAGCCGAGGCCATCATGCAAGAAATCGAACGCCTCACTCGCCAGCAGCAGAACCCGCCGAAGCACTCAGGTCAATGACCTTGCGTCGCAATTCAAAGTGGCGCCCTAAGTACACATTGCGCACCATTTCGTCAGCGGCCAACTCCTCAGCCGTGCCCGCGCGCAAAATGCTGCCCTCGAACATCAGGTAGGCCCGGTCGGTGATGCTCAGCGTCTCCTGCACATTGTGGTCGGTGATGAGAATGCCGATGTTCTTCGTCTTCAGTTTGGCCACGATGTACTGAATGTCCTCCACAGCAATCGGGTCAATGCCGGCAAAAGGCTCGTCTAAGAGGATGAACTTAGGGTTGCTGGCCAGCGCCCGCGCAATTTCAGTGCGGCGCCGCTCGCCGCCCGACAGCGTATCGCCATTGCTGCGGCGCACCTTGTGGAGATTGAACTCAGAGATGAGCTCCTCCAATTTTTCCTCCTGCTCCTGACGCGAAAGCGGCCCTACTTCGAGCACAGCGCGGATGTTGTCTTCGACGCTGAGCTTGCGAAACACGCTCGGCTCTTGCGGCAGGTATCCGATGCCTTTTTGCGCGCGCCGATACATGGGCAGGTGCGTGATTTCCTCCTCATCTAAAAATACCTTGCCCTCCGTGGGCCGAATGAAGCCCACTACCATGTAAAACGAGGTGGTCTTGCCCGCGCCATTGGGGCCGAGCAACCCGACAATCTCGCCCTGCTTGACGTCAAACGACACATCGCGCACCACCGTGCGCTTGCCGTAGGTCTTCAGCAAATGCTCGGCGCGCAGGATCATGCTCCCAGCAGCTTTTTCACGGCCTCCGAAATCAAACGCGGCTCGGCCTTGCCCGCCAACTTCTTCGTCGCCACGCCCATGACCTTGCCCATATCCTTGGGCGATGAGGCGCCTACCTCCGCTATAATCTCGCGCACGGCCGCCTCCAATGCCTCGCCCTCCAACATGGCCGGCAGGTACCGCTTAATCACCTCGATCTCCTCCGCCTCCTTCTGGGCCAGCTCCGGGCGATGGTTGTTGATGTAAATCTCGTACGAGTCTTGCCGGCTCTTGATGAGCTTCTGCAAAATCTGCACCTCGCGCGCAGCATCTATCGCCTGACCCGAACCGTCCGTCTTGGCCAGCAGTATGGCGCTCTTAATGGCGCGAATGCCGCGCAAAGCAACCTCGTCCTTGGCCTTCATGGCCGCAACTAAATCCTGATTAACTCTCTCCTCTAACGTGGGCATAGTTCCTCTTTTTGAAAAAAATGGACGTTAACGGCAGCAAAGGTAGCGCATTTGGCCCAGGACAAAGGGAGGACTGC
This sequence comes from Saprospiraceae bacterium, assembly GCA_025056735.1. Lineage (GTDB taxonomy): Bacteria > Bacteroidota > Bacteroidia > Chitinophagales > Saprospiraceae > M3007. Next base: position 30,769 of record JANWVR010000042.1, read on the forward strand.
AAATGCCGGCGATGAAGTTGGGATTTAATGAGCGGCTTCGACACTTCCCCTACCTTTGAGCCGCTATTGGCCTGTTTGGCTACCCCAGAGCGGCGCAATTCCAGTGGTTCTGCGGGCACGCTGCAACTATATGCCATTCCATACACTTCGGGTTATTCACATTAAATTTCATTCATTAAAAAGCCTTACCTTCCCATGTACCGTTCCGTCCAGTTCGCAGCAAAGCAACTGCTACCGGTAGCCTTTTCTTTCGCAATGGTCGGCTGCGCAGTCGCGCAAACGTTCACTGCCGAAACCGGCGACATGTACTTCGGCGATGCCGACAACG
>JANWVR010000048.1 GCA_025056735.1 Saprospiraceae bacterium
AGCGCGCGCTCGGCTTCGCCTAGCAGCCGAATGGCTGCATACAAGCGCTCAGCCTGATCCGTTGGGTCGGGCGCTGCATCGTCGGCATAGTGCAGCGCCTGTTCTAAGGAAGTCTCGCTGCGTCGGTCAGCCCGCTTGCGAAAGGTCAGTGCCGTGTTCAGGCTAACGCGATACAGCCAGGTAGAAAACTTTGCCTCTCCACGAAAGCCCGGAAAGGCCCTCCAGGCGTGGTAGAGGATTTCCTGCTCCAAGTCCTGCCGGTCTTCCGCCGTATCGGCGTACAAGCGCGCGACCTTCCGAACGATCCCTCGGTTGGCTTCCACAAGCTGGACAAACTGCTGCTCTGCAGACAATGACATGGCGGAGAAATGCGGCGGCCGGTCTTCGAACCGCATCATTAGTAGCGGAAGCGAGCCAGATGCTTACAGTAGGATTGCATTTTCATCTAGGAAATGAAATTTTTCCCATGCCGACCCAGGGAATGCCGCCCAATTGCACATCGGATGGCGCTGTACCGGCTACGGTCTCGTTGGCCAGAATGGCAAACAGCACGGCCTCTTTGGCGTCGGCAGAGATGCCCAGCGCTTCCATGGGCGTTATGGCCATGTCGTCGGGCAGCCATTGGCGCAGCAGCTCGCGTACGAAGGGATTGTGGGCGCCGCCGCCGCTCAGATAGACCGTTGCTCGCGGGCAGGTGCGCGACACGCGCCGGATGCCTTGCGCAATCGTGCGGGCCGTCAGGTGCGTCAGAGTAGCCATCAGGTCGCAGGCGTCGGGCCATTCGGAAAGCCCGGCTGTCCGGGCCACCCACTCCAAGCTAAACTCTTCTGGCCCGGTAGTGCAGGGGAAGGGCCGCTGGAAGTACGGATATTGCAGTAGACGCCCGAGCGCACTTTCCAGCACGCGCCCTTGCAGCGCAAAGCGCGCGTCGGCGTCGTAGGGCTGCCCGAAGAACTGCCGGGCGGCGGCGTCCAACAGCGTGTTTCCCGGGCCGGTATCGGTGGCAAAGGCCTTGCTGGCGTCGCCGTCGCCGGGCAAAAAAGTAAAGTTGGCGATGCCGCCGATGTTGAGCAGAAAGCGGTCTTCGCCCGGTTCAGAAAAGAGCAAATAGTCGCCGTATAGCGCCAGCGGCGCGCCTTCGCCGCCGGCGGCCAGGTGCTTCTGGCGGAAGTCGCTGACGGTGATGATGCCTGTTCGATAGGCCAAGTGGTCACCGTCGCCGATTTGCAAAGTCGCGTGTGGATAGTCAGGTAGGCCGTGAATGTGCCGCGGCGCGTGAAAGACCGTCTGGCCATGGCTGGCGATGAGGTCAATGTCTGCCGCGCTTACGCCCCAGCGTTGCAGCGCCTCGTGGATGAGGGCGGCGTGCTTTTCGGCCACCACGACGTTGAGCAACACTAAGTGCTGAAAATCAACCTGTCGCTGGGCGAAAACGCGGCGAATTTCCGCCTGAAAGGCCGCTTCAAAGGGCGCTGTGTCGAATTGCAACACGCGCACGCGCGTGCCCGGGCCGGCGCCCTCTACGGCGCATAGGGCCAGGTCTAAGCCATCTAAGGACGTGCCCGACATCAGGCCCAGGATCGTGCGTTGAGGCTTCTGGGCCAGGGCGGCTAATTGATGAATGTGGCGGAGCATGATGAAAAATGAGCATTTTTTTGCTTAAGTACCAAAAGTATCCAAACGCCCACATTTAAGCGGAATATGTCAGAGGAAACTCTCGCTTTGCTCCTCTAACTTTGCGAGCAATAAGCTCATTCATTAAAGCGAAAACTTATTAGGGGCCCCCTCCTGGATTGGAGAAAGGAGACAAGGCAATCAGAAAAGATCTTGCTCACCACTAACCACCCAATTATTGATTAAACAATAAAAAAAGCAACATCATGAGACTGTACATCTTATTTCTCGCCCTGTCATGGGCAGCCTTCATGAAGGGTCAATCCTCCTCTTGCTCCATCACCAATGTGGTTATAACTCCTTTAGTAGGAAATCCGCAGGGATATAACATCAGCTTCTCCCTCACCACTTCGACGCCTCAAAACGGCAATATGATGATTTTTGGAAACGCGGGCAACAACGTCTCCGTGTCTGGCACAAGAGCAGTTAACGTTGGAGCGGGCACACATACGCTTCAAACTACCCTTCAGGCTACCGGGACGATACCTCCCGGCACATCGGTGACCCTTACTTTCTCCTTGGGGCGTCCGTGCAATGCTCAAGTCGCCGCGACCTTCCCTGCACCAGTACCGGAGTGCTTTTTCCTGACTAAGACGGGTATGAGATGTTTGCCTAATAATCGCCTTCAGGTGAATTACGAGATTAAGAACCTGCCCTCTAATGCCGCCAATGGCGTGGTGAGTGCCACTATTAATGGCGGAACTTTTGCGGCAACCAATCCGGGCACATTAGCGCAGAACAATACAGTGGCCAACATACCTATTGGTTCCTCCACCAGCACCTTGGCGTTCTCCTTGACCTTATCTCCTGCTTCCAATACCGCTACGCCAGTAATCACCTTCGAGGTGAAAACGAATGCTGGCCAGACCCTATGCGGTTCCTTAGATCGCTTCTTAGCCTACAGCTCCACTTGCGCCAGCGGTAATCGCTGTGATCAGTTCACTATCAACTTTGGGCAGGCGCATTACTTGCAGCAGGGCAACTTTGTTACCAACTTTATCGTGTCTCCACCTGCTGCGGCAAAAACCACGACGGTTACCATGTCGTTAGTGAGCGTTCAGCGTCGAACCGAATGTCCTAATAGCAATCCGACGCCCTGGGAGACCCTTACTGACGCGCAACTGGTTACCAGCGGGCTGGGCACAACACCTCCTACAACGGTGAGTACCCCTGTGCCTAACTCGCTTCAATTCAACTATGGACCGGCTGGACGGGACGCCTCAACAGGAGCCGACCATACTATTTCTATTCGAGGGATACCCAGAAAGGCTAACGCCAACTGTCCTGAGCGCCTGCGAGTCGTGATGCGCTATATCGTGCGCAATACAAACGGCTGTGAAGGGGAGTTCTACAACATCTTTGAGACTGTTTACTGATTTTTTTAAACAAAGGGTGGTTAGTGGTGAAAGGAGCTGACCGAAAGAACAATTCTGTTTTTGCCGCTTGTAAAAAGATATAAGCCTGATTTTAAGCCTGCTGGGCAAAATACCGTTCGCCTAAGGTTGTATTGTTTTGTTAGACATATCGAGTAGCCTGTAAACACCCGATTTATCAGGTGGAACAGAGACAAGCCTACTTTTCCATCTCATTTAATCTCCTGACAAACCTTATTTCATAGAGGATTACAAATACTAGGGAGTAGGTTTTTGGAGGAATAGAACTTTCAGCGACAAAGGATTTCCCTGAGTGGGCTGGGCGCAGACAGAATGCTCCACGCTACTCGAATGCAAACCTGAGAGGCACCTTTTTCCGATAAAAGCGATGAAGCGCTATAGCATACGCCTCCCATTACATCCGCGGCCCCCAGAACTCCATTGGACGCGGGCTGTCCGTTGGAGTGGCGGATTTACTGGTGCGGAAATGCCGCAGGTTATACGTGAACGAGAGCATTACGAAGCGCCGCAACGCATTGGTTTGCAGGTCTTCTACGTAGGTTTCCGCGACGTTTCGGCTGATGCTGCGGTTTTGGCCCAGCACATCGTTGACGGCCAGCGCGATTTCGCCGCGTTCGTTTTTGAAGACTTTTTTGCCTAAAGCTAAGTGCCACAGCCAGAAGTTCTGGTCGAAGCCTTCGCTGAGGCCAGCGTTGAGGTTGTGCGTCAGGTCGGAGCGCAGGACGATGCCTTTCCAGGCGATCCAGTTGAGGCGGAAGCGCGAGGTTTGGCTCAGGTAGCGGGTGTTGCTGGCCGTCTGGAAGGTGTTGTTGGCGATGTTGTAGCCGGGCCGGAAGGCCAGCGTGAAGTCAATGCGGTCGCTGATGTTGCTGGCAAAGGTGAGGCCTGCCGTGATGATGTGGTTGTTGGCTAAGTTCAGAGCGTCGTTGATGAGGCCGGGCGTGCGGATGAAATTGTAGAAAGCATCCACGTTGACGTTGGTTTTTAAGCCCTTGATGGGCATGCCGTAAGAGCCGAAGACGCGCGCTGAGAGGAATCCATCCAAGTTGACCGGGCGCGATAGGCGGGCGCCGCGGGGTACCTGGTATTCCTGTAAGAGGGGATGGTCACTGTTGGCTAAGTAGGTAGCCGTGGCGATGTAGTCCTGGGTGAATGTAAAGCCGCCACCGAAGAACAGGGTGCTGCCTTTTTCGGGATTGGAGGCCTGGTATCGGCCAAAGATGTTTTGCTGGAACGTCTGGCGCAGGTTAGGGTTGCCGACGGTCAGTTGGACGGGATTGCTGTTGTTCAGGACGTCCTGGAGCTGCTCTACGGAGGGCAGTTGCGTGCTGCTGCGGTAGAAGATGCGGATGTTGCGCGAGCGGTCGAGGTCGTAGCGCAGCATGGCCGAGGGCAGCACGTTGAAGAAGGTCTGGTCAATGTTCTTTTCCTGCGGGAAGGTGCGCCGGTTGGCTAACGTTGCCCACTGGGTGTTGGCGCGTACGTTGAAGTTGAAGTCGCGGCCCTTCGAGTAGTTGTAGCCGACGCCAGTCTGGTGCGTGTTGTAGTCGTTGGAGAAGACGTTGGACAATTGCTCGTTCAAGAGCGCGTAGGTGCCCGTTTGTTCGCTCCAATCGAAAGTGAGGCGCTCAGAGGCTTCCTGCTGGTAGCTATAGCGGTAGTTGAGCAAGAGTTGGGCGTTTTCGCCGATGGGTTCGGTGTATTCGGTGTTAGCGGAAGCGTTCCAGTTGCCGATGTCTAAGGAAGTGCGCTGGTCGAGCAGGGCGGTAGTTCCTTGCCGAGGGAATTGGTTTTCCGAGTCGAGCCAGGCAGTGCCGCGTTTGGGCGCATAGCCGCCATTGAAGTTAATGGAGAGCGTGCGACCTTTTTTGGCCATGCGGTGTCTCCACAGCAACTCGCCGTTGAGGTTGAGGCCCGTAAGGTCAGAGCGGTATTGGTTGTTGGTTTTGCCGATGAGGGCGTTGTTGAACAGCGTCTGGCCTAGCGTGGCCGAGGTTCCGTCGTTGAGCTGGGCGGTGAAGCGCGGGCGAAAGACGAACGAGTTCATACTGTCCAGCTTGTACTCGATGCGCGCGTTGAAGCGGTGGTTGGTGTTGTCGGTGCGGCTTTCGCTGTCTTCGCGGTATAGTTCGGCTAAATCACCTTCGCTGTTAAGGAATTGGCGGAAAGTGTTGTTGAGGGCCAGCGTATTGGATTTATTGAAAAAATAGCTGGCCGTAACGTCGGCCTTTTGCCCCCATTTATCCGAATAATTGATGCCTACGGCTGTGGTGGTAGCGATACCGCCTTGAGGGCGCACCAAAAAGTCGCCCAATCCGCCGCCACCGCCGGGCCCGCCGCCTCCCGGGCCGCCGCGACCGCCACCCATCATCATGAACATGCGCCCGCCACCGGGCATGCCGCGCCCGCTGCCCCCGCCCATGACGCCCAGCAGGTCGTCTACGGAGAAGTTCTGCACGTTGATGTTGTTGGCCATGCCAATGAGGGCAATACGCCGGTCGCCGTCGAAGAAATTGATGTTGCCTCCGGCCTGATAGCGGTCTTCGTACCCGTAGCCAGCATACACCTTGCCGAACTGGCCCTGGCGCATGTTGCTCTTGGTTACGATGTTGATGGTCTTGGTCGTGTTGCCGTCCTGAACGCCCGTGAATTGCGCCTGTTCGCTTTGCTGGTCGAAGATTTGAATTTTATCAATGACCTCCGCCGGCAAGTTGCGCAGCGCAGCCATGGGGTCGTTGCCGAAAAAGGGCTTGCCGTCCACAAGCACCTGTCCCACGTTCTCGCCCTGTGCCTTAATGGCGCCGCCCTCCACGCTGACAGAGGGCAGCTTTTCCACCAGATCGGACGCATCAGCGTCCTTCATGACTTTGACCGAACTGGCATTGAATTCGGTCGTGTCGCCCTTTTGTTGAGCAATCGGTACCGTGCTTTTTACCTCAACACCCTGCAGCACTATCTGGTCAGGCTCCAACTGGAGCGCCCCGAGTTGAACATCGCTTTGCGAAAGCGTAACCTCGCGGCGCAAGGGTTTGAAACCCAAAGCACTGATGACTAAGCGATAGCCGCCGCGCTCCACCTGTGTCAGGACGAAGATGCCTTCCAGGTTGGTGGCCGTATTCTTGACGATTTCACCCCACGGGTGCTGCAGGCTGACGGTAGCCCCTGGCAGGGGTTGCCCCTGGTCGTCGAGCACTTTGCCGCGAATAGCAAAGGTTTGGGCGAAAAGAGCGGGCGCAAGCAGCCATGCTGCTGCTATGAGCAGGTGTTTCATAATAGAAAAGTGTTGGATGAAACGATACCGGTCAAAAGGGACTTAGGTAAGCGAGTTTCAGGGAAAAATTGCGCTGTTGAACCGTCGGGGGTGTCTGGTAAACCTGTCTGACCGACCGCCCCCGAAGCCGCCGCCGGCCTGGCGGCGCTTCGAAGAACGTGCGTGTGTTGATGTGTTTACCGATTGCCGTTCGGGTTAGCGCCCCGGCTGCGGTTCTTTTTATCTTTCTTGCCTTTCCCTTTTGGGTCGGGGGCCGGCTTGTCCTGGGTGGGCGGCGCAGGTGGCGCGTTGGGTCCCCAGTTGCCGCGTCGTTCGCGCATCTCTTGGCGGGCAGCGAGCCATTGCTGCCATTGCTCCTGGGTCAGCACGGTTTGCAGCTCCTGGTCTTGCGCCTGTCGAATGGTGGTCATCTGGGCGCGCATGGCCTCCCAGTCGCCTTCGTTTTTCTGGCGCGCATCCTGCATCTGGCGTGCATACTTGACGTTGATTTCCAGCACCTTAGCTGCCTGAGCGTCAGATAGCGACAAGCGCTCTTTCATCATCGCCGTTTGTTGTTCGGCGCGTTGCTCGGGGTTCATCCAACGGCCTTCGCCGCCGGGCTGGGCCAGAAGCACACCCACACTCATCCACAGGCTCGCCAACAGTCCAATACCAGGCTTGTACTTCATTTCTTTTTATTTTATGACAGTACAAAAGTGCCGCGATGTGTAAGCCTCAGAAAAAAATTTCAATCAAAGGGGTCTTTTCCACAGCAAACGCCGCATTTCTTTCATCAATCCTCTAAGACGGTATCCATATCCAGCCAAGTGCCGTTCCGGCTTCGGGAGGTTGGAAAAAAACAAGGGACGGCCCATTGCCGTCCCCTGCCATTATGTTCACGTCCTGAAAAAGGAAGCGCTTATTGCTTCATTACCGGCTTTACCCAGTGGTGATGAGGCCCTTCTACGTGCAGCAAATAGAGACCCGCCGGCAGTGCGCTCAAGTCAACGAAAGGATGCGTGAGCGCCCCCGCCTGCATAATGCGCCCCAGCGGGTCGCACACGCGCCAGGAGAGCGGAGCGCCGATAGTATAGTCGGACACAACAACCTGCAGCAAGCCCGAGGTAGGCACCGGGTACACGCGGATGTCGCCGCTGCGCAGCCCGTCGGAAGTGGATACGATCTTCCGCGACGGGAAACAGAAGAAATCCACCAAAACACTCGCTGATGCTGCCAAGTCTACAGGCGCCGGATGGCAGATACCAACGGCCGGTTTGACGACTTTAGCGCCGAGCGGCCCGCTACATACGGATAGTGGCCAGGCGTTCAGGTCG
>JANWVR010000073.1 GCA_025056735.1 Saprospiraceae bacterium
GCAGGTCGTAGGCCCGCAGCGCCTGCCCGACAACAGCCAGATACCGCACGAATGGGTGCACGATTTTCCCCCGATAACGCCCACTTATGCCCTGTGGAGCCTGCAGATCACGCGCACCTGGCGGCGCATGGAGGTCTATGTGGGTGGCGAAAACCTGACAGGCTTCCAGCAACACCACGCCATCATCGCGGCCAACGAGCCGACCAGCCCCTTCTTCAACGGCTCCCAAATCTGGGCGCCCATTATGGGGCAAGTGGCGTATGCAGGCGTGCGTTTCTCGCCCAGCGGGCTGTAGATAGACGCCAAAAGAAGATAACCGAACCTTGAGGCGCCGAGCATCTGAGTGTGCTCGGCGCCTCAAGGCCTTTCAGGTAGCTGCTTTCAAAACCCAATTTTCTTCTTCGGCGCCGACAGGTCGCGTTTGAGGGCAGCCATGCGGATGGCGGCGATGGCGGCTTCTACGCCTTTGTTGCCGTGTTTTCCGCCGGCGCGGTCGAGGGCTTGCTGTTCGGTGTCGGTGGTCAGCACGCCGAAGATGAACGCTTTGCCGGTGGCTAAGCTGAGGTTGACCAACCCGTGGGCTACGGCTTGGTTGATGTACTCGTTGTGGTTGGTTTCGCCCTTGATGACGCAGCCCAGACAGATAACGGCATCCGGGTTTTTCTGTCCGTGCACGATGCGAGCGCCGGCGGGGAGCTCGAAGGAGCCAGGCACTTGCACGGTGTGGATGTTTTCAGGCCGCGCGCCATGTTTGAGCAGCGTCTCGTAGCAGCCTTCGTATAGAGCATGCGTGATGTGCGCATTCCATTCAGCCACGACGATGCCAAAAATGATCTCCGACGCATCGGGCACGGTGGAGGCGTCGTATTGCGACAGGTTTTGCAAAGCAGAAGCCATAGGAGTCAGTTATTGCGCCTCTACCCGTCGGAAGCGGTAGGCCACGCCGCCGATGTCCTGGGCGGCCTTCTCGTCGGCGCGGTTCGGGAGGAGGTGGTACAGGGTCAGCGTGTCGTTGGTAGCGTTGTAGCGGAAGGCAAAGCGCTTCTCGACGTCGGGTTTGTCGGATTTGCCCAAAATGATGATATCGGTAGGTTCTTTCGCTACGAAGCAGTCGCCCGTTACGCAGACGCGATATCTGTCGTATTCTTTCCATTTCAAGATGCTGCCGCCGGGGGTGAAGAGCAGCGTATCGCGACTGGCGCCTTTGCCGATGGGCAACATAATGCCGCCGAAGAGGTTGCGGTGGAGCGCTACCATGAATGCACCGAAGGCATCTGGGGTGTTAGCGCCCGATTTAATGAAGCGATCCATGCGAGTGCGTCCCTTCGTGCCGTCGAAGACCGTCATATCCTTTTCGCCCTGGGAGTGGTAGATGGCAAAAATGGATTTGCCCTCGAAGGCGTTTTGGAATTCCAAGGTATCGCGGTTGTACTTGACGGGCAGTTTCCAGGATCGGGCGCCGTCGTAGCAGATGACACTATCGGCTAAGTCGGGCAAAAACTCAAAAGCGAAGGCGTAGGGCACATGGGCGTTGTTCATGGCCCCCAGCACACTGCCGTACTGATTGGCGCGGGCGCAGAAGTCCATGGCGATCCATTGGCCAGCCAGGATCAACGGGCTGGCCTGGGTGGGCGAGCCGCCAGTCTGTTCGGTTTTAGCGCGGTTGTCGTCCTGCTTGCAGGCGCTCCAAAGGAAGAAGGACAAAAAGGCAAACAAAAGAGCGTTTCTCATGCGTCAAAAGTGTTTAGCGGCGCAAAGGTAGCGCGCAGCATGCAGGCCAGAAGTATCCCAGAAAGAGGCCACACCTCATCGTCTCTATCCCCAGTACGGCGCAGCCATAAGCAATCAGCGGCTACAAGTATTCTTCTAAAAGAAAGGAGGCATCCCCCTCCTCAATTTTTCACTTTTCAATTTCCACTTTCCATTCTCTCCCCAGTGACTTTTGTCACGAAGCGGCAGATGCAGCATTTCGGACTTTTGCACGGGTTCCGCTTATTTGGGTTCTCTAAGTCTGGGTAGCCAGACTTTCTTTGGCAGGAGAGGCGAAGATTAGAGCGTTTTATAGTGAGAGCCTGCGGCGGTATTGGGCATGCAATTAAGGGTTTTTTGTCTATGGAAAATGGAATTTACTATCCGGTCATGTGGTTGGTTGTTGGGGCGTTAGTGGTGGGCGTTTTGGTCGTTACGGGTGCGATGAATTATGCTCAGCAGCGCCTGAGCGAAGAAGCTTTGCTGACGTCGGGATATCACCGCCACTTAGCCTTTTTGAGGAATATGCGTTGGGTGTTGTGGTCGCTTTCGGCGATTCTAACCGTGTGTGGCATTGGCGCCTGGTATTGGGAGCATCTTCGGCAGGAGGAAGCCATTGAGACCCGGCGGGCGCAGTTGATGCCGGTTTACGATCCTCAGAAGTTTTGGGAGGCGCCGGATTTGTTTTTAGCTCATACAGACGACGAAGCTGACTTGATTGCCTATGGCCGCGATTTGATTGCCAACACGCAAGATTATTTTGGTGAGAAAGGCATCCTTCGTCCTGGCGCCATCAATGGTTTGAACTGCCAGAATTGCCATCTGGAGGCCGGTTCGAAGCCGTATGGCAACAACTATTTCGCTGTGGCCAGCACGTATCCCCAATTTCGGGCCCGTTCTGGCTCGTTAGAGACCATACCTAAGCGGGTAAACGACTGTTTCGAGCGCAGCCTGAACGGCGAGCCGTTGGATACCAACAGCCGCGAAATGAAGGCGATTGTAGCTTACATGCGCTGGCTGGGTACTGGCGTGCCCAAGGGTGAAAAGCCGCGTGGGTCGGGCTTAGTGCAGGTGCCGTTTTTAGACCGCCCGGCCGATCCGGCCAAGGGAAAAGTCGTTTATGCAGAAAAGTGCGCTTCCTGTCATGGCCCTGACGGGCAGGGGTTGCCCATGCCCAACAGTGAGCGCTACTATCCGCCCTTATGGGGCGACAAAAGTTACAACCAGGCTGCCGGTCTTTTCCGCCTGTCGCGTTTTGCCGGGTACGTCAAAGCCAACATGCCGCTGGGCGCCAGCTACCAGAACCCTCAACTGACCGACGAGGAAGCCTGGGATGTGGCCGCATTCGTCAATTCTATGCCGCGCCCAGGGCATCCCTTCCTGAAGACGGACTGGCCCGATATCGCCGGAAAGCCCTTTGACCACCCGTTTGGACCCTACGCTGACCCGTTCTCAGAGGAACAGCATAAATACGGGCCCTTTCAGCCAATTGTGGATTTTTACAAACAAAAAAATGAGCAGAAGGAAAAAGGAAAGCTCACGGTGAAATAACGAAAACAAGCAACGGAGAGAGACATGAAACCTACACCTGATACTCCTGCCCAGGCTTCAGCATTGGGCGAGCATCCGCGGCGCAAATTTTTGCGCAACGCCCTGATGGCAGGCGCAGGCCTCGCCCTGCTGCCTAACTTTGGCCAGGGGCGTTCGTGGCGCCTGGCAGATGATGAGGCGCCTCTGGAAGGCGCTCTTCCGCCTGAGGAGCCGCCGGCGCCGACACAAGACGGCGTGCTGACGCTGCTCCAGACAACCGACGTACATTGCCAAATACATCCGCACGACGAAATGTTCTGGGAAAACAACCAGCCTGTGTTCCGAAAAGCAGGTGGGTACGCGCATTTGGCCACTTTTTTTAAAAAGGTGCGGAAAAGCAATCCGAACACGTTCATCGTGGACACGGGCGACATGTTTCAGGGCAGCGCGTTATCGGTCAAGACAACGGGCCGCGCTATCTCGCCCATTCTAAACGCGCTGGGCTACGACCTTTACCTGCCCGGCAACTGGGAGGTGGTCTATTACAAAAAGGCCATGCAGCAGCTGCTCGGCGGTCTGGAGGCGCCCAAGGTGTGTGCCAACATGTACCACGACCTCGGCAACGGGCAGAAAGGCGAACTCATCTTCCCGCCGTATTACACCTGGTCGCGTCTGGGCGTGAAAATTGGCTTCCTGGGCTATACCGACCCGTTGGTGCCGTTGCGGCAATCGCCCAATTACTCCAAAGGCATTATCTACACCAAGCCCGAAGAAAACCTGGCGTACTACGTCAGCGTCTTGCGCGAACAAGAGCAGTGCGATATGGTCATCATCCTGGCGCATCTGGGGCTTTCGCAGCAAATTGCGTTGGCCAATCTGCCAGCATGCGAAGGCGTGGACTACATTTTCGGCGGCGACACACACGAGCGCGTGCGCAAGCCCATCGTTTGTAAGTACGCCAGGGTGGTGGAACCAGGCGCCTTCGGCTCTTTCGTAGGGCGCTTAGATGTAGAAGTGAAGAATGGCAAGATCGTCAACCAGCGCTACCAGCTCGTCGAGATAAGTCCGAAACGCTATCCGGCCGATACTGAGATGTCGGCGCTCATCAAGCAGATAGAGGCGCCGTATCTGGCGCAAATTGAGAAAGTTGTTGGCTACAGCAAGGTTCCGCTGTATCGCTACTTTGTCGTGGAAAACACAATTGATACCCTCATTCTCGACGCGCTGGCCTGGAAGGTGGGTACGGATATCGTGCTTTCCAACGGCTTCCGCTTCTGCCCGCCGCGCGTAACGCCAGACGCTACGGGCAACATTCCCATCACGGAGGGCTATCTGTACGACATGCTGCCTGTGGATGCTACGGTGCGCACGGCTAAGGTGCGCGGCAGTGTGCTGCTCAAGTGGTTGGAAAAAGAACTGAACAACGTCTTTGCCAAAGAAGCCGACAAACGCTTTGGTGGCTGGTTGGTGAAGTTCCGCGGCATGGAAGTGGCTTTTCATGCTTTCGGCGAGATGGGGCAGCGTGTCCAGCGCGTCCGGGTGGGTGGCCAGCCGCTTGACCCTGAGCGCATTTATACCGTTGCGGCCTGCGAACGCGACGGGGACCCGGAAACCATGCTCTGCCGCATACCAGAGGTGTTCGAGGGCAAAAACCTGCCCTATACCCTGCATACCGTACTGCGCGAGTATTTAGCCAAACACTCGCCCGTATCGCCCATGCCCCGCGGCGACGCCCAAATTTTAGACGCTCCCCCGACACTGCTGACTCAGGTAAGCGGGGTGGACTATGCCTTCCATTAAACGCACCTCATCCGCACCTTCGTTGTGATGAAACCATGGAACGACTGGAAAATCGTGCTCATGCTCTGCCTGACGATTGGCTTAGCGCCTTTCGTGCCCGAACCACACCTCCTGGGCAAAATTCGATGGGTCGCCGGCGGCGCCGTGGGCATGCAGCCCATGGATTGGTTTGATTTGCTGATGCACGGTTTTCCGTGGTTACTTTTGCTGCGGCTGTTAATCCTCAAAAGCGCAGCGGCCCTGCGGCGCTAAGCGGTGTAGAAAGGACAGCATAGCCCGGCCTTTGCGCACAAGCGCCTGAAATTCAAGGCTATTTCAATTTGAAAAGTATGGAAAACTACCGTCACTTACTTCGCGATTTTGAAGAAGGGCTGCTGGCCGAAATGTTGGAAAAAGGCCGGATTATGGACGTAGAAGCCGGCCAAACGCTCCTGCAAAGCGGTCAACCCATTCGGAACACAATGATCGTGCTGGAGGGCCTCGTCAAACTTTTTCGCGAAAACGATGAGGACGGCAGCGAGTTTTTCATGTACCACCTGCACCCGGGCGATGGCTGTGCGCTTTCCATGATCTGCGACAAGACCTTCCGCGCCAGCTCTGTAACCGCCCGCACCGTAACAGACTCGAAACTCTTAGTCATCCCTGTGGAACACACGGAAAACTGGATGCGCAACTATCGAACGTGGTACTACTTCGTCGTGCGCACCTACCGCCGACGCTACGAAGAACTCTTAGAAACCATTGACCACATCGCCTTTCAAAACATGGACGTGCGCTTAGAGTTTTATCTGCGCCGCCACAGCCAGGCCTTAGGCACAAAAGTCCTGGAAATAACCAACACCCAAATTGCCCAAGAACTCAACTCCTCGCGAGAGGTCATCTCAAGGCTGATGAAAAAACTCTCCGACGCCGGCAAAGTACGGTTGCTCAAGAATGGGATAGAATTGCTGAAGCTATGAGAATGGGAAATGAAAAATTAAAAGTGGAAAATGAGAAGTGAAGAATGGAAAAATGAAGAGCAGGAGGAGAGGTGAAAAATGAAGCGGAAGGGAGATATGTGGTGTTTCAAAACCACAGGAGCATTGCGTATGTCGTGATAAATGTCACTCCTATAATGTTTGCTTTGATTTGACTTTTGCACCATTATCCGTTAGGGGAAGTCAAAAACAACGGCGGCAATCGGTCATAAAGCCACTTTTAGGTCTTGTTTCATAGGGACGCCGTTGGGCTGCGAGTGTTTTTTAAAGGTTTCTACTCATGCTGCGTTTTTTCCTTTTTTCTATTGTTTTAGTGGCGTTTCATCTGTCGCTGGGATGTCGGTTTTCTGGGGATGAAGACAAGCGTCCGGGAACGCCAGAAGCGGCGCTGGCGGCTTTATTGGACGGGAACCAGCGTTTTCTATCGGGTGCGCTTCGACATCCGCATCAGACGCAACAGCGCGTTCACGAGACGGAGCATGCGCAGCACCCGTTTGCAGTGGTTGTCAGCTGCTCGGATAGCCGTGTTCCGCCCGAAATCATCTTCGATGAAGGCCTGGGCGACCTCTTCGTGATCCGCACAGCGGGCAACCTCATCGGCGATTTGGAGCTGGGCAGCATCGAATACGCCGTAGAACATCTAGGCGTTTCGTTGGTGGTGGTATTGGGCCACACCGAATGCGGCGCCGTGAAGGCTTTCTTAGCAGGCGGAGAGTGCCATGGGCATATTCGGCAGATCGTGGAAGCGCTTATGCAGGAGCAGGAAGAGCAGCAAATCCTTCAGCACGAGGGCAAAAACCTCATGGCCTGCATCGAGGGAAATGTTGTTCACGGCGTAGCGCAGATCCGGCAACAGCCTATTATTGCCGAAAAAATGGCTCAAAAGCAGGTGAATGTAGTGCCGATGATTTACGACGTCCATTCGGGTAAGGTTACCGTGTTGAATGAGACGGCATGGCTCGAGCAACACGCTTTCTCCATCACCAGACAATGACATGCAGAAGAGCAGTGAGGCAGCGGTAGCCTCACCAAAATGTGCGCAATACGTTTACAACACATCAAAAGGACCAATACCATGAACCGCTTCATGTATCATTTCGTCGGCGCCGTCATCGCCCTTATGGCTGTAGCTGTGTTTTCGTTTTCGAATGCTTTGCATACCGAGGGATCGCGAAAGAAGAAGACACACCGCATTGTTTTCCAGATCACGACGCCCGACACGAGCGCCTATCGCGCCCTGACGCGCCAGCTGAACAACGTCTTGGACCACTGGCCGGATGCGCGTGTCGAGGTGGTAGCGCATAACAAGGGCATCCACCTGTTAGTCAAGGATAAAACCAATGTGCCCGCCGAATTGAGCGCCCTCAAGAAGCGCGGCGTAGATTTTTACGCTTGCGAATTCACCCTCAAGCAGATGAACCTCGCCAAGGCCGACATCATAGCCGAGTCCGGCTACGTAGAGCGCGGCATCGTGCACATTGTTGAGCGCCAGGAAGAGGGCTGGGCCTACATCAAAGCGGGTTTCTAATTTTTTAAATTTCGGCTAATGAGACAGGAGGGAGGCCTCCTGTATTTACACGCACCTTTGCGGCATGTTAGATTTTTTTGTTTTCAAACGCACGGTGCTGTGGCTGGGGCTGATTTTAGGGCCTTTGAATTTACCCGCGCGCCCGATGTTGCGCGATACGGCTGCTCAGCCCGAAGAACGATTGCCGGAGGTCAGGACTTTGCTCCAGGCCTTTCAGAAGGGCCAGCACGGCGGGCAGTTTCGGACGTTTGTCATGGTAACCGACAATACGGGCCAGTTGTCGGATTACTACGCTTGGGCGGCGGGTGGGTGGTTGCACTTTCAGTCGGCGCCCTGGCATGGCTTCAGCATGGGTGTGGGCGGCGCGTTCAATTTCAATTTGCTCTCTTCCGACCTGAGCCTGCGCGACTCCGCCACAGGCGCCATAAATCGCTACGAAATTGGCCTGTTTGATGTGGAAAATCCGCGCAACCGCAGGGATTTAGACCGGCTGGAGGAGCTCTGGCTCCGTTACCAATGGCGCAATTCCCGCATAACGGTAGGGCAGCAATTGCTCCAGACGCCTTTGATCAACCACCAGGATGGTCGCATGCGTCCTACTGCAGAGGCGGGCGCGTGGTTGGAATGGAACGAATGGCGCCGAGTCAAAATCGAAGGCGGCCTGCTGTGGCGCATGTCGCCGCGAAGCACCGTGCGCTGGTACACCATTGGCGAGTCCATCGGCCTGTATCCGCGCGGCATTAACCCCGATGGCTCGGCCAGCGGTTATTCGGGTAACCTTAAAAGCGGCGGTGTTGGCTTAGTGGGGATTACGTGGAGACCAGACGAGCGTCTGACGCTACAACTCTGGGATCAATACGTAGAGCGCATCTTCAATACGGCCCTTTTGCGCGCAGACTACCAACGGCCTGTTGGGGGAAAACACCGCCTTCTCGCAGGGCTTATGCTCATCCGACAGGATGCTGTTGCGCACGGCGGCAACGAAGACCCCGCGAAGGCGTATTTCCCTGCGAGCGGTCAATCGGTGGCCTTCAGCACCCAGATGGGCTGGCAACGCGGCCCCTGGCGAGCCTTAGCCGCTTACACACGCGTTACAGCGCATGGGCGCTTCCTCTCGCCGCGCGAATGGGGGCGCGAGCCGTTCTACACCTTCATGCCGCGCGAGCGCATCGAGGGAAGCGGCGACTCGCACTCGATCACCGGGCGCATCCTCTGGTCTTCGCCCAACAGCCGCTGGCAAATGGAAGGCGCTTATGGGCATTTTTACCTGCCCGACATCAAAAATACGGCGCTCAATAAATACGGCTTTCCGGCCTTTCGGCAGCTCAACTTAGACGTGCGCTATTCCTTTGGAGGCGCATTGGAGGGCCTGCGCGGGCAACTCCTGTACGTCTGGAAGGGCCGCATCGGGGAGTTTTACGGCAACTATCGCCACGTCATCAATAAAGTGGATATGACGCACGTCAGCCTTGTGCTGAACTACACCTTTTAATCCGGACGACGTGCACGACAATACGCGGGTAGAGCAGGCGAGTCCGGGTTATCGAAACGAGATGGCGCTTAGGGGCACGCTGTACTCTACGCGCTGATTGTTGCGGATGTCGTAGATTTCCATTTTGACCACCGGGTCGCGTTTGTTCCAGTCCACTGTAATCAGGCCGAAGTGGTTTTCCATGACGGGGCCTTCGATGCGGTTGTCGTTAGGCGTGGCGAAATACCACGTGGAAGTGATGCCGCTGGCCGTAACATCGTAGATAGGGTACAGGCCGTCTTCGCGCAGGACGGAAATTTCGCCGTAGTGCACATCGCCGCTGATGAAGAGGACGCCGTTGGCGCGCGTCTTCTGGATGAGCTGGAGCATGCGTTTGCGCTCGTGTGGAAAGTTAGCCCAGGCTTCGTATCCATTAAACATGATACTGAACTGGGTACTGGAGCCGATGATCCGGAGGTCGGCGGGCTTGCGAAGTTCGGCTTCCAGCCATTTCCACTGCACTTCGCCGAGGAGGGTAGAGTCGGTCGTTTCGTGCGGGTAGTAGTCGAGCGGATAGAAATAGCGGTCGTCCCAGTGCAGCTCGCCCCGGTAGGTGCGCAGGTTGTCGCGGAAGGTGCGCGTGTCGAGCAAAATGAGTTGCAAACGGCGCCCCTGGCCTTCAAACATATAGGATGTATAAATGCCTTCGCGCTGTCGCCTGGGCGAGTCGGCGGGTTCTTCCCAAAATTCTAAGAAAATTTCCTTAGACTCCTTTTTGAAAGGGTAGTGCCGCCCTGAGTCGTTCCAGCCGTAATCGTGGTCGTCCCAGGTAGCCAGCAGACGGGCGGCCTTTTTAAGGCGTTGAAATTCGGGTTTAGCGCCCAATTTGGCGTATTTATCCCGCAACACCTGCATGTCTTTAGTGTCGCCATAGATGTTGTCGCCCAGAAAGACAAAGACATCCGGGCGGTGGGTTACTGCCGTATCTAAGATGGGCTGGGGTCTGTCCTGATGCCCGCAGGACCCAAAAGCGATGCGAGAGATAAGCGGGCCCGACGACTGAGCGCTGACACAGGTCGAAAAAGCCCAAATAGCAAAGAGAAATAGCGTCCGCATAAAGAATATGCCTTTGAAACAGAATAAAGGTACGGGTAGGTAGCGGCATGCAACCTGAACTCGTACTTTAAGTAATTGTGTTTTTTGAGCCAAATTCTGATCCACGCAATGTCCGCGAACACACTTGTAGTTGCCCGTACTCCAGGAGGTTGTGCCGAGGCGGATTTTAAAGGCAGCGCTACTTGGTGCCTCCCCATACCGAAGGTCTCTCAAGAGTAGGTATTCAGAGAAACGGGGCGCTTCCGGCGTGGTGGTTTGCGTGCGACTGAACGTCTGCTCTTTAACATGGTGCGGCTGTCTGCACCACCACTTTGCCCACGGTTTTGCCACTTTGGAACAGCAGGATGGCCTCGCGTATCTGGCTGAAATCGAAAGTATGGCCGACATGTGGAGGTGTCAGGTGCATATGTTCAAGGTGTTCCAGAATGGGCGGAAGCATCTCGATGCGTTCGTACAGGTAGATGAGGTTGAAGCCCAGGATGCCGCGGTTTTGTTCGGGCAGGGCTTGCGGATCTATCTTAGGGCGCGTCAAGAAATGCCATAGCAGTCGGAAGAGGTTAGGCCTGTCACCTACGCTGGCGTAGCGCGAGGAGCCGGCCACAATCATGCGGCCCATGGGGGCCAGCATATTCCAGGGTATGGTAAAATAGCGGCCGCCTATGGTGTCAAAGACGAGGTTGAGTGGCCGACCCTCTAAAGCCTGGCGGAGTTCCTGCTCGAATTTTGGCCCGCGCACCAGCACACGATCGCAGCCGTTAGCCTGAGCAATAGCCACCTTGTTGGCGCTGCCCACAGTGCCGATAACAAAGCAGTTGTGGGCTTTGGCAATTTTGAGGGCCTGCAGACCCACGCCCCCGGCCACGCTGTGGAGCAGTACGTTTTGTCCGGGTTGTAATGCGCCTAAATTGAAGAGACCGTAATACGCGGTAATAGTTTGCACTAAATACGCCGCGGCTGTGCTGCAGTTCCAAGTATCCGGAATGGGTACCACATATTTTTCTGAGATATTTAGGCCGGTAGTAAAGGCACCAAAGCGTGTGATACCCATCACGCGGTCGCCTGGCCGAATACTTGTTACTTCCGGGCCCACGGCCATTACCACTCCGGCGTATTCCAAGCCAGGCGTAAACGGCTCTTTCGGAGCAGCTTTGTATAAACCCCAGATGGCAAAAATGTCGGCAAAATTCAGTCCGATAGCACGCACGGCTACCTGCACTTCGTCTCCTTTAGGGGGAGGCAGGGTATCGTCTTGAAGTCGGAGGTGTTTCAAAGAGCCTGGTCGGACAACGTATCGCTGGATTTCCATGACCGCAAAATTAAGCGGCATTGCTTGCTCGCCGCTCTTAACTCTAATTAGAGTTAAAAGGAGGGAGACCCTTGTTCCGTTTTGTCTCTGTTTTTTTAACTAAAAATAGCAAAAGTTCGGAAATTATTGTTGCAATTGCGACAGATGAGCTTACATTTGCTCCACTTTCATCCACTAAATTTTTCTATTATTATGCCACACAAATTACTGCTCACGGGTTTCCTCGCAATACTTAACCTTGCCCTCTGGGCGCAAGGGACGGTCATCTGGTCGGAAAACTTCGACTCTGTAACTACTGCTTTGCCTCAGGGCTGGACACAACAAACTGCTGCCACAGATGGTGGCTGGAAAGTGGACGGCACTTCGGCGCATTCCTCGCAATACTTTACAGTACCTGCCCGGGCCGGCAAGGTGTTGGGAACGAACGACGACAAGTGCAATTGCAACAAAAGCAACGAAATTGTCTATCTGGCGCCCTTGGATTTGAGCGCCCAAAGTGGTCAGCTTCGCCTGCTGTTTGATCTGTTCTTCCTCAAAGGCTCCTACCAGAGCAAAGTAGAATCCCTCAAGTTGCTGGCTTCTACCGATGGCGGTACCACCTGGAAAGAGTTGCGTGACTTCAGCGGCACGGGCGGCTGGCGTCTGGTCATGGTTGACCTAACGGAGTATGCAGGACAGGCCAACGTGCGCCTGGCTTTTCGCTACGATGATGCCGCCGACTGGCTTTACGGCGCTATGATTGATAACATACGTGTTGTTATACCCGACAACGTCATCCGTGCTCGCTTGTCTGGTGTGTCGGCGGGTAAATACATCCCAGCCGTGCCCACCATCATAACAACCTACAATAAAGTGTTGCCAGGACATCAGGTGGCGCTCCGCGGTGTTGTGCAGAACAATGGCTTTCCAGCGATCACTTCTTATGAAATCGAAGTGAAACTCCCGAATGGCGACACAGAAAAATACGCCTTCGAAAATCTGAACCTCAATCTATCTCAGACGCACACGTTTTTCATTCCATATCCGACCCAACTGGGGGTGAATAACTTCGCTTTCAACGTGCGTCTGATTAATGTGAACAAAGTGGGCGACGACGACGATAGTGACAACACGGGTACCGCCTCGTACAGCATTCTGGGAGTGGAGCCTCAGCCCAACCGCAAAGTCGTTGTGGAAGAGGGCACGGGCACCTGGTGCGTGTGGTGTCCGCGCGGCGCCGTGATGATGGATTACTTAGCTAAGGAGTACAAGGGCATGGTCATTCCCATCGCTGTGCACAACGGTAGTTCCAATCCGATGCGTCTGACTGCTTATGACAGCGAGTTTTCCAAGTTACTGGGCGGATATCCGGGTGGCTTGGTTGAGCGCGAGCAGGATATTGACCCCCTGCTGACCTCTGCAACAGAGCCGAACTTCGAGATGAGCTTGATAGAGCACTTGACCTGGCCTGCTCAGGTCATCATGACCCAAAATGTGGACTGGAACCCTACCATTCGTCGCGTCAGCATTCGCAGCTCGGTGCGGTTTTTGGATGAGATGAATGGCGACTACCGGCTGGCGGCGGTGCTCATTGAAGATGGCGTTCGTGGAACATCTTCGGGTTTCAACCAGGCGAACGCATACGCCGGCGGTGGGCGCGGCCCGATGGGCGGCTACGAAAACCTGCCTAACCCAGTACCGGCGGCTCAGATGGTGTACAACCACGTTGCTCGCGCTTTAATGGGTGGATTCAAGGGCGCTGCAGGTAGCGTGCCTACCAGCAATCCTGCCGGTTCGGTGATGTCTCATGAGTTTTCGGCTGTCGTTCCGGCGACACAGAACATCAACAATATGCACGCCGTTACCATGCTGATTGATCAGGCGACTGGCCGCATTATCAATGCGGAAATGACGCCTATACCGTTTGTGTCCACCTCATCGCCGGAGGTAAAAACAGAGCCTTTACGTCTGTCTATGGCGCCTAATCCAGTGGTGGAGGATGCCATCATCACCGTGCAATTAGAGGAGACGGCGGATGTGCACATTCGCGTGTTCAACGCTATGGGCATCCAGGTGGCCGAGCGCATCTATGACAACGTTTCGGGGCGTCAGTTCTTGCCTTTCCAGGCGGGCTCATTGCCCAATGGTATGTACACTTTGGTGGCTACAGCAAAGGGGCATGTAGTTTCCACACCGTTTGCTATTCAACGCTAAGGATATGCCAGGTGAATGCCTGAATAAGAGCAAAAGCGGCGGTAGGCTCCGGTTCCTGCCGCCGCTTTTTTCATCGTTGATGCTATCTCGGCTCTTCCTCCAGCATGACCACTTCAGACATGTCTGTGCATTCCATGTACAGTTGGTCTATCGGTTTTTTGAGTATTGGATGTTGCAGGTCGGGCGCCAATTCTAACATGGGTGCCAGCACAAAAGCGCGTTTGTGGAGTTCAGGGTGGGGAATTTCCAAACCCTTGTCGCGGATAATGCGACGCCCGTAGAACAAGATGTCAATATCAATGGTGCGCGGCCCCCATTTTTCCTGGCGTTGACGGCCCAATTCGCGTTCGATTTTGTTGATAGCCTCCAGCAATTCGCGCGGCGAGAGCGTCGTATTTACCATGATCACCCGGTTTAGGAAGGGCTCCTGTTTGGGGTTCCCCCAAGGTTCCGTTTCATAGACGTGGCTTAGCCGGGCGATTTTGCCAATATAGCGCTGGATAAGTTCTTGCGCCTGGCGCAAGTTGGCCGCGCGGTCGCCTACGTTGCTGCCCAAGGCTAAATAAACGTTGATGTATTTGGCGTCTGGTCGTGCAGGCATAGGAAAAGACAGGTTAGGAAAGACTGAGATGGCTTTTTTTAGGGATAAAGGGTTACTACTCGGACGTATCTACGGCAGCAATGCAATCTATCTCGACAGCGCAACCATAATGTAATTCGCTGCAGGGTATAACAGCGCGAGCAGGCTTATGTTCGCCCATGAAGGCAGCATAAGCAGCATTTACGCGCGGCCAGAGCGCTATATCGCTGACGTAGATGTTTACCTTAAGAATGAGATCAATCCGACTTCCGGCAGCAACCAGGATAGTCTCGATGTTTTGTAAGCACAACTGCACCTGCTCTTCCACACTACCCAGGCGCACCTCTCCAGCGGCATCTATGGGTAACTGGCCAGAGACGAAAACCAGCCCTCCGTGCACAACAGCGGGCGAGTAGTGGCCTTTGGGAATAGATAAAGCAGCGGGCTGGATGTATTCCATGATGAACGAATTTCATGCAAAGGTAGCCCGAAAGTGGCTTTCAAGCGGGCATTTATTGGTCAAAGGGCAGGCACACCATGCAAAGCCGCTGTTTCGTCCTATAAATGCTTCAAAAAAGCCAACAATACAGATATATACCCGGCCCATCTTTGCCATAAACAAAAAAATAAAGGGAGTATGAGTAAGAAACAGCACTACCAAATCTTGATCATCGGCGGAGGAAATGCAGGCATATCACTCGCCGCCCAACTTTTGCGAAAGGATAAAAAGCTTGACATTGCCATCATGGAACCGGCTGAGAGGCACTATTACCAACCAGCATGGACATTGGTAGGCGGGGGTGACTTCGATATTCGCGATACTGTACGAGCGGAGGCGGAAGTAATGCCTCGTCAGGTAACCTGGATCAAAGAAGCCGCGACCCAATTAGACCCAGGCCAAAATGCCGTGGGGAGCGAAACAGGAGCGCGGTATACCTACGATTACCTCGTCGTATGCCCAGGCATTCAGCTGGACTGGCATAAAATTAAAGGCTTGAATGGCCATTTGGGTAAAAACGGTATTACCTCCAACTACACCTTTGAGACAGCGCCATACACCTTTGAGTGCATCAAAAACCTCAAGCAAGGAAAAGCACTTTTTACCAACCCCAATACACCCATCAAATGTGGTGGCGCGCCGCAGAAAATTATGTATCTGGCCTCAGATTATTGGCGCAAACACGGGGTGCTCAAGGATATCGAAGTACACTTTTATTCGGGCGGAAGCGTTATTTTCGGTGTAAAAAAATATGCGGAGACGCTTCTGCAAGTCATTCGCCGTTACGGGATAAAAACGCATTATCTCCATAACTTAGTGGAAATTGACGCTGAGAAGAAGCAAGCTACCTTTGACGTTTACAAGGACGGCCAGGTGGTGGATCGCGTTACCGATACCTACGACATGATCCACGTAACGCCGCCGCAAAGCGCGCCGGATTTCATCAAAAATAGCCCGCTGGCCGTACCCGGCAACCCGCTGGGCTGGGTAGATGTGGATAAGTACACGTTCCAGCACGTGCGCTATCCTAACGTTTACTCCATTGGCGACGCTTCCAGCACACCCAATGCCAAAACCGGAGCGGCCATTCGCAAACAAGTGCCGGTGCTCGTCGAACATCTTCTTAGTCAGATCCGCCTCGGCAAGCCTGCGGCCGCTCAGTACACGGGTTATGGCTCTTGCCCGCTCATCACTGGATACGGCAAGCTCGTGCTCGCTGAGTTTGATTACAATAATGAGCCTATGGAAACTTTTCCCTTTGACCAATCGAAGGAGCGCTGGACAATGTATCAACTCAAGCGGCGCATCCTGCCGTGGCTGTATTGGAACAGAATCCTCAAAGGCACCGCTTGATAAGACGGTAGCAGTACGTTTGTTTTCAAAGTTGGAAGTTGTGCGCGGGCGCGCTGTAAAGGCTCGCCTGCGCTTTTTTCATTAAAACTTACGCCCGCTGCGCACGCGGTTGACAAACGCATCCGCCAGCGCGGGATTGGCGGCAATGATTTCATATACCTCGCCGTTGGGCATTTTCAGCTGCGTGTCTTTAGGCTTCAGAGCCAGCAGTGCTTCATTGAAACGCACACTGCTCGATACTACATTCAGCGCACCAGCCTGATAGCCAAAGAAATACCACAAGTCGGGGGAGGCTTTGATATACAGATAAAAACGGTCGTCGCGGTTGCCGGGCATCTTGTATTCTACGTAGGCTGTAAGCGCCTTCTGAATGGGCTCCCCAGCAATAGATACAATCGGGATGCGGTCCTCTAAGCTGAGAAATGACTGGTACTCCGGGTTCCAGATCACCGGATGGCGCCCTAAGAGGAAGGTGTACTTGTTATCCTTGCGCGGCAGCTGCAGGAAGTTGCTGTTCAGGTTGTTAAACGCCTCGGCCAGATCTGTGGAGTCTGTTACAAACTCACTTAGTGCCTGGCGATAGAACGCCTGCTGCGAGTTGAAGGGAGGCACGGGCGCATCGAAGCTGGAGGCCTGAATGTCGTTGAGCATCAGGTCTAATAGCACCTTTGGAATGGTTATCTCGATGCCAGTCATCAGCTCACCCGTGATGATATGAGCGGTCGTGTCTGGGATATTAAACTCCGTTTTCAGGCGACCAGCGCCTTTTATTTTCATGAATTCCAATCCGTGTCCCAGCTGGATAGGACCTTCAGCGGAGAAGGTGCCCGTTCGGTTATCGTAAGTGAGCTTTGACCCGCGCAGTTGAGCGGCAGAAACGATCCGGGCCGAGTCGCCGAACACAAAGCGGTCGTTCTGCTGATCGTAACGAAAGTAACCTTCGCCGTTGAAAACCACTCGGTCGAGCGCAGAGGTAGGGGGCTGTAGCAACGAAGGATACATCTGACCCGTTTCACGCGACTGGAAGAAGCCCAGAAACAGCGGCTCGCCGTTGCCGTCTTTAGGTTTGGTTACGCGAATGATGGGATTGTTTTTGTCCACCTCTGAGTAAACGGAAAACCAGGGAACCTCGGTAAAGTTGGTCTGGATTTGCGCCAGCCCTTCGAAGCGCAAGTTTTGCTGGCTGGCCTTCAGGATCACCGTGCCCGCAAAGCGCGTTTTGGCGTCAATGTAGAAGCTGTCGCTGGCGCGCACTTCGCCGCTGGCCGTGGTCAGCACCTTCTTTGTGGCGGGCGTGCCCGGGCCATAGCGCTCGCCCACGATATTGTTGAAGAAGACCTCTTGCTGGCGACCGGGCAGGTTATATTCGTAATAGCCGGTGGCCTTGTATTCTTTGCGGCCCAGGATGTTCACTGTAGCGCGGTTGATGGTGTGGTACTTGTTGGAGGTGTCGGCCACAATGCGCGCCTCCTGCAGAGGGCGCATGACGCCGCCAGGGTCAATATCCACATTGCCGTCGGAAGGATAGATGAATGCGTCGGCGGATTTGATGACCTCCACGCCGCCCACTTTGAGGCGGCTGTTGCGCATGTCGTAGAGCGCCGTCTTGCCGCGGAAGTTGAGTGTGTCCTGCTTAGGGTCGGTCGAGACGAAGTAGCCCGGCTCGCGCTCGTCGCTCTTGAACGTTACTGTCTGGCCTTTCATGTCCCAGGTAAATTCGTTCATCGAAGTGCGATAGCGGTTGAGCGGCAGATCGGTGTTGGCATCGGCCGTGTTGGCCTTGAAGTCGCCCAATTGGCGGTCGAAATCCAGCTCGCCGCGCACATTGCGCGAGTCGAACACGATGCCCTGGCCGTCTAATGCCTTGATTTGCAGGTCTGCCGTGTCGGAGCTGGCCTGGAACGGCCCATACGAGATCACGCGCGCCGTGAGCCGCCCGCCAAACCAGTCAAACTCACCGCGCCCTTTCAGACCAGAAGGCGTCAACACCAGCACGCCCTTGTGGTAGTAGCCCGGCTGCCGGAATAGTTCAAAGGCCTTCGCCCGACTCTCGACGTACATCGAGTCGCGGTAGGGCAGCCAGTTCACACTCACATCTTCGCCTTTTGCCTGTGGCACTTTCACCTCGCTTTTTCGGTCTTCTTCCATGAAAAAGCGGCGCGCCGTGCAGGTCATTTGTTTGGGCCGGAACACAATGTCTTCCGACTCAATGTCAGCCGTAAGGTATTCTACCGTCCCAACGCCGAGAAAACCTTTGTTGCTCAAATCAATCTTGCCCGTGTAATTGCCGCGCCGCTGATATACCGGGTAGCCCTTCGGCGGCGTTTGGTGGATGAAGCCAAATGAACGGTCGTGCTCGCGCACAATGATTGTCTCGCGGAAGGGCTCAAAAATCTCCGCCGACGTCATCTCGCCCTTGAAGCGCAGGCGGTCGGGCGTATAGCTGTCTAAGCCGTTGAAGGTGAAAGGGTCTAATTTGAAATAGAACGAGTCTCGTTTGTACACGCCGCCTTGAATGGTAGGGGCGTCATAGAACACAAACGAGTGCTTTTTAGACTCTAACGAAGGGAAGATGTCAATATCCACCTTGCCGGATTTGTTGTTGGGCGCGTCTACTAACAGAAAACCCGATACCTTCTCTATGCGCGAGTTCATCCCTTCGGCGCTGGGTTGCCCTTTGCCGTCCACTCTGCCCGTGGGCAGAAAAAAGTGCAGACTATCTACGAAATCAAACTGAACGTGAAACTTTTCGTAATTGAAGTACATGTTCTTGCCCTCAAAGACAGCAAAACCGGCGAATAAGCGCCCACCCATGCGCATGTCACGGTTCTCGAGCAACGTGATTTCCCGGGTGGGCACAATACCTACGCGCTGGCGTTCGCTCAATTCTACGCTGGATACCCCTCTTATAGATGTTTCTTTGGTTTTCAAATCCAGCGTAGCGCCCGGCCCGGAGGCTTCATTTGCCTGGATTTTAATGGCGTCGTAATCGCGTTTGCCCTGGCTGGCCAAGGCGTAGAGCGCCAGTTTGGGGCGCGGCTCTATCTCGTGGCGCTGGAAGTTGTAGTTGATAAACCCTTTGGCCACCATTTCGGCCAGCAGCGTCTGAATGCTGGAGTAATCGAATTTAGGGTCGAGCGCGCGTGCGAAAGCGTCGTCCGAAATAATTTTGGTCATGTACGTGCTATCCCAGGGTGTCTCTTCTACTAAGCGATGCAGCACAGAAATGGGATTCACACTTGTGATGTTTTGCATCCGCACGTACTCGGCAGGATCAAAGCGATTACTGCTCTCGAACTCTATTTTTTGCACACCGCTTTTGGCGCCTGCAATGCTGGAAGAAATCTCCAGCGAGTCTTTGAGCACGTGCCAGGACACCCGCTCTGCACTGAGGTTCATGTTGTAAAACGACGAGAAGAATGGGTTGCGCTCCGGTCCTTTCTGCCCGCGCGTCAGGGTGATGATCTGGTTCGGAATGTCCAATCGGAAGTTGACCGCTGGGTGATAGATGCTGTCTTTGTCCATGAAAAGGCGTGCCGTTATGCCCTCGGCGATGATGCTCTCCTCTCGCCGGATAATGAACAGATCGCCCACGCCAAAGAAGATTTTCTGGCGCTTGTTGTTGTAAACCGTCAGGCGCGCCGGCTGCTCGCCTGAGCCGTAGCCGTATACCGACCGGCCCTCCATGCGAAAGCCACCCTCGTACTCGATGCCTTGGCCAATGCGCGTGATCTTGAGCGTGCGCTCAAACGACTCGAACTTTGGGTATTCCACCGTCATGCCCTTGGTCAGGACGACCACATTCTCCTCCAACTTGCCCCACAGGCTGCGGTTCGGGAAAAGCACCGGATAGAAAAACTCTGCTGAGTCGCATGTAAACATAGGCTTTTTAGCTTCTACCGTGTAGTTCGTCAGCCGAGCATAAACGGTAGAGTCTAAGCCCGTGCGCGTCCAGCCCAACTTGCCACCCACACCACGCCAGGTTTCTTCGTAAGGATAATAGACCCCTGATGTGTTCAGGATAATCGTGGAGTCGTTTTTGCGCAGGCCCACCAGATCAATGTTCTGACAGCGCAGCACAGGTGTTTGATTTTCAAAAACAAAATCGGTCTTCCCACCGCGTACTTTCCATACAATAAGTCCCGCCTCGCGCGCCCAAAAGGCGCGTTGGCTGAAAAAGTCGGCCGAAAAGTCCAAAAGCTGACCAATAGGCTTGGTGCGCCCTTGCTCAATGGCAGCAATGGCCGTCTCTAAATACCCATGCCACTGGCGAAACAGGGTAGAGTCGCCCTCCGCTTTGGCGGCCGTCAGTGCGTTAATATAGCTTTTGTAATACGGAAAAGCGCTCAAACGCTGCCCGGCCAGCAGGTTACACAATCGAATCACGCCAGCCATCTCGTCGGCGGAATACAGGCCACTTCGGTATTGTTTTTTGAATACCGCAAACGCCTCAGCCATGTCGGGCCGCTTGGAGGCGTTCATAAACTGGTCCAACTTCTCCACAAACTCGTTTGGATTTTCGGGAAATGCCGTTACCTGCGCATACAGGCGCCAGCCAGAGCAGATGAGCAGCAGGAAAGCGGTCAGTACGGATTTTTTCATGGTAAAAACCGGATGAGTGAAGTAAGCAAAAACGGCATGAAAAACGGAAATCATCGGCTCGAAAGTACGCACAAAGGGGCTGGCAGCGCTGCTAAGAGCGGCGAAATGCCAGAGCCGGATAGCGTTTCGGCGCGCGTTATGCTTTTTGAAAAAGCAGGCAAAGCCATGTGCCGCGTTCATCGCGTCTTTTTAGCAAAAAGCCCGCCTGTCTGGCGGTTGCACCCACGATGTCGGCGTCCGACAGGAGAATGCCGGAGATTAAGAGCCATCCGCCTGCGCGCAGTCGTTGGTGCAGATCGGGCAGCGATGCCAGAATGACGTTGCGGTTGATGTTGGCCAGTATACCGTCAAAAACGCCCTCGGGTACGGCGCTCAAATCGCCCCAATAAACGCGTACCTGTTCGGCTACGCCGTTGGCGGCGCTGTTCTCGGCGGTGCTTCGGAAGGACTCTTCTTCGATGTCCACCGCTACTACCTCTGCTGCGCCCAGCCGGGCTGCTAAGATGGCCAGCACGCCGGAGCCACAGCCGAAGTCCAGCAGGCGAGCGCCAGCGCAGGGCAAATCGCGCAGAGCGCGCAGACACATCCACGTCGTCTCGTGGTGCCCGGTGCCAAAGGCCATTTTGGGCTCGATGACCAGATCGTACACCACGCCTGCAATGGGCGCATGGAAAGGTGCGCGGACGGCACAAAAGTCTTCAATGACCACCGGTGGGAAGTTGGCTTCCCAGATGGCGTTCCAGTTTTGGGCGGGCAAAAACTGCGCCTCCCAGTCGAAAGAAAATTCTTGCTGCAGGTCGCCTAAGAGGGCTTCGGCGATTTCCCTATTGCCCTGGGCGTCAGGCAAATAAGCGTCTAAGCCCTCGTCGGTCTCCTGAAAGCTGTCAAAAGGCGCCTCCGCTAAGTAAGCGAGCAACACTTCTGCTGTGGTGCTGTCCGTGCAAAGGCGATATTTCCAGTAGTTCATCGGTGCCTTAGAGCAGCTTGCGCACCTCTTCCTCTAAGTTAGCGCGGGGGTTGATGGCGGCGATGTTGCCTTTTCGATCCACTAAGAACGTGGCCGGTATGGCATTGACGCCGTACAGGCGCGCTGGCGCCGAGTTCCAGAATTGCAGGTCGCTGACGTGATTGTCCCACACCAAGCCGTCCTGCTGGATGGCAGCCACCCAAGCATCCTTCTGACCGGGCCGATCAAGCGAAACGCTGTACACATCGAAGCCCTTGTCCTTGTATTTGTGGTAAATCTCCACTACGTGCGGGTTGGCCATGCGGCAGGGGCGGCACCAGCTGGCCCAAAAGTCAATGAGCACCACTTTGCCGCGCAGCGACGACAGCGAACGCACCTTGCCATCCGGCCCGGGCAGGCTGATTTCAGGCGCGGGCTGGCCAATTTTGATAGGTCCGGCGGCCTGGGCGGCCTGCATCTGTTGCAGTTGCTGCTCGATGTTGGCGGTGATCTGAGCAAACTGGGTAGCATACGTGTTGCCCGGCATCGCGCTGGCGAGCGCCTCGCTGGCAGATTTGAAATCGGCTAAATACTCACCCGCGTTGCGGCCCATCAGCTGCAGGGTGAAGAAAGCCTTCATCAACGGCGTACACCCCCGCTGCACAAACTCCTTAGCCATCGGCGGCGTAATCTGCCCAGCTCGCACCATGTCCTGCACCAATCGGGCATAGCAAGCCATCTCCTCAGAGCCTTCTACCGTTATTTGTAAACGGTCTATGGTCTCTAAGTCGCCCTTGAATGACACGGTTTTCTCCTTGCCGTCCAGCATGAAGAACATGCGGCGAGCACCCACCGTGAGGCGATAAATGCCTGGTGCAAACGCCTCCTTGCGCTCGATAGTGAAGCGACCCTCTGCATCGCACGAGACGCGCCCCAGCGCTATAGGTGGCGTGTTCTGGTCGAAAAAGACCTGCTCCAACAGCACTTGCATGTTGCCGGCCTTGGCAATGGAACCTTTAAACGTGTAGGCATTGTTGCCAGCGCATAGGCTGAGCAAAAAGGCTGGAATAACGAGCCAAACAGTGGTTTTAAACAACGCTTTCATCGTTTGTTGCAAAATTTTTATTCTAAAAAATGCCCATTCATCAAATGGCTTTAAGGCCCCTGGTGAGAGGTTAAGTTAAGCCATAATCTCTGCCAGACGCTGTTCGTAGACGTCTTGCCACTCGCGTATGGCACCCCAGTCTTCACCGTCTATACGAACGCGGTTGCCCTGTACCTGTCCGAGCCGCTCGAAGGGTTGCTTGTGCTCGTCTAAGAAACGCTCGAAGGCTTCCGCCTGTTTAGGCGCTACGCTGACGACGACGCGGCTTTGTGCTTCGCCAAAGAGCCAGGCATCGCGGCGGATGCCAGACGGGCTGCTGACGACAAAGCCCAGCCCACGCGGCATGGCGCTTTCCATAAGGGCTACAAACAGCCCGCCGTCCGAAACGTCGTGAGCGCTCTGCACTAAGCGCTCTCGGATGAGCCGGCGCAACACCGACAGCAGGTGGTATTCCTCCTCTATTTCAAAATGAGGGCAAGGGCTATAATCCACCCGGTGCACTTCGCGCAGGTATTCGCTGCTGCCCAGGTCATTGCGGCTGACCCCCAGCAGGTAAATGCGGTCGCCTTCGGCCTTGAAGTCTAAGGTCATCAGCTGCTCCCAGTCATCCAGAATGCCCAGCATGCCGATGGTAGGCGTAGGGTACACGGGAATCACCTTGCCGTTTTCGGTATACTGGTTGTAGAAACTGACGTTGCCGCCCGTGACGGGTGTGTTCAACTTTCGACAGGCGTCGCCCATGCCTCGAATGGCCTGGGCGAACTGGTAATAGACCTCCGGGTTGTACGGGTTTCCGAAATTCAGGCAGTTGGTGATGGCCACAGGTTCGCCGCCGGCGCAAGTAATGTTGCGCGCGGCTTCGCATACAGCGATCATGGCGCCGCGGTACGGGTCAGCGTACACGTAAGCGGAGTTGCAGTCCGTCGTCATGGCTAACGCTTTGCGCGTCCCTTTTACGTAGACTACTGCCGCGTCGGCGGGCCGGTTGGTCGTCATTGTGCCGGTGCGTACCATTGAGTCGTATTGGCGCGTGATCCAGCGCTTAGAGGCGATGTTGGGCGAAGCCCAGAGCGTTTGCGCTGCCTGGCGCAGGTCAGCGGGTTCAGGAACGTCTTCTAATCGAAAACGGGCGATATCCATCAAATACTCTGGTTCGCGCTGTTCGCGCACATACACGGGCGCTCCGCCGCCCAACACCAGCGATTGGGCCGGCACTTCGGCCACTTTTTCACCGTGCCAGAAGTACTCCAGCAGACCGCCGGCTGTCGTTTCGCCGATGCGTTCGCAGGGCAGGTCCCACTTGTCAAAAACAGCTTTCAAGACGTCCTCCTGTCCGGGTTTGCACACGATAAGCATGCGTTCCTGGCTTTCGGAGAGCAGGATTTCCCATGCTTTCATGTTGGCCTGGCGCTGCGGCACTTTATCTAAGTCAATGCGCATGCCGCATCCGGCGCGGGCACTCATTTCGGAGGTAGAGCAGGCGATGCCGGCTGCGCCCATGTCTTGCATGCCGACGATGGCACCGGTTTTTATCGCCTCCAGTGTGGCCTCCAGCAAGAGCTTTTCCTGGAAAGGATCGCCCACCTGCACGGCAGGCAGGTCTTCGTGGCTGTCTTCGGTCAAGTCAGCAGAAGCGAAAGTGGCGCCGTGAATTCCATCTTTGCCCGTAGCGGAGCCGACGATGAAGACGGGATTGCCCGGGCCGCCGGCGGTGGCACTCACTGTTTCGCCGACGCGCACGATGCCAATGGACATGGCGTTGACCAAGATATCGTGGTGGTAGCAGTCGTAAAAATAGACTTCGCCGCCCACTGTGGGCACGCCGAAGCAGTTGCCGTAGTCGCCAATACCCTTGACTACACCCGCAATGAGGCGCTTCATGCGCGGATTGTCGGGCTTGCCAAAGCGCAAGCTGTTGAGGGCGGCTATGGGCCGCGCGCCCATCGTGAAAATATCGCGGTGGATACCACCTACTCCCGTGGCTGCTCCCTGGTAAGGCTCGATAGCAGAGGGGTGATTGTGGCTTTCGATTTTGAACGCACAGGCCAAACCGTCACCGATGTCCACCAGGCCGGCATTCTCTTCGCCCGCGCTGACCAACAGGCGCCCGCCACTTCGAGGCAAGGTCTTGAGCTGCAGGATGGAATTTTTGTATGAACAGTGCTCGCTCCACATCACGGAATAGAGCGACAGCTCCGTAAAATTGGGCACACGGCCCAGAATCTGACCAATCTTTTCAAATTCTTCGGGGAGGAGGCCCAGACTCCTGGCGGTGTCCACCGTGGGCAACGGCTCTGCTGTAACCATGAAGGATAGGTGCTATTGTGGTGTGCTGAGAAGCGCTGCAAAGGTAGTGAATCTCGCAGGGCATTTGCCGTTTCTGATGGAATGAGGGCGGCTTTTCACCGGGCAGCTGGAGGTATAGCGTTATTTTGCAAGCAGATTATGGCGCCCAATGGGGCTTATTTTTTAAATT
Organism: Saprospiraceae bacterium; assembly: GCA_025056735.1. Lineage (GTDB taxonomy): Bacteria > Bacteroidota > Bacteroidia > Chitinophagales > Saprospiraceae > M3007. The sequence goes on from JANWVR010000073.1 coordinate 25,232, forward strand.
AAATCGCGCAAGACGATGGTTTTTTTTAGCCGCTCTTCGCCGCGTTGGATGGTCAAGCGGATTTTTTTGCCGGGTTTTCGCTGGAAGATGTTCATCACATCGCTCAGCGTGTAGAAATGGGCAGGCGTGCTTCCGATGCGTACAATCTGGTCGCCGGGGCGGATGTCGGCTTCGGCGGCAGGCGAGTTGTCCAGCACGTGTTGCACGATGAAGTCGCTCAAGCGCGGGCCATGTGCCAGCACGACCATGCCGCTGCGGTCATAGACGTAGGTGTCGCGGAAATAGCGAGCGGGTTTGAGCCAAATCTGGCCGCCATAGTAATCCAAGATGAGGTGAAAGCGATGGAGCAGTGCGTTTCCAATCAGGCCATCGCGTTGGTTGAGGTACTCTAAGTTTCGAGTAGTATCCAGCTCTTGAAAGTAGGTAATAACCCCCGTTTGGGTGAGTTCTCCCAAGCTGAGTTGATGAATGCGCCCGGTGAAGCCGTGTAAATAGCCGCCCAATCCGTGGCCGATGCTGGTGGGAATTACCCTCTCTGGAGGGCGCACCAGGGGGTGTGCATTGCTGAACATCAGCAGAGGCATGCCTGCTCCGGTATCTACAAGGAGTTTAACTGACGCGGCCACATCGGGGGTGGGACGTAGGGTGGTGCGCAGGTACATTTTATTGCGCGCGATTTCGACGGGTATAGAGATATAGCCGCGCTCCTTCAGCTGAAACGACTCGCGTTCGTGCAGCGTGAGCACCTGCCGGTCGTAGTTGATTTGGATGATAAAACGCGAGAAAGCGTGAGCAGAAAGAATGCCGTGGACGGGAATGCCAGTAAATTCCTCGAAGCGCAAGTAATCTTCCTGGAGTACTAAGACGTCTTCGCTTTCAGAATAGGCTTTTCCTGGAATGTCGAAGCGTACGCGCCGCACTAAGTGAGCGATGAGTACCGAGTGCAAGTCAGAGCCTGCAATCCTGAATTCGCGTTCGTAGCGCATTCCGAGCAAGTCGGTTATTTCACGCTTGGTGATAATGGTGTGTTCAGCGCCAGTATCGAAAATAAATTTGAGCGGTAACACTCCACCAAAGCGCACTGACAGGATGATGAAGTTGTTAGCGTACTCGAAGGGAATTTCAACACTCTTGCTGTTGCCCACTAAAACGTAACCGAACTGCGCCTGAGCGCGGTCGGCCATGGCAAGCCAAAGGCATACAGCCCCCCCAATGAGCAGAGCGCGCGACATGGTAGCTAAAATTCAGGCTTTGATGATTGCAGGGCGTTGCGAGATCTCGTGGTAGCAGAATACGCCTTGGGCGTAGTAGTGGCAGACGATGCTGCGGCGCGTAGCACCGGGTCGAGTGATGGGGCTACCGCCGTGCAGAAGATTCGCGTGCCAGATGAGCACGTCGCCTCGTCGAGCCAAATGGAGTTTTTTGCGCAAGCCGTGTTTTTGAATGAGGGACTCAACGTAGTCCTCGTAGCGGCGGTTACTCTGGCTGCCTATGGTGAAGCGCGTGTTGCCCGAAGGATAATCTTGAGTGGTAACATACGGCAGGCGATGGCTGCCAGGGTAATAAAACAGCGGCCCACTGTCTTCGTTGCAATCTTCTAAGGCTGTCCAGGTGGCAATGAGATAGCCCGGCGGCTCGGTAGTCATGTGGATAGAGTCCGAGTGTGCACGCTGCTCGCTGCCCTGTACAAAGCTAAGCGACTGGAAGGGTAGGGCAGGCTTCCCCAACAGGAAGGACAGCAGCTGCAACAGCTCCGAGTTTCGGAAGAAACGTTCGTTAGCCAAAGCGCTTTTTTCGTGGATATTAAAAATTTTGCGTCCGGTGTAGTTGAAGCCTATCCGGCCGGCGCTTAACAGGCGGTCTACCTCTGCGTTAAGGGCATCAGTCTCCTCGGCTGTGTAAAAGCCTTCCAAAATACAATAGCCCTCGCGCACAAACCGACGCGCTTGCTCTTGCCAAGCACTGGGCATGCGCCCGAAGTCCGGGTGACTCTCCAACAGTATCAGTGCGTCAGGGCGGTCGAGCCAGGGAAGGTCGGCCCTATCGGCATTCCGAAAGTCAGCGCTGCCAATAGGCGCCAGTATGCTCTTATGCACGCCCAGTCGCCGGTAATGCTGACGGTTTTGCTTCAAATAGCGGTAATTTAAGACATTATTCAATACATAGACCGCCTTCAAACTGCGCAAAAAACCGCGGTATCGCTCAAAAAGTCGCTGAAGCATGGGACGATGTAGGAAGATCGGTTTTCCTTTGCTAAAACAAAGCCGGAATGTAAAGGTATGCTTATCCTCTACATTCCGGCGAAAGGTTGTGCGCGGGCTTTTTGGGTTTACGCCATGTCGCGCACTAATAACTGAAAGCCGTTGCCATGGATGTTTATAATTTCAATGGCTGGGTCTTTTGACAAGTATTTGCGTAGTTTAGTTACAAATACGTCCATGGAGCGAGCCGTAAAATAGTTGTCTTCGCGCCAGATTTTCAGGAGTGCTTCCGAGCGCGGCATGACATCGTTGAGGTATTTGCAAAACAGGCGCAGCAATTCCGACTCCTTTGGGCTGAGCTTCCACTGATTCTCCTCGCCCGGCAGAGCATCGGTGTAGGTCAGGATGCGGAGCGGGTAATTAAAGTGGTATTTGCCGATGATGAATTCCTTTTGCTCATCGCGCGGGTCAGGTGCTTTGCGCGTGCGCTTGAGCACAGCCTGGATGCGCAGGAGCAACTCCTCTGAGTTGAATGGCTTAACGATGTAGTCGTCGGCGCCGATTTTGAAGCCGTGCAGTACATCCTCTTTGAGCGCCTTAGCCGTCAAGAAAATGATGGGCGTTTCGCGATTGCGTCCGCGGATTTCCTGTGCTAGCGTGAAGCCGTCCTTGCGCGGCATCATCACATCCAACACACATAGGTCGTAATCGTCTTTTTTGAAGCGTTCCCATCCGACCATGCCGTCCACGGCTAAGTGTACCTCGTAGCCGTTCATTTCTAAGTAAGACCGAAGGACGTCGCCAAAGTTCAGGTCGTCTTCCACGAGCAGGATTTTGTACTTTACGTCTGACATAGAGAACCGGTTTGTTGCTTGTTATTGGCGTTTTTAAATAGGTGAAAGGCGATTAAAATTCAACATTGCAACGTTCAGGCGCTATAACGCACGTCCTTTTGGATACAGTATCTGTAACAAGCGCTTCCTTCGCACATCTTTAGCAAAGCCGCGGAGTCGTCGTACTTTAGCGCCCACTATGGCAAAACCTCCGCGCAAATCCACGGCCCGTTCGAGGGCCGCCTCAATGGCGGCAAACGTTTCGCCGCCCCCTACGGCCGCGCCTATCCCGGCTTTTTTCCAGAATACAACCCTGCAGAGCTTTCTGCTTTTTGTCTTTGCTCTATTGCTATATGCTAACACGCTGACACACGGCTTCGTTCAAGACGACGCCATTGTTATCACCGATAACATGTTTACAACGCAGGGCGTCGAAGGCATTCGAGGCATCTTGACGAAAGACACGTTTTTTGGTTTTTTTAAAGTAGAGGGCAAAGAGACGTTGGTTTCGGGTGGCCGCTATCGTCCGCTGACGTTGGTGGTGTTTGCGCTCATATATGAATTCTTTGGTGCGCAACCGTTTGTCTATCATTTGCTGACGGTGCTGCTGTATGCGGCCACGTGTGTGCTGTTGTACCGGGTGCTGCTGTTGTTGCTGCGTGGCTGGGAGGCCGGGCGCGCGCAGGCGTCTTTGGTTGCCTGGATAGCGGCCCTGTTGTTTGCGGCGCACCCCATTCACACAGAGGTAGTGGCCAACATCAAAGGCTGCGACGAGATTGTGGCCTTGTTAGGCAGCCTGGGGGCACTCTGGCTGACGGTGCGATACGCCGATACAGGCCATTTTCTATGGGCTTCTTTAGCAGGTATCGTGTTTTTCCTTGCCTGTCTTTCCAAGGAAAATTCTGCCACCTTTGTTGCTGTCATTCCGCTGGCGCTGTGGTACTTCCGTAGGCTGAGTCTGGGGGCAGCCGCGCGGGCAACGCTGCCAGTATGGGTAGGTTTTGCTGTGTTTTTCGTCTTGCGCGGGGCTATTCTGAACTGGAAGTTTGGCGGCACGCCCTTAGAGCTGATGAACAACCCGTTCCTCAAGATTGAGGGCGACCGCTGGGTGCCGTTTACGGCGGCGGAGAAATTAGCCACCATTTTATTCACGTTGGGCAAATACGTGCAGCTGCTTGTGTGGCCGCATCCGCTGACGCACGACTACTACCCGCGTTTTATCGGTATCAAAACGTTTGCCAATGCGGGCGTTTTAGGCAGTGGACTGCTGTATGGCCTGCTGGTTGTTCTGGCCATTCGAGGTCTGCGCCAACGCGAGCCGGCGAGTTTCGGCATTTGGTTTTATTTGTTGACCATCAGCATTGTATCCAATTTGGTGTTCCCTATCGGCACTAACATGGGCGAGCGCTTCGCCTTCATGCCGTCGGTGGGCTTTTGCCTGTCGGCTGCCGTCTTGCTGACGCACTTGCCGGGCTGGAAAGCGACTTTGGGCGTGGCGCTTGGGGGAGCGGCTGTTTTTTCTGTGCTTACGCTGTTGCGCAATCCGGTGTGGGAAAGCAACGAACGGCTGTTTTTCACTGATGCCAAAACGTCAGTCAACAGCGCCAAAATCAACAATGCCTGCAGCGGCGTATTGTTTGAAAAAGCACAAGCCGAAAAGGATTCACTCCGGCGCGAGGCGCTGTTCCGTCAGTCGCTTGAGTACGCCAATCGGGCGCTAAGCATTTACCCCAACTACAAAGACGCCGTCATGACGCGAGCTGGCTGCCGGTTTTATCTGAAGGATTACGATGGCGCAGTGGAGGACTACCGCTTAGCCGTGATGCTATCCAATCAGGACGAACGTGTGCGCACCAATTTAGCGCTGGCGCTGCGCGAAACGGGAAAATACTACGGCGAAAAGCGCGGCGATCTGGCCAAGGCGGAGCGGTGCCTGCGCGAGTCCTGGCAAATTAATCCGAAAGACCCTGAAACTGCGCGGTTGCTGGGTGTGGCCTATGGCGTACAGGAGCGGGCGCAAGAAGCGCTCCCATGGTTTCAGAAAGCGGTGGAAATGGCGCCTGATAATCCCAGCTACCTGTTCGATTTGGGCACGGCTTATTATCTTGCTGGTGATAAGGTGAAGGGCGAAGCCTATCGGAAACGCGCCGTGGAACTTGATCCGAGTGTGGTCAAGCAAAAGTGACCGTCTATTCGCAAGCCGTATAGAATTGCCGCAGCAGCATTTTTTTACCTTTGCCGCGCCAAAAAATGCCCTGCCTTCGTTTCATAGGCCATTTAACTGACTTTTATGTTTTTCTTTCAAGCAACTGCACACATGTATCGTTTCACTTTTTTGCTCCTTTTTTCCATGTTGCTGTCGGCCGTACCAGCCGATGCCCAAACTTACAAGTACGGTCATATCAACTTAGGAAACCTGTTGGAAGAACTGCCCCAAACGGCTGAAGCAGAGGCAAAACTGCGCATTATTGCCGATAGTCTCAACCGCAGGGACAGCCTTATGACGGCGGCATTTCAGGCCGCTTATCTGAAACTCAAGAAGGAATACGACGAGGGCATGCTCACGCCCATCCAGGTGCAGCAGCGCCAGTCAGAGCTGGAGAAGCAGCGCGATGAAATCCAGAACTTCGAGGAGGAGGCGCAGCGCTTGATAGAGGCTAAGCGCGCTGAGCTGTTGGAGCCAATTGTCAAGCGCGTCAACGAGGCCATTCAGGCCGTAGCCAAGCGCGAAGGTTATGCCATGATCTTTGATATCGGCTCGGGCGCCTTGCTATTTGCCATCGAAACCATTGATATTACAGCCTTAGTGCGCAAAGAACTAGGGCTGCAGTAGACGCATTTGAACATTAGCAGGCCATTTTTTAAAAATAAAAGCAAAAAACGGCGCGAGGCGTCTCTTGCGCAGACCCAAGTAGGGTGAGATAATCTTCCTTTTTTCGCATGAGTATTTCATATCAAACGCTGAATAATTGGACGGGCTGGTTGGTGTTTGCTGCCACAGCCTTAGTGTTGGGCGCGTCGGTAGAGCCCACGGGCAGCCTATGGGATTGCGGTGAGTTCATTGCTGGGGCCTATAAATTGCAAGTAGTGCATCCGCCAGGGGCACCCATTTTCTTGCTCGTCGGGCGACTGTTTGCCTGGGTGGCCGATACGCTGTCGGACAATCCGTCGGACATTGCCTATGCGGTCAACCTGCTGTCGGCGTTGTGCACGGCTTTTGCTGCCATGTTTATCGCCTGGAGCACGACCATCCTGGCGCGTCTGGCGTTGGTAGGACGCGAGAGCCAACCTACGGGCGCGCAGACGGTGGCCATTTTGGGTTCGGGCATTGTAGCAGGGCTTTGCACGGCCTTCGCTACCTCTGTGTGGTTTTCCGCAGTGGAAGGGGAGGTATATGCCATGTCCACGTTTTTTACGTGCCTGACGCTTTGGGCCACGCTGAAGTGGTATCAGCTGCCCGATACAGTGGAGGCCGATCGGTGGTTGGTGTTTGCTTTTTACAGCATTGCGCTCTCGATTGGAGTGCACTTGCTTAGCTTGCTGACTTTGCCGGCGCTGGCGCTGTTTTATTATTTTAAAAAGACTGTCCGTCCAACTTTTTGGGGAGCTGTTGGAGCTGCTTTTGTAGGCGTGATTTTTATCTATGCCATTCAAAAATTCATCATTGCCGGCATTCCAGCGCTTTGGGCGACGTTCGACCGGGTGTTTGTCAACGGTTTTGGCCTGCCGTTCCACAGCGGCTTAGTAATGGTGGCGATAGTATTTGGCGGGTTGATTTATCTGGGTTTGCGTTATGCGCGACAGACCCAAAACAGCTTGTTGCAGCGACTTACGGTCATGATTGGCGTCGTGGTAATTGCTTACATGGCCTATGGCATGGTGGTACTGCGCGCCAATGCTAACCCGCCTATCAATATGAATGACCCATCGGACGCCATGCGCTTGCTGCCATACCTCAACCGCGAGCAGTACGGTGAGCGTCCATTGCTGCGTGGGCCACACTTCGACGCCAAACCTATTGGCATCAAAAGTGTGCCGCGCTACGGCCGCGTGGGCGACCGCTACGAGATCGTGGACGAGAAGATGGACTATGAGTACGCGCCAGGAAGCCAGACATTCTTCCCACGCATGGGCGATTACTCGCAAGGGCGCCCACAGCTGTACCGCCAGTGGATCAACAAGCCCTCTGGAGAGCCGGGCTTCGTGGATAACCTCAAGTTCTTCTTCCGCTATCAGCTCAACTGGATGTATCTGCGCTACTTCTTGTGGAATTTTGTCGGACGGCAAAACGGAGAGCAAGGTTTGTACTCGTGGGACCCGACTTCGGGCAATTGGATTAGCGGTATTGACTTTTTAGACAAAAATCGCATCGGGAGTGTGCGCGACATGCCCGATCACATGAGAAACAATCCTGCGCGAAACACCTATTATTTCATACCGCTTTTATTGGGACTGATTGGACTCTTCTTCCACTACAAACGCCGTCCGCGTGATTTCGCTGCGCTCATGATGTTGTTTCTCATCACAGGCGTGGGTATTATTGTGTATTCTAATCAGCCGCCCAACGAGCCGCGCGAACGCGATTACGTGTTGGTAGGCTCCATCTTTACCTTCGCTATCTGGATTGGGCTGGCCGTAGCCGCCCTTTACGAACGCCTTACGGAGACGCTGAAGTTGCCCGGCGTTCCTGCGGCAACACTGGCTTTGGGAGTATCCCTGTCAGCGCCTTTGCTGATGGTTACGCAAAATTGGGACGACCACAGCCGCGCCAACCACTACGCTGCACGCGACTACGCCAGCAACTTCCTCAACTCCTGCGCGCCCAACGCTATTATCTTCACATATGGCGACAACGACACCTATCCGCTGTGGTATTGCCAGGAAGTGGAGGGCATCCGCACCGACGTGCGCGTAGTCAACCTCTCGCTGATTGCTGTGGATTGGTACATCGAGCAACTTCGCCGCAAGGTCAACGACTCGCCTCCGATTGACATGATCATTCCGCAAGAGCAACTGCGCGGCTACAAGCGCGTGCAAGTGCCATTCTTTAATCCGCGTGGCGACAATCCTGAAATGACGCTGATCGACCTGCTCAAGTTCATCGGCGAAGACCACCCGGTGCCGGCACAAGGCGGGCGCGATTTCGACTCTTATGTGCCCACGAATCGCGTCGTCATACCGATAGACAAGCAGGCCATGATTGCCAATGGCTTGCTCGATCCTAACGAGCCTAACGTGGTGGACACTATTCGCTTTAGCCTCGGTGATCGCTCTTATCTCATCAAGGACGACCTGGCCATCCTCAACGTCATTGCGGCTAATCTGCACAAACGCCCCATCTACTGGGCCGTTACCGTGCGTGATGATAAAATCCTGGGTCTCAACAATTTCCTTCAGTTGGAAGGTTTGGCATTGCGCTTAGTGCCCATCGCGTCGCGCGGCGAAGGCGGCGCTTTTGGCAGCATTATTGGCAGTGGGCGCGTGGCTACCGATATCGCCTACGATAACGTGATGAACAAATGGCGCTGGGGCAACTTCGATAAGGAGTGCACCTACGTCAACCGCGCCTATATGCCCAGCCTGCAGACTATGCGCGTTGCTATGATTCGACTGGCACGCAACCTGGTGCTCGAAGGCAAAAAGGATAAGGCTGAAGCGCTGGCCGACCGCTACTTCGAGGTCTTCCCGGAATGCAACTTCCCTTACGACCAGCTTGCCGCTTACATGGCCGACATTTATGCGCGCGTGGGCAACAAAGAAAAAGCCACCGAAAAAATACGCGCCATCGCTCAAACACAGGAAGGCATCTTGCGCTTCATCAACGCCCAACCCGAGCACATTAAAAATGGTTACGAGCAAGACTTCCGCTTTGCTGCCAGCACGGGTCAGACGCTGATGACCATCGCGCAATCCATGCAGGACACAGCGCTTGTGGGAGAACTGTCCAAAAAGTTCGAGTCATATTTACCGGGACTTTCGGAGTTTATGACACCGCCCCCCACGGAGTAAAAGAGGCTATGGGCCGCGTTGTTGCTATTGATTTTGGGCTGAAGCGCACGGGGATCGCTGTTACGGACCCGTTGAAAATCATTGCCAGCGCACTGACGACTGTGCCTACTGCGGAGGTACTGCCTTTTTTGAAAAAATACTGTGCCGAAGAACCCGTAGAGTGTTTTGTCGTCGGCCTTCCCCTATACCCGGACGGAAACCCCGCGCAAATTGCCGCGCAGGCCGATGCGTTTGCCCAACAATTGCGCAAACAATTCCCAGACAAGCCCGTTTTTCGACAGGACGAGCGTTACACCTCCAAAGAGGCTAAGCAAGTCATCCTGCAAAGCGGCGCCAAAAAGCAGAAAAGACGCGATAAAACGCTTGTGGACAAAGTAGCCGCAGCGCTTATTCTTGAACAATTCATGCAAGAGCATTACTGGAAGACGTTATGATCTTACCCATATACGCCTATGGCCAGCCCGTGCTGAAAAGGGTGGCTGCGCCCATCGGCCCCGATTACCCTGACCTGTCTGAACTTATCGCGAACATGTGGGAAACCATGTACCACGCAGAAGGCGTTGGTCTGGCCGCTCCACAAATTGGCCTGTCTATTCGGCTCTTCGTGGTAGATACCACTGGCTACAAGAAATCCGACAAAGCGGGCGAACCACAAGAGCCCGGTATTAAGAAGGTGTTCATCAACGCCCAGATGCTTTCCGAAGAAGGGCCGGTGTGGTCCTTTGAAGAGGGCTGTCTAAGCATTCCGTATGTCCGCGGCGAAGTGGAGCGCCCGCCCATTATTCGTATCCGGTATCAGGATGAAAATTTTAAAGAGTTTGAAGAAACCTACACGGGCGTCAATGCGCGCGTCATTCAGCACGAATACGACCACATTCAAGGCATTTTATTCGTAGAGCGCCTCAAACCGCTTAAAAAGCGCATGATAAAGCGCAAGTTAGAAGATATTCGCTGCGGTCGCATACAGGCTGACTATAAGATGCGTTTTGTTCCTTTACGCTTATGAGCGCTTATACAGACATCCGCTGGGCTGACATTGAAGCGGCACACGCGCGCGTTGCTCCGCACATCCATCGCACGCCCATCCTGACCTGCCGCAGCATAGATGCGCTGGCGGGTTGTTCGCTGTTTTTTAAGTGCGAAAACTTCCAAAAGATCGGCGCTTTCAAAATTCGTGGCGGCATGAATGCTGCTCTGACCTTGCCCGCTGATGAGGCACAACGCGGACTAGCTACGCACTCGTCGGGCAACCACGCACAGGCCGTAGCATACGCAGCGCGCCAACTGGGCGTGAAGGCCTACATCGTTATGCCCGAAAACTCGCCCGCTGTTAAGGTGAACGCCGTACGCGGCTACGGGGCAGAGGTCATTTTTTGCGCGCCCAACCAGGCGGCTCGCGAGGCAACTCTGCAAGAAATCGTTGCACGTACCGGGGCGGCGTTCATTCACCCTTACGACGATGACCGCGTCATCTGTGGGCAGGCCACGTGCGCCAAGGAGCTGCTTGAAGACGTGCCCGGGCTGGAGGCAGTCATTGCGCCCGTGGGCGGTGGCGGACTGCTCTCGGGTACCTGCCTAAGCGCACATCATCTGGCGCCCAACCTGTTAGTCTACGCCGGAGAACCCGAAGGCGCTGCTGATGCTGTGCTGAGCCTGCGCTCTGGGCGCGTGGAAAAAGCACCCTACATCAATACGATTGCTGACGGTCTGCTTACTACCCTGAGTGAGCGTACCTTGCGCATCCTCTCCCGGCACGTGCGCGAGATATTTACCGTTAGCGATGCCGAAATTCTGGCCGCGCTTCGCTTGGTATACGAGCGAATGAAAATTGTCATAGAGCCCAGCTGTGCTGTACCGCTGGCAGCTGTGCTCAAACATCCGGAAGCCTTTGCCGGAAAACGGGTGGGCATTATTCTGACGGGCGGCAATGTGGACTTGAGCCGTCTGGGCGCCTGGTTTGGCCCATAACCGCTATCTTTGTTGGCGGTTTTATTTCTTGCAATATCCATGGGCAACCTACGACGGAACTTCCGAAGCACAGCAACCTCGATTAGCGAGTTAGACTACGTCTTGTTGGTGTGTTACTTGGCCTTAGTGGCTATTGGCTGGTTGATGATTTACTCGGCTGGCGCTGCCTACAACACATCGCTTTTCGATTTAAGCAATAATGCTGGCAAACAGTCGCTATTTATCATCGCCTGCATGGTGCTGATGTTTTTCATTCAGATGTCGGACTGGGTGTTTTGGCGGGCGCTGGCGTTTCCGATTTATCTGCTGTCGTTGGTGTTGCTGGCAGGTACCTTGGTTTTTGGGCGCGAGGTCAACGGTGCCATTGCTTGGTATCAGTTTGGGGGATTTTCCTTTCAGCCCTCTGAGATTGTCAAATTCAGCACATGTCTGGCCATAGCCAGTTACTTAAGCGGTACGGGCGTTCACCTGCGCGATACGCGGACGCGCTTGATTGCTTTTGGGCTTTTTCTCGTGCCGGCCTTGATCATCTTATTGCAAAAAGACACAGGCTCGGCACTGGTATTCTTCTCGTTTTTAATGGTGCTTTATCGCGAAGGTTTGCCGGGTAGTTGGTATATGCTGGCGTTTGGCTCTGCACTAATGGGTATTTTGGGGCTTATGTATCCACCGCTAAGCGTTTCCGCTGTTGTTCTGCTAATAAGTGCAGGGCGTATAACTTGGCTCCACGAGATGTCGCGTCCGTGGTGGATAGCGTTGTTTGCGTTAGCAGCTTTAGCCTATTGGGGCGACGATCTGATCCTCTGGCTCTGGGAGCAGCCGTGGTTTGGAGAGGTTCGGAGCGAATTGCCCGCGGAAAATATGACGAAATGGATAGCGCCGGCAGTACTGCTGGCGTTTTGGTTAGTCGTCTTTTTCAAAAATTATTGGAACAAAAACCTGATCATCCAGCGCCGGTTGCAGCTAATTGCTTTACTTACTTTTCTGGCATGTGGAGTTGCTTTCGCTGCCGGCTATGCGTACAGTGTCCTTCCCGTGCACCAGCAGCAGCGCATTCGGCTTTGGCTCAACCCTGCGGAGGCGGCAGCAGATACCAAAGGCTCGGCGTATAATTTACTGCACTCCAAAATGGCTATTGGCTCAGGTGGCTTCTGGGGCAAGGGTCTCTTTGAGGGCAACATGACCAAATTGAAATATGTACCCGAACAGACCACTGATTTCATCTTCTGCACGGTAGGCGAGGAGCATGGGTTCGTGGGCGTGGTGGGTGTGGTTGGACTTTTCTTCCTGATGCTCTTCCGCATCACGCAAATAGCGGAACGACAGCGCTCCAACTTCTCGCGGATTTATGCCTATGGCGTGGCAGGTATTATTTTTATTCACGTGGTGATTAACTTAGGCATGACGATGGGCCTGTTTCCAATTATTGGCATTCCCTTGCCGTTCATTAGTGCGGGTGGTTCTTCGCTCATAGGTTTTACGCTTATGGTGGGCGTGTTGTTAAAGTTGGATAGCCGCCGCAATCTGGCCTAAGGCACCTTGTATGCTGCTTTACTTGCTGCGACGTCTACTATTTGCTGTGCCAACGCTGCTCGTCGTTTCGCTGGCGACGTTTGCTCTAAGCCATTGCACTGACAGTGATCCCATTCCCTATGAATATGAGGCACAACCAGCAGCTTACATAGCGCGAGCGCAACAGCTGGAGCTCCACAAACCGCTGTTCTACTTCTCGCTGCGCAGTGCGGCCCTGCCCGATACTCTACACCGAATCTTGCCCGTAGAGACGCGCAGGCACTTAGCTGATTTGGCTCAAAAATGGGGTAACTGGACCGCGGTGGATCGCTATTGGAAGGCCTTAGTTGCTGCAGAGGCGTCGTTGCGCCCGCATGCCGTTGGGAACGCTTCAGCAGCCCTGACTGCGATGCGCCTGGCTCGTTCGCCGCAGGAGGCTGCTATGCCGATGGGCGTTTTGCAAAACTGGGCTGACACCCTATCCGATGCTACGCTACGTGCGCAGGCAAAGGAACACCTGGCTGCCTTGGAGCAAGCCCGAACATACTGGGCCCGATATCCGCAGCGCTGGAAAGCACTTGGGCCAGTGGTACACTGGCACGGTACCGACAATCGCTATCACCGCTGGCTAACAGGCTTCGTGAGCGGTCAGCCAGGTATTTCTGTGGTTACAGGGAATCCGCTGCTTAACGAATTACGCCCGCGCCTCTATGCCACACTGCTCATCAATGGCATGGCCCTGCTGTTGGCTTACGCGCTGGGCGTACCGTTGGGCATGTTTATGGCCCGCTGGCGAGATCGCTGGTTCGACAGCAGCCTGCGCTTTGGCATCCTGTTTCTGTATTCCATGCCCGTCATTTGGTTGGGCAGCGTACTTATGCTGTTGCTAGCTCGCCCTGATCTCGGTCTGGGCTGGCTGCGCGGCGGTTCTGCCGAGCCCTGGCTTCTCAGCGGCAAACCCTTCTTGCGTTGGGCATGGGACAACGCCGATCGCTTTTTGCTGCCTGCACTCACGCTGGCGCTACACCATGGCGCTGTCATCGCTTTGCAGGTGCGAACGGGCATGGTGGAGGCCCTGCAAAAGGATTTCATCCTTACTGCGCGTGCCAAAGGGCTGAGCGAACGGGCGGTCTTCTGGCGACACGCTTTCCGCGACGGGCTTTTCCCCGTCATCACTACCTTTGGCTACCTCTTCCCCGTGCTGTTCAGCGGCTCTTTGGTCGTCGAGTATCTGTTTGACTTCCCTGGTATGGGCGTCAAAATGCAGACCTCCTTCGCCCAACACGACCACCCCGTGCTGTTCGCCATGGTGATGTTTACCGCCGTCATCACCCTGCTGGGTATGCTTATCGCCGACGCGCTCTATGCCTGGGCCGATCCAAGGGTGAGATTGGGAATGGAAAATGGGAGGTGAAAAATGGAAAGTTATAAATGAAAAATAGGGGGAGGTGGGTTAGAGCCCGTATTTGTCAATGAGATAAATGAGTGCAGCCATGCTGGCAGCGCCGAGTTGCAGTTCGCGTGGGTGCACGGCCTCGAACACGTCTGCTGCGGTGTGGTGGAAGTCGAAGTAGCGCTGCGAGTCGGGCCGCAGGCCAGCGAGAAGGCCTTTTTGTCCGCGTAGGGGGCTGATGTCGGCTCCCGATCCGCCGCGCCAGAGCGCGAGGCCAAAAGGGCGCAGGACTTCCTCAAATTGCAAGACTTGCTCAAAGTAGGAGTCTATCATCTCTGGATCGGCGTCAAAGCTGAAGCCGCGCGGGGTGAACCCGCCGGCGTCGCTCTCTAAGGCAAAGAGGTGCATTTCCTCTTTTTCTTCGGCTGCGGCTGCATAGGTGAGGCCTCCGCGCAGGCCGTTTTCTTCATTCATGAACAGCACGCAGCGCAGGGTATGGCGCGGGCGATAGCCCAGTTGACGCAGCAGATAAAGGACTTCCATGCTTTGCACACAGCCAGCACCGTCGTCGTGCGCACCGTGGCCTACGTCCCAGCTATCTAAGTGGCCGCCGACCAGAATGATTTTGTCGGGCATCAGCGAGCCGCGAATCTCGCCAATGACGTTGTATGAAAGTACGTCGGGTAATGTGCGGCAATTCAGCGCGATGGACACGCGTGCATTCGGCTCTTCGCGGAGTAAGGCACTAAGGCGCTCAGCGGCATTAGTACTGATCGCTGCCGCTGGAATAAGCGCATAGGCAGAGTCGTAACGCAGCATACCCGTGTGCGGATAATCGTCGAGTGCTAACCCCATGGAGCGTACTAACACAGCTACGGCGCCGTACTTTGCAGCGCGAGATGGGCCACTCACGCGCTGATCTACTGCGCCACCATAGGCCTCGAATGTATTGATGTGGCGGCATTCCATAGGACGGTTGTAAAATACAATCTTACCCGCTATGCCTTGCCGGCCAAGCGAGTCCAGGGCCTCCCAGCTACGCACTTCGACTACTTCGCCCACCACGGGCTTACCGCCCGTACCTACCGAGCCGCCTAACGCCAGAGCTGGCAGCGGGATGGATTTGCGCTTAGCCGTGCCCAACACCTCCACCTTCTCGGGAGCACCGCGTTCCCATCGGGGCACCATGACGGGCTGAAGCCAGACACTATCCAATCGGCAGGTGTCCAGCACTGCTTTTGTCCACTGAACAGCCTTCTCTGCACCCAGGCTACCACTCAGGCGGTGCCCAGCAGTGTAACATAGATCGCGTAGCCACGGGTATGACCGGCCCTCTGAGAGCGAGTGGCTAAAAATTTTTTGAATGAAAGCCCGGTCCGCTGCCCACGGATCTTTTTGCGAAAAAATCGAACCCGGCAGTGTAAGGTGTACAATAACAAGCACCAAATAAGCGCTCCAGGCGTGCCTTGTCGCCCTTGAAACGATTTTTACTTTGCTAAGGTTGTTCTCCGTGGCTACATGAAAAAAGGTGATACCAAAAGACTTGATGTCTAATTTAGCCATAAAATCATAATTTTATTTTTAAATTTATTTTTATTCGGAACTTTGTTTTTGATATTGATGTGTGCGGATGCGTTCGTCGAAAAAACGCAAAAAAAGCGTACGTGTTCTTGTGTAAATTACACAAAGCCTCTTATCTTTGTGCTGCAAAAAGCCGAGTACTTCGAAGAGCAATAATTTGGTTTTATTTGGTTAGGGCTGAGGTAGTGCTGTGGTGGCGCTACCTCATTTTGTTCCAGCGAACGTGCAAAGAAAGAACGGCCCTGGCGAATGTCGTAGGCCCCGGGTGGTTTGGCAGTCTTTTGCGATGGGACACACCTTTTGCCTTCCGAGTTTACTCTTTGGCGAGACGCTCACGCTAAGACAAGTGTTGTCCTAACGAAAAAAGAGGCGGCACTTTTAGATGGATAAGTGTTGGTGTTCAAGGGAAACATGCTCCATTAGCGCGCCTGCCAGCGGCGAATTTGGCTTTCCAACTGGTCAGCAAAGATCTGGATATCGCCTTCGCCGCATTGGACTTCCTGGCGTGCCAGCGTACGCATTAGATCTAAGTGATTGAATTTGAGTTGCTCGCAGAAGGAGAAGTACTTGTTTTTGACGATATTATTCGGGTGGTCGGTGGCATTGCTGAAAAGACGGTCAGCGACGTCAAGTTGCTCCAGCAAATGCCTGCTCTGCAAGCCAAGTATTGGTGCGTAGTCTTCGGGACGTTGACGGAGCGTTTCCCAGGCCCATTCTTCTGGAACATTACCCGGCAAAAACAGCGGTTCGAGATTAGAGCCATACTGCTCGGCTATTTTAACAAGCTTCTCTTTCAGATGGCGTCCGTCACCGTCGAGGACAAACACAAAACTGCTCAGCTGTTTAAATTTTCCCAGTGCTTCGATATGCTGGCTGAACTGGTCTTTGCCAGTATCGCGCCCTATGACGATGTCGTCTGGCCGCAGGCCGATCTTAGGGTTGAGCGCGTCGAGTACACCAACGATAACACTTTCAGAAATCTCGTCTTCGCACAGGATAGATAGTTTCTCAATAGACTGACCGTAGAGCGCCTTCTGAATGACGTCGCGATAGGCTGGTAGGACGACGACGTTGTCTGCTGTTCGCTCCAGAAAAATACGCCCTTCCACAGGCACACATTCCAGCACCACTGGGCTGTGCGTGGTAACGATAATTTGCAAGTCGTTGCGCATGGCTAACCGGAGCAGTTCTAACATGAGCATTTGCTGAGTGAAAGGGTGTAAACCGGCCTCAATTTCATCAATGAGCACCAGTGCGTTCTTAAGGCGCGATAGGTCTTTAGATAGGCGCAAGATAGCGCGCTCACCCGCAGACATGTGGAATTCCGAGTAGTTGCTGGGGGTTTCCTGGCCCTGCCTCAAGGCAAAGAGGAGGTTTTTGGCCTTGGAGCGGATTTCTACCATCTGATCATAGCGGAGCGGCAAAATCAAATGGGCAAAGGCGATCAAGTCGGAGGTAAGTTCCTCTACGGTGTAATGGCCCTTCTGACCGATCTGGAGCACACTCCTGACCTCGGCTGGGTTGGTTAGGTTAGCTAATGTGCGCAAGTAAACGTCACGCTCAGGCTGTTCACCCCCAGATTGACCCATGTAACTCTTTGACCAAGCGGCACCTTTGGCCCAACGCATGGCTGTCGGCCTTTTTTGGCTGATATACAGAAATTCAAAAGCAGGATTGCCCGGAGCGTCCGAATATTGCATATGCTTTCTTAGGGTCAGACTCGGGAATAATGTAGCCGGGCTGTACGAGTCACGCGAACTCTGACTTCCAGGTTTTCTGTAAGCGCAGGCACAAGCGAGCAGCACCGTCGTTTTGCCGCTGGCATTTGGGCCAGCCAGAACAGATACCGGAAAACGGAACATCACTGAAAGATCGCGAATCTCTCTGAAATTCGCAATAGCGACATTCGTCAAGAAGTCGCTGTAGACATTCCCTTTGGCGCGCAACTGATCCCAGACCTGTTTGAAATTCCTCTGTATCATGCTATTGGAAATAACCCATCGCCTTCTTTAGAAAGATACGGCAGGGACTCGTGAAAATCTATGAGCAAAAATAGCAGACTTCATTTCTTTGGGGCAGTTGTATTGAGCTATTACCCCCACAGACAATGAGTGGATGAAAAGGGACAAAGCATATTTGTGCAAACATTCCGAAAACACGTTTTTATGCGATGGCGACCCTTTCTCATCTGGAGCCCGGTTCTTCTTCTGTTATCCTGCTACGAACCAAGGGAAGGCACGCATCCTCTCGCCTTCTTCCATTGGAAAAACCGCCTCGCCCTTTCGCCCGCAGAAGTTGCTTTACTGGATAGCCTCGATTGCCAAACGCTGTACGTCAAGTTTTTAGACGTAGCGCGCGAGGCCGGCGGCCCCATTCGCCCCTATGCACTGCTGCAGGTGGCCGACACAACCGGACTCAGCGGGCGCGATGTCGTGCCCTGTGTGTTTCTGACGAACTCCGTTTTTTACGACCTCTCGGATGCTGAGACGGAAGCGCTGGCTCGAAAAGTGGCGCTGGCTTTAGCGGACATCGGGCAGCAATTTCCGCAGCCCGCCTTTTCTGAGGTGCAGCTGGACTGCGACTGGACCGACCGCACTCGTCAGGTATTTTTTCTTTTTTTAAAAAAATTAAAGCCACTGCTACCGCCTCAAACGCGCCTGAGCGCCACGATACGCCTACACCAATATAAATTTCCCAACCGCACGGGCGTGCCGCCGGTAGAGCGCGGGCTGCTAATGTTGTACAACACAGGCGATATTCAGAACCCTGACGAAGAGAACTCCATTTTTTCGCTCGACGCTGCACTGCGCTATCTCGAAGGAACGCCGGCGCATTACCCGCTTCCATTGGATGTGGCGCTGCCCGCCTTTGGCTGGACACTGGTTTATCGCGATGGGCGTCTGTGGAAGATTGGCCCGGAAGGCTACAAACCGCCCCCTTACGACGGCGAGCAGGGCGTACGCACCGAGGTAGCTGACACGGCCCTGCTGCGGCAGGCGGCGCAAGCAGCAGCCCGCGTGTCGCTGGCGCCGGACGGACGGGTGGCATTCTTTCGGTTAGACAGCGCGGCGGTCAGGCGATACAGTGCTGATTTTCTGAGAGAAGTAGCAAGGATGGCAGCTGGCAGTTCCAATTAACCGCAACTTAACACCCGCCGCGCCTAAACTTAATACAGGGCCAAAATGGGCTTAACTCGGCGCAAATTCCTTTGCACCCAAAAGACGTATTGTCATGAAAAACAGCTACTTTCTCTCCGTTGTTGCGCTGCTGCTGGCAGCTTCTCTGAGCGCTCAGGCGCCCTTTACCACCTTCGATACCGCCTATGTAGCCGGCTCCACAGTGATCCGCGTATCTCCTTCGCTGAAGGCTAATGTTGTATTCCGCGAAGGAAGTAACTGGGTGCGCCTGGAGCGTCAAGACGGCTTCAAGGCCGTTGTTCCCGCTCCGCGTGAGCACGACTTCCTCACGTATCTGCCCAATCCGACCAATCCGAACGGTAAGGGTCTGCTCGCCGTCAATCACGAGCGCTCGACGATCCGCAGCGAGCGCCCGGCGCTGGGCATGGGCGGCGCTATGTCCATCGTCCCGGTCGTCCGCGTGGGCGATACCTGGAGAATTGACAACTCCATTGCCATCGGTGACACTTGCTTTGCCGTAGACTTCTCACCGGTAGGTTTTACAACCACCAACTGCGGCGGCGCGCTACTCTCGACAGGCAACGTACTGACGGGCGAGGAAATCTTCGCCAACTTCAACTCCAACCAGCAAATCTCGAACAACTTCGATACCCTGCTCAACCAGTTCGGCTACGATGGCCAGGGCAATTACACCATCCCGGCTTCGGTACCCGAATTTGGCGGTCGCAAAATCAAGATGTTCCAAAACTTTGGCTGGCTGACGGAGGTAGATCCAAACACGCGCCGCGCTGTGCGCAAGCTATATCACGCGGGCCGCATGTCGTTTGAAGGCACTGTCGAACTCGGCGATCGTCGCACGCTCGTGCATGGAAATGACTTTGTGCCCAATTCGGCGCTGCCACACGGTTCGTTTATTTACAAGTATGTGGCCGACAAACCTGGCGACTTCACGACGGGTAATCTTTACGTATTCAAGCAAAATCCAGGCTCTTACGAAGGCGTATGGCTGCAAATCCCGCGTAATCTGGACTCTTTGTTGATTGCTCCGGCTATTGCTACGCGTATGGGTGCCACGTTCTTCCAGCGCATTGAATGGACGCGCCTCGACCCGGTAACTGGCCGCGTTTATTTAGCCGAGACAGGCCGCGACAACCAGTCCATGGCCCTCTCGATGCGCAACGGCGCTACGGTACCCCAGCACTGGCGGGATGGCAACCTTTTCAATCCGGCGGACTCCGTTTGCCGCCACCCATACGGCGCTGTGCTGGTGCTCGAAAATGCGCTGACCGATAAGCCCTCTGTGCGCGTACACCTGTGGGGCGGCCCCGAAGTCCCCAACAATCCAGCGGCATCTAAGTTCGTGTTCAACAGCGTGGATGGCATCGCGCTGGCTACGTATGGCAACAAGCGCTTCCTCGTGCTGCAGGAAGACAACATCGGCACTTCGCTGGGGCGTATCGTGCCCAGCTTTGTTGGTGCTTTCCCGTACGAAGTGCCCAAAGCCTTCATGCTTGACCTGGACATTCCGAATCCGACGCCTGCCAACCTGCACCTCTTCCTCACAGGTACGCGCGACGCCGAATTGACGGGCGCTGTCATGACGCCCGACGGCAGCACTTGCTTTGTCAACAACCAGCATCCCAATGGCACGGGCGAAAGCTTTGCCTCTGACACCGTCGGTAATGTGTCCAGCCTTGGTAACGTCTATCCCTTCCAGCGCGCCCTTACCGTCGCCATCACGGGCTTCGATCCGAAATTGATCAGCAGCATTCCGAAGATTGACCAAGATGCTGAGGAATTAGTACTCTTCCCGAACCCGACCTTCCGTGCCGTGCACTTCAATAAGATCGTGGACATCGAGCTCTACAACGCTCAGGGCCAACTGCTGCGCGTGCGCGAGCAGGTAGCCCATGTCAACGTGGACGACTTAGAGCCGGGTACGTACTTCCTGCGCACCCAGCACGACCAGAAGACGTACCGCATTGTGGTAACGCGCTAATAGCCTGTTAGCCAGGCGGTTGCCATGACGCGCCGCACAAAATTGCAGCAGCATGAAACCCTATTTACGGGCTTCATGCTGCTGCGCATTTAATGACACCCAGGCCGAAGCACCTGAAAATCAGAGAAAACACTCGAGGTTCTCACCTTTTTAAGACAGTAAACTATTCCGGATATGAAGCGAGTTCTCTGGGTCGGCTTATGCGCCGCCGCATCTCTTCTTTTGTTAAGCCACATTTCCGAAGAAAAAGCGACCTACACCTCGCGCCTGATTGAACAACCGCTCCGGCAGCATTTTGAAGCGCAAAATGCACACTTCCGCAAGGCGCTTCTCGCGTTCAAAAGCCAGATTCAAAACACCAAAACGCCCAAGAAGGGCATGGAAAAGAAATGGTTAGATGCGTTCCGACAAATGCGTCTCGCTTACAAACGCATTGAACTTATCACTGCCTATTTCGATCCCTACAACACTGTCCAGCTGAATGGCCCGGCCATACCTAAGGCCGAATACGAGGGCCATCTGGCCACTTCGCGCCCCTCGTACAGCCTTCAGGTGATAGAAGAATTGCTCTGCGACGAAAACCCGGTGCAGCATCGGCAAGAATTGCTAAGCCTGACAGATAAAGCGCTGGCCTACCACGAGGACATGACCCAGGTGGTGCAGAAGTATCCATTAGAAGACTGGATGCTCTTCGACGCTATGCGCCAGCACTTGGTGCGCATTTGCGCGCTGGGTTTGGTGGGCTTCGACTCGCCAGTCTTGCTCCATTCGCTGCCAGAGACTGTCGTAGCACTGGAGGAAATGCTCTACGTAGTCCAACTATACGAGCCACATCTGTTGGATGATAAAGAACCTTTACAGCAGCTACGTGCCCATCTACATCGGGCTATAGAAGCTGTAAATGCTGCCTCGTCCTTCGACGAATTTGACCGGGTGGCACTCATCCGCAATCATCTGTCGCCCTGCTGGCCCTGGCTGTACCGGCTTCAACAGGAACTGGGCATCGAACTGGTGGAGCAGCGCTATCCGTTCCACACGGCTTACAACCCACAGGCGAATGGCCTGTTTGCCTCCGATTTCCTCAAGCGCGGCTTTTTCAGCCGCGTGAAAACCCAAGCGCTCTCGCCAAAGGTAGTGGCTCTAGGGCGTTTGCTCTTTTTCGACCCAATTCTGTCCGGTAATGGAGAGCGCGCCTGTGCATCGTGTCACTTGCCCGAGCACGCCTTTGCCGAGCCAACGCGCTTCAGCCGGGCCTTTGAGCCGCAAGAACACTTAGAGCGCAACGCTCCTACACTTGTCAACGCCATTTACTCGCGGCTGTTCCAGACAGACGGGCGCGCTTCCAGCATTGAGGAGCAGTTTCATCAGGTCATCATCAATGAGCGCGAAATGAACATTCGCGAAAACGAGGCCATCCAGCGCATAGCCGCCTCTGCCGAGTACCGTCGCCTCTTTCAGGAGGCCTTCGGCTTGCCTGAAGGCCAGCACCCTGATTTTGTTTTAATAAAAGCGGCCTTGAGTGCTTACGTGGAGTCGTTGACAGCCCTGAATTCGCCCATAGACCGCTACATGCGCGGCGAAACCGACCAGATAGACCCCGACGCCTACCGAGGCTTTAATCTGTTTTTGGGTAAGGCTAAATGCGCTACCTGTCATTTTATACCCTTGACCAATGGAACGGTGCCGCCTACGTTTCAGGAGACTGAAGTTGAAGTACTGGGCACGCCTGCTGAGAAAAACACGCCCAAAGTAAGCCCTGACCTGGGGCGGTTTAATATTGCCCATTTGGAGCAGCACCGCCATGCGTTTAAGACACCCACGGTGCGCAACGCCGCGCTGACGGCGCCTTACATGCACAACGGGGTGTTTAGTACATTGGAAGAACTCGTCCTCTTCTACAATCACGGCGGAGGCGCTGGCATGGGCATCGAATTGGAGAACCAGACGCTGCCGCCAGACTCGCTGCACCTGAACGCCAGAGAGGTGCGTGCGTTGGTGCGTTTTATGGAAGCGCTGACCGATACTGCGGGCCTGACGCAGCGCCCTGTGCGCTTACCTGCCTTCGAGGGGGAACATGCGCACTGGAACAACCGGCCCATCGGCGGACGCTACTGAGGCTCATCTACCGAGAATTCTACGGCCCATTCCTGCGCCTGCTGCTCAGGGATGGGCCAATATTCTCGGAGGGATAGTGCTCCCTTGTGCTGTCGGAGTTTGCGAACAAACAGCTGCAGACTTAGCGGGCTATCGGCATCAAAAAACAGCGGCTCTTCGTCGCGCGCCCAGACGGCAGTGAAGTGGCGCGGAATGTTCAGGCGCGCCAGACGGGCTCGGATGGCTCGAAAGGTGGTGCTTTCAGAGGTGCGGATGGGGGGTATCCAGTCCATCCATATTGCCGGCTCGATGAGCCATCGGGCGCGGTCTAGCACCCATCGGCCCTGGCGATGTCGCGGCCAATGCCATACACCCGTTTCGAGGGGAGTAGCCTGACGTTGAGGCGGCAGCAGAGCCTGTCGCGAGACGTAAGGCACGCCTATGTGCCACAGCAGGCGCAGGACTGGCGGGCGCAATTCGGGCGCTTCTAACCCCAGGTCTGTGAGCGAAATGTGTTGCCCGCTGGGCGCATCGTATAAAAAGGCTTCTCTGTTTTTGAAGCCTACGGCTAAGTGGCTGAGCAGGAAAATTTGCCCGTCGGGCAACGGTCGCGTGCGTCCGCCAGGCACGGCTAAGGCATCCTTCGCTAAAGGCGGCTGTAGGTTGGCGTTAGAATAGCCCTGCCACGGGAAGGCAATCTCGGCGATGTCATCCGCCTCTGCTTTCAGCCATTCCCGTAGCGTTTCGGTGAGCGCAGATGGAAACAGGTGTAGCCAGCGAGCGAGAAGCTTGCCCCCGCCCGGGTAAAGGGCATTGAGCACGGCGCCGGGTTGCCCGTCCTCCTCGAACACCTGAAACAGTGCGCCAATGCGTCGCGGATGGGGCGGTCGAATGTCGAGCGAAGGCTGTGGCCCGGCATCCGGTCTGCGCAGGAAGGCTTCGGCCAGCTCCAGAAAGTGCCCCGAGTGGCCTTCAACGATGCAGTTGTATGCAAAGGCCAGAAAATCCCGCCGCTCCGGCGGTAACTGAGCAGCAGGGCGTTTCTCCCAAATCAGCGCCAGTTCTGCCACGTACTCGTTAAAGGCAGGGAAGGGCGCCGATGCGCTGGCTACGTCTTCGTAAAAAAGTCGTTCGGCAGGCAGGGTAGGAGGGGCAACACCCCAGCGATGACAGTAAAGGCGCACGTTTACTGTCGTCTGCTGCTGGGTCTGCGCGGCTTCTGCCAACGGCTGATAGGGCAACGTACGCGCGGCCGTTCGCAGCCATTGCAGTAGTTCGAGCGTTGCCATTATACAGGGGGTCGAGGGCAAAAAGGCCAGGTAGCGGTACAGTTCGTCGCACCAGTGAGGTGAAAGGCCCAACACGGGCAGTTCCCATTCTAAAAAACCAGCGTCGAGGAGGTCGAGCACATAGCGCTCGGCGCGCTCCGGCGGCTGCTCGCTGGCCTCAGCCAATTGGGCGCAGAGCGCTTCGAATGCAGCCGAGCGCCCAGCGCTCAACAGCGCCTTTGCCACGAAAGACAAGGCCTCGTCAGCAGCCGCGCGCTGAAGGCGTTCGGCTTCGCCGTCGAAAAATAACCAGACATACTCTCGGGACGCGGGCTCGACAATACACGGATTGAGCCGCACGGATAACAAGCGATAGAAGGCTGGGTCTTGCAGGAGTGCGTCGTAGAGCAGAGGCAGCAGCGCGCTTTCGGGCGTGACAGCAATTTTTTCCATTAAAAACGGCGACTCCTGTTCAGCTGGAAGCGCCACAGTGGCCAACCGGCTTAGCGGGGTGGAGCGCGTGGCCATGCGCGTCAGGTATTGCAATACTGAAAAGGCCGTCTGGCGGTCCTTTTTGGTAAACTCCGACGTCGCACGGGCACTCCACGCGGGTAAGCAAGACAGCAGTTGGTGCGAACAAAAGAGTAGGGCGCGCTGGAAGTCCGGCAGCTGGGCCCATTCTTGCAGGCGCCGAAAGCTGTCTGGAACGACTCGCTCGTATTGCGCTGCAAAAGACTTTTGGGCTTCCTCTTGCGCGTGCCGTGCGCGGTTGAAGGCCTCAGCGGCGGCAGCGATATCTGCTGTTTCGGCGTGACTTTGCCATGCTGCCAGCGTGGCCTTCTCGGGTAGCCGCTGCTGTTGGTAGAAGGCTTTGCGCGCATTATAAACCGCCGTGCGCAGAGACGACTCAGGCAGGGCGGCCAGCGCTGCGTCGAAGGCATTTTGAAGCGTTTTACGTTGCGCTTCTACTGCTTCCTCTGTGGCCCGAATAGCCTCCTCCCATGCCGCCCAACATCCACCTAGCGGCGCTAATGCTGAAAAGGGCAGCCTGGCCTGTCGAGCCACAGGGTATGGAAATATTCTGGAAAGAGCCATCTTAAGCGCAAGTTCAGGCGATAGCTGCTAGTTCCTCCAGGCTACTTAGTACTCGCGCGCCGTGCAGCCCGTATTTTTCCACCACATCGAAGAGCAATTCGCTGCGCACTACCAGCAGCAGACGACCAGGGTATTCGCCCGATTTCCACATGTGCACCACCTGACTCAAAGCAGGCTCATGGCCCAAACCTTGAAGTTCTAATTTGCCCACTTCATCCACCACCAACCAGGGTGTTGGCAGGCGCGCGTCGCTCAGGAGCGTCTGATGTGCCAGAGCGAAGGCCGACGCTTTGAATTGGTATCGGCAAATGGTGACCACGGCTTCATCGGCAGACTCCTTCACTTGAAACGGATGCCATTGACGGTCGCGCAGGGTGAGCAGGTAGCGCAAGCCATCGTCGAGGTCGGGCGCCAGAAAGCCGCCCAGGTCTGTGCGGCCTTTAGCCCAGGCCATCAGGGCCGTCGTTTTTCCGGAGTGTACCGGTGCGCTATACAGGTAGAGGTTGGGCAAAGTCATGGCAAGTCTTTCGCACGGGTAGGTTTCTGAGCGTTTTGCAACGGATATTCTGGGAAATCGTTTAAGAAGGCAAAGGCGCCGTGTTCAGAGTCTAACTGTGCACAGAAAGTTGCTTCTCCGTTAGTTATGGCCAGAAAAGGCGCCCGAAAGGTCAGGTTGTAACGAGCCACTTGTTCGAAGGTGGTCTGGGTGAGCGGCACCTTGGGTGATTTACACTCGACGAGAAGCCAGGGTTGAAGATGAGGATCGAACACAGCGATGTCGCAGCGGCGGGGCATTCCATTGAGAAGCAGGCCGATTTCAACTCGTATATGGCTGGGCGGATATTGCTTGGTGTGCAACAGATATTGCACGACGAGCTGGCGCAAGCCCTCTTCGGGCGTAAGGGTTACGTGTTTTCGGCGAATGGGGTCAAAGACAAACACCTGGCCGTCTTTTTCGGAGCGGCGCAGCCGGGAGTGGTATGTCCAGAAGTCGAGTTGGAGGAGCATGACCTAAGTTGTCAGGCGCGATGAGCCTGGGCGAACATATCGAGCAGGTCTTTGAGCGTGTCGCGCAGGTCTTTGCGGTTAACGACGAGGTCTACGAAGCCGTGTTCGAGCAAGAATTCGGCGGTTTGGAATCCTTCGGGCAGGTCGCGTTTGATGGTTTCGCGGATAACGCGCGGCCCTGCAAAGCCAATGAGTGCGCCTGGTTCGGCTAAGTTCACATCGCCCAGCATGGCATAGGAGGCAGTTACACCTCCGGTAGTGGGGTCAGTCATGAGCGAGATGTAGGGCAGGCGGGCTCTGGCCAGCAGGGTTAGTTTGGCGCTGGTTTTGGCCATTTGCATCAGCGAGAAGGCGCTTTCCATCATGCGTGCGCCGCCTGATTTGGAAATAATTAGCAGTGCCGCACGCTTTTCGATGGCGCGGTCAATGGCGCGAGCAATTTTTTCACCCACCACCGAACCCATCGAACCACCGATGAAGCGGAAGTCCATAGCAGCGATGATGACGGGATTGCCACCGATGTTGCCCTCAGCCACTGCAATTGCTTCCGTCAGGCCTGTTTTAGCCATGCTCTCCTCCAAACGCTTGCTGTAAGGCTTTAAATCCACAAAATTGAGCGCGTCCACTGAGGCCAATTCGTCAAAAAGGCGCGTGTATTGCTTACTATCGAAGAGCATGTCGAAGTATTCCCTCGACCCGATGGCTGTGTGGTAGTCGCATTTCGGGCATTTAAAGAAGTTCTCGCGCAGCGCCTTGGTGGTGCTGGTTTCCTTACATTTTTTGCATTGAAACCATAGACCCTCGGGAACGTCTTTTTTGGCTTTTGTGGCGGTGGAGATGCCTTCTTTAAGTCGTTTAAACCAGCTCATACAACTACAGTTCGTGAAAGGAAACAGGGTGGGTGCTTTCTTAGATACGGCCTGCAAAGATACATTAAACATAGGCCTGTGGCAGCATCTTTGCTTATGCAACGCCTGTTTCGGCTCCCGATGCGCTGTGCTCTGCCAACCTTACTTACCTTCGCGCTGTTTACTCCGCAAAATGCGGTGTGGTCAAGTCCGCGTCGCTGAAACTTGTGATAAAGAAAACGCTGCTCATATCTTCATCGCCCATCTCTGCGCCTCGTGCTGCCTTAGACAACGGCGCGAATACCTACGCCCACCACGTGCATGCTTTGCCGATTGCTTTTGCTGAGCCGCCTGCTAACCTGCGCTTAGAAGACATTAAACAACCTATCCTGACCGAGCTCGCCACCTTTGAAAAGCGCTTCCGAGACTCTATGCGCAGCGATGTTCCGCTTCTGGATAGAATCACCTGGTACATCGTCCGTAGCAAAGGCAAACAGGTGCGGCCTATGCTTGTTCTTTTGAGCGCGCGCCTTTTTGGCGCCATCAACGAGGCCTCCTACACGGCCGCCGCATTGGTCGAACTGCTTCATACGGCCACCTTAGTGCACGATGATGTCGTAGACGACGCTCACCAGCGCCGCGGCTTTTTCTCCATCAATGCCCTCTGGAAGAACAAAATCGCTGTCCTTGTAGGGGATTTTTTGCTATCCAAAGGCCTATTGCTCAGTATCCAACAACAGCAATTTCAACTCTTAGAAATCGTCAGCCGTGCCGTCAAGGAAATGGCCGAAGGAGAGCTGTTGCAAATGGAAAAAGCGCGGCGCTTAGACATTGAGGAGGATATTTATTACGACATCATTCGCCAAAAAACAGCCTCCCTCATCGCCGCTGCGTGTAGTGCCGGCGCGGCCAGCACCACTGCTGACGCCGATATGATCGAGCGCCTCCGCCTCTTCGGCGAAAAAATGGGCATGGCCTTCCAAATTCGCGACGACCTGTTCGATTTTGGCGAAGACGTAGACATTGGCAAACCCACCGGTATAGACATCAAGGAGAAAAAAATGACTCTGCCACTTATCTATGCTTTGCACACTGCCGATCGCTCTGTGCGCCGACGCATCATCAATATCGTGCGCAACGAAAGCGAAAAGGCCGAAAAAGTGGCCGAAGTCATCCAGTTCGTCCGCCAAAGCGGCGGCCTGGCGTATGCTCAGGAGGCCATGCGGCGCTTCCGCCGCGAAGCGTTGGAAATCCTGCATGGAACCCCCGACAACGACGCCCGTACCGCCCTGCGCGACCTGCTGTTCTTCGCTACCGAGCGAAATCGGTAGCCTACAGCTCCATGACCGCTCCGCACTTTTTGCAGGTGCGCGCTTCGAGGTTGTTTTTGAAGGCCTCAATAGCGGCTTTTATCTGCGTGCCGATGTCGGTCAATGGGAAGCCGGCCTCGTGCAGCAGGTTGCCGCAACCCTCACAAAACCACATCAGTTTGTCAATTTCGCCCGGCCGGCGCGTGCGCTCCATCACCAACCCAATGGTGTCAGCCGGGCGCTGCGGCGAGTGCGGAACGCGCGCAGGCAGGAGGAACATCTCACCCTCGCGGATATCAATCGTCTCGGGCTTGCCCTCTTCGTTGATGATTTTGACCTGGATGTCGCCTTTTAGTTGATAAAACCACTCTTCGCCCTCTTCCCAGTGGTAGTCTTTGCGCCCGTTGGGGCCGCCGACAATCATAACAATAAAATCTTTGTTGCCCACATAGAGCTGTTTGTTGCCCACTGGCGGCTGCAAAAGGTGGCGGTTTTCGTCAATCCAGCGTTGCAAGTTGAACGGTTTTGCGATAGCCATAGCACAGTGTTCGTTTGAGCCAAAGTATAAAGTGCAATTTCGCGAGCAAACTTACGCCAAAGCCGTCTCTTAAGGGGGAGAGAGGCTAATTGCATTTTTCGGCAGGCGGTTGAAAGAGCCCTTTCTCCAACACTTCACACCAGATATGCCCGATGAGAATATGGCACTCTTGAATGCGCGGCGTATCGGAAGAAGGGACCTGAAGGCAAAGGGGGCAACATGTAGCCAGTTTTCCGCCTGAAGCGCCGGTAAGGCCTATGACGCTCATGCCTACTTCCACAGCTTTCTGCACAGCGCGCAATACAGAGGGCGAATTGCCTGAGGTACTGATGGCTATTAGAACGTCGCCTGGGCGTCCAGCGGCCTCTACCATGCGGGCGAATACCTCGTTGTAGCCGTAGTCGTTGGCCACGGCGGTCAGGTATGAAGTGTTGACGTGCAGGGCCTCGGCATACAACGGCGGTCGGTCGAAATAAAAGCGGCCCGAAAGCTCAGCGGCGATGTGTTGCGCGTCGGCAGCGCTGCCTCCATTGCCGCATAGGAGTACTTTGCCGCCGCTCTGGTAGGTTTGCAAAAGCATTTGGGCCGCCTGTTCAATCTTAGAAAGCAGGACGGCATCTTCTAAGAGGGCTTGCTTGGCGGCTATGCTGGCCTGGATGGCCTGCCGGGCGGTGTGGCTGGCATCAGAGATGGATGGCATGAACAATAGAAAGGGTGTGGTTACTCCAGAAAAAAGCGGTTTTTGCAAGCAAACATCACTGCGCGGAGGCGTGTGCTCCAACGAGCCATATCGAGCACCATGGTGCGGCGGTCATGCCAGGGCAAAGTTCCGTGCTTTTGGGCCAAACGGCCATAATGATGTAGGCAAAAGCGGGTTAGCATCGTTAGCAGCCCAACCAGGATGAGTGCCGTGCGGCGTGCACGTGCGGAGGCAGCCGGAGCGGCATTTATCGCCTGGGCTAAGTGTTTCCATCGCTCTTTGAAGTGGCGTTCGGCCAAGTCGAGGCGATTTGCTTCGGCCCAGTAGCGCGCTGGAGTAATTATCTGCTTTTGCGCGTCGTGCCACAGGTCGAACAGGTCGTCGCTGGACTGCACTAAGGCGCCCAGAGCGAGCGCTGTGTGGCTTTCGCCCGGGGAGGGCGGCGGTTGCATGAGCAAACGGAAAAGCAAAGCGGAGTTGCCCCCCTTTTCATTCGCCAAGGCTATTAGGGCCTCCACGGAGATTAGTCTCTGGTCTAGCAACATTGCCTGCGTTTCCAAATCGAAGACTTTTAGCAATTTTTCTTTAAAGAGGGCTGCGGTTTCGGCGGGCGGACTTATATTTTTCCATAAAAACAACAGGGTGCCGTCAGGGTCAGTTTGTCGGGCAAAGGCAAACAGGGATGCCGGAAGGGTGATGGTTGATATTGAAGGGGAGAGCGTTTCATGCACCTTTGCCGCTGTCTTGACGTTGTGGGTGGTGAGATAGTTGAGAGTTTCGGCCTTGTCGTCAAACAGAGCGGCTAAGGCGGCGAGTCGGGCAAATTGGCGCATTTCGCGCGAGCGCAGCGCCTGTCCGCGTTGAGCGGCGAAAACGGCGCCGAGAAAGAGCGCGCCGCGGAAGTAGTGGCGACATCGCTTTAGTTGGCGC
This sequence comes from Saprospiraceae bacterium, assembly GCA_025056735.1. Classification (GTDB taxonomy): domain Bacteria; phylum Bacteroidota; class Bacteroidia; order Chitinophagales; family Saprospiraceae; genus M3007. The sequence continues at coordinate 55,656 of JANWVR010000073.1, forward strand.
GGGGCGATGCCTTTTCCCCAGAGCTCGGTGCTGCGAAGCTGTATCCAGTATTCGCCGCGCAGTTGGAGCAGCGTTAGTTGCCACAAGGCTGCTATTAGGGCGAGGAAGTTTTGGGTCTGACTCATGGGCAGACGATTTCGAGCCCATCGTAGCCCAGCGACACGTTGGGTGGCAGTTGGGCGCTTACCTCGCGGGCTAGGCCAAGTTCGTGGCTAATGTGAGTGAGCCAGGCGTGTTCAGGGCCGATTTCCTCGATGAGGGCCAGGGCCTCTTCTAAGGTCAGGTGCGTAGGATGCTCGCGTCGGCGCAGGGCGTTGATGACTAAGAAGCGCGTACCCTTGACTTTTTGTAGCTGGTCGGGCGGTATGGTTTTCACATCGGTCAGGTAGGTCAAGTCGCCAAATCGGAAGCCCAAAATGGGTAGGCTTCCGTGCCAGATGCCGATAGGTTGGACGCGCAAGCCATTGAGAGAGAGAGGAGTATCGGCGTCAATAGTGTGTAATTCAATGCGGGGGAGCCCTGGGCCAGGGTTGTCGAAGACGTAGGCGAAGCGGAAGCGTACAATCTCGGCCACGCGCGGCTGGGCATAGACGGCCATAGGTCGGCCGGTGCTGAAGTTGAAAGGGCGCACGTCGTCTAAGCCGATAACGTGGTCGTTGTGTTCGTGCGTGATTAAAATAGCGTCCAAATGCCGCACGCGAGCGCGCAGCATTTGGAGGCGCAAGTCGGGGCCAGCATCAATAAGAATATTGGTGGGGCCATAGGTCAGCAGTGCTGCCGAGCGCAGGCGCTGGTCGCGCGGGTCGGTGGAGGTGCACACAGGGCACTCGCATCCGATGACGGGCACGCCCTGGGAGGTGCCAGTGCCGAGGAGCGTTAGTTTTAGCTTATCCGCCTGGATTTGCATTGTTATTCACGTCGCCTACCTTGACGCCGATGAAGTCGGCGTCCGTAACGTTCTGCTGCAGATTCGAGAACTGCAGCAGGCCTGCCGGCAAGCCACCCGTAAATGGTTGAGTCGGGTTAGCGAAGGAAGTTGTTGCCGGAAAAAAGCGCCACGAAGGTACGACGGGAAAGTCCGTGCTTAGGGCCAAGATAATTTTTCGCGTATCGAGCAGGTCGAGCGTGGTTACTGTGTTGCTGCCATTAGCGTCGGCGGCAATGATTTTCCAAGGCGAGTCCAAGGGCTCTAAGCCGAGGATATGTTTGTTGGCGATGCTCAGGTCAAAGGTAGTTACCCCGTTGACGGGATTAGTGTCGCGCGAGGGAGTTACAATATAATTCAGCCCGGGCGTCAGGTTGTTGAAGGTGTAGCGTCCAGCAGCGTCAGTGCGCGTGGTGGCACTGGCGCCGCCGCTGATTTGTACGGTTACGTTAGGCATAGGCGTACCCCAGTGCGTGCGTATGACACCGCTGATGCTTCGCTGGGTAGGCGGTGCGTATCCATTTTGGGTCAGTGGGTTTGTGCCGACTGGGTCGAGCCATTCGCGCAGGCGTGCGCTAGGCGTGGAGCCCTGGTCCCAGGAGAGGTCAAAGCGACCAAACCAGCTGCCGCTTACAGTGCAGGTATTGGGGTCTAAGTTGCCGCCGTGGAGTTGGCCTACGATGCGCTTGTTTTGGTCAAAAAGCACGCAACCGGAAGAGCCGGGTTGATAGATGCCTTGGTCTGGGATGACCAACCAGTGGCTGTTGGGCGGTGAGACGCCGAAGGCACCGCCCCAGTTGATGGATTGAGGAAAGATGGTGGCCGGGTCGTTATCGCGCGAGATTTTCTGAATATCGCCGCTAGGGTGGTGAATAAATGTGCTGTTTTGCACTAAATTATTGGTCGCAGGCGTGCGATTCCAGCCATTAAAATATACAGTGTAATTCTGAGGCAGGCCATTGAGTTTAAGCAGCATGAAGTCAGTCTCCTCGCGGAAGGCGATGCGTTGGCAACCTAAGACGGAGATCGGTTGTGGTTCAGTAGAGGGGTTTGGGCAGCCCGGCGCTTCATAGCCAAAATCAAAGCGCCATACGCCGAAGTTGGGATTGGATCCAATAATCTGGCAGTGGTGTGCGGTCAGGAAATAAGGTTCTGCCGTGCCGGCTGTATTGGCCACAAGCGAGCCGGAGCACCAGCCCGCACCGTTGGAAAATACCATGAGAATGCGGGCCACACCGCGTTTTTCGGTCTGCCAGTTTTGACCAAGCGGGCAATTAACGTTGATGTTGCAGGCCAGCGAACCGCCGAAGTTTTCCGGCGCGCCTTCTGGCCAGAGGCCGGCAGGGTCATAGACGTAATCTATACGGTTGAGATGCAATTGGGCCATCTGGCGGCTACGGGCCTCCACTACTAACTCCAGCACGGCCGTATGGCCTGGCACGATGCCGATGAGAAATTCGCCCGTGGGCAGGCAACTTTTTTCCGTGTAGGCTCCCACGACGAACGATCGGTCGGGCGAATAGGCAAAAAGACGACAGCCGGGCGATAACACGAGTCGGTCAAAAAGCAACAGCAACCCTAAGGCGTCGGGTACACGCACTGCGCAACGCCACACGCGGTCGCCGTTGGGCAGGGTCAGCCATTGACCTGCATTCTCAGGTGAAACGTCCACAACGTCACGCACAGGTACAGCAAAACGGCTTTGCTCGAAATTGGTGACATCATCAGCCAACAGCTGCTTGAGGCTGAGCCCTGACCAGCTCAGGGGTTCTGGGATGCCTGCTGCGGCAAAAATAGTTGCGTTTTCAGGCAAAAAACTTGGTGGAAGGCCGCCCTCGCTTACTTGCGCAGTAACCCTCAGCGCTAACAACAGACCTAATGCGGGAAAAAACCGGTAAAACTTGACCATGGGATGATAAAATGTATAGGTGAGGAGAACCGAATGCAACGGGTCAGATTACAGGTAAAATATACGCCAACGGCGCGAAAAAATCAGGCCAAAAATGACAAAAAGTCGGTTTAGCAATAGTTAAAAAATTGGGCTTAGCCCCCAAGCTCATATGACGCTTCGGAGTACTTGTAATAAAGCCCTCTCCCTGAAGTACAGAGAGAGGGCTTGTATCTGCCCGGAAAACCTGCGTTAGTTTATCGCAATTATAGGTCTCCTCGTCCGTTTCCGTTGCCGCGGAAGGGCTGACCACTGGCGGCCACCTGCAGGCGCTCGAATTCACGCATGCCGGTGCCAGCAGGTATCTTCTTGCCGACGATGACGTTTTCCTTCAGACCCAGCAGATTATCGCGCTTGGCCGAAATAGCAGCGGAGCTGAGGACTTTGGTCGTTTCCTGGAACGAAGCTGCCGAAATCCACGAGTCAGTGCCCAGTGAGGCTTTCGTAATACCCAGAATAATGGGCATGGCCGTTGCCGGCACAGCGTCGCGGTATTCCACCTCGCGCTTGTCGTTGCGCTTGAGAATGGAGTTTTCCTCGCGCAGATGGCGCAATGCCACCAACATGCCGGTTTTGTAGCGAGTACTGTCGCCAGGGTCAGTTACGTATTTCTTATCAAAGATCCAGTCGTTGTAATCAATGAACTCGTTGCGATCTACCGGCTCTTCGGCCAAGAAATGCGTATCGCCGGGGTCAATAATCTGCACGCGGCGCATCATCTGCCGCACGATGACCTCGATGTGCTTGTCATTGATATTGATGCCCTGCGAGCGATAAACCTCTTGCACGCCGTTCACCAAGTAAGAAGACGCGGCAAATGGGCCCTTAATGGCTAAGATGTCTTTGATAGACACCGAGCCATCAGTGAGCGGTGTGCCTGCGCGCACAAAGTCGCCTTCCTGTACTAAAATGTGCTTAGCTACCGGGATGGAGTACTTTCGGCGCTGTCCATCCTTGGCCTCGATAATACATTCGCGGCTGCTGCGCTTGATGGGGCCAAAAGAGACGATGCCGTCAATCTCCGCTACAATGGCCTGGTTCGATGGCGTGCGGGCTTCGAAGAGTTCCGTCACACGCGGCAGGCCACCCGTGATGTCAGCAATCTTGCCCAATTTGCGTGGTATCTTGACAATTTGGCCACCGGCTTTTATCTCTTCGCCGTCGTCCACAGCCACGTAGGCGCCTACCGGCAAGGTATAGTTTTTCAGCTCTTCGCCTGTTTGAGGCGAAATAATGCTGATGGTCGGAATTTTCCGGCGGCTCTTGCTTTCAATGATAACCTTTTCAGCAAAGCCAGTCTGGTCATCGCGTTCGACGCGGTAGGTTACACCCTCTTCTAAGTTGCTATACTTGATGATGCCGGCGAATTCGCTAACAATGGTTGCGTTGAAGGGATCCCAGGAGCAGATACGTACGCCTTTATCCACCTCCTGGCCATCTTTGACGTAAAGAATAGCGCCGTAAGGAACGTAATTCTGCGAGAAGACACGCCCTGTTTTAGGGTCAACAATACGCACTTCGCCCGTTCGGGAGATGACCACCTCAATCGGATTGCCGGCGTCGTCGGTGGAAGACACGGTGCGCACAGAGTCGAATTCCAGCACACCGGCATAGCGGGCCACGATTTCATTTTCTGCTTTGCCCACCATAGCAGTACCCCCTGTGTGGAACGTGCGGAGCGTAAGCTGCGTACCGGGTTCGCCGATAGACTGGGCAGCAATGATGCCTATAGCATCGCCCGTTTCGGCGACGCGACCCGTAGCTAAGTTTTTGCCATAGCATTTAGCACACACGCCACGGCGGCTCTCACAAGTAAGCACAGAGCGAATGGTAACCGTTTCAATTCCGGCGCTCTCTATTGCCTTGGCTAACTTATCGGTGATGTACTCGCCCGCGCCTACCAGCAGTTCCTCTGTTTCTGGATGCAAAATGTCGTACAAGCTGAAGCGGCCCTTGATACGCTCTGAAAGCGGTTGAATGATTTTATCGCCTTCGCGGAGTGCAGTGGTGTCAATACCGCGCAAGGTGTGGCAGTCTTCTTCGCGCACCACTACGTCTTGGGCGACATCTACCAGGCGGCGCGTGAGGTAGCCAGCATCGGCAGTTTTCAACGCCGTATCGGCCAAGCCTTTGCGAGCGCCATGCGTCGAGATGAAGTACTCCTGCACCGACAATCCTTCCAGGAAGTTAGACAAGATTGGGTTTTCGATAATAGCGCCGCCCGTATCGCCCGATTTACGTGGCTTGGCCATGAGGCCGCGCAGGCCGCACAGCTGTTTGATCTGTTGTTTGGAACCACGCGCTCCAGAGTCGAGCATCATAAATACGGAATTAAAGCCCTGCTTGTGCTGGCTCAGTTCCTGCATCAGGCGGTCGGTGATGCGGTTGTCGGCATATGTCCACTTGTCAATAATCTGGTTGTAGCGCTCGTTGTAGGTGATGAGGCCCATGTTGTAGTTTTCCCAGACCTCGTCCACCTCTTGTTGAGCGGCCTCCAAGACCGTTTTCTTGATTTCAGGGACGATGAGGTCACCGAGGTTAAACGACAGACCTGCTTTAAAGGCCCAGCCGAAGCCGAGTTCTTTGATGCCGTCCAAAAATTCGGCGGTTTGCTTCAAGTCGGTGCGCTGCAGGATGTCGCCAATGATGCCCTTAAGGTTGCGCTTGGTCAGCAGTTCGTTGATAAACGGCACGTTTTTCGGCACAATCTGGTTGAACAGCACGCGGCCTACCGTCGTGGTGACACGGCGCATGACAAGCTGACCCTCCTCTTCCACTGGTACGCGGCACTCGATAATGGCGTGCAGATCGATCTGGCCTTCGTTATAGGCAATTTGCACCTCCTCGGCCGAATAGAAGCGCCGTCCTTCGCCCTTGACAGGGTTTTCTGGAATAGATTTGCGCTCCTTCGTCAGGTAATACAGGCCCAGCACCATGTCTTGGGAGGGCAGGGTGATGGGCGAGCCATCTTGCGGGTTGAGCATGTTATGGCTCGATAACATGAGTACCTGCGCCTCTAAAATAGCGGCGTGGCTCAGGGGTACATGTACAGCCATCTGGTCGCCGTCAAAGTCGGCGTTGAAAGCCGTACAGACAAGCGGGTGCAACTGGATGGCCTTGCCCTCGATGAGTCGCGGCTGGAAAGCCTGGATGGACAGGCGGTGCAGCGTTGGAGCGCGGTTGAGCAGCACAGGGTGGCCGCGCAGGATGTTTTCTAAGATTTCCCAGATGACCTGGTCTTTGCGGTCTACCAACTTTTTAGCCGATTTGACCGTCTTGACGATACCCCGCTCGATGAGTTTGCGAATGATAAAGGGCTTAAACAACTCGGCAGCCATGGCCTTAGGTAGGCCACATTCGTGGAGTTTGAGTGTGGGGCCTACTACGATAACCGAGCGGCCGGAGTAGTCCACGCGCTTACCGAGCAGGTTTTGGCGGAAGCGCCCTTGCTTGCCCTTGAGGATATCAGACAGCGACTTAAGCGCTCGACCGCCTTCGGCCTTGACGGCGTTGGACTTACGCGAGTTATCAAACAGCGAGTCCACGGCCTCTTGCAGCATGCGCTTTTCATTGCGCAGAATGACTTCCGGGGCTTTGATTTCAAGCAGGCGCTTGAGACGATTATTGCGAATGATGACACGGCGATACAGGTCGTTGAGGTCGGACGAGGCAAAACGACCGCCGTCCAGCGGCACCAAGGGGCGAAGTTCGGGCGGGATAACAGGCAGATAGTGAATAACCATCCACTCTGGGCGCTGCTGCGACAGTTCCAGCCCTTCACGGAAGGCCTCCACGACGCGCAGGCGTTTGTTGGCTTCCGTCTTTTTTTGCTGGCTGGTCTCGGAATTCGACTCATGGCGCAGCTCTGCTGCCAACGCTTCGAGGTCGAGCGTACGCAGCAGCGTCTCAATGGCTTCTGCGCCCATTTTCGCCACAAACTTGTCCGGGTGCGTGTCGTCGAGCTGTTGGTTATCTTTGGGCAACGTCTCCAGTATCTCTAAGTATTCCTCCTCCGTGAGCAAGTCCATCTTAGCGATGCCGTCGTTGGCCTTGACGCCGGGGTTAATCACCACATAGCGCTCGTAGTAAATGACAGCCTCCAGTTTTTTAGAGGCCAAGCCAAGCAAATACCCAATTTTATTAGGTAGGCTTTTGAAGAACCAGATGTGTACGACAGGAACTACCAATTTGATATGGCCCATTCGCTCGCGGCGTACTTTCTTCTCTGTTACCTCTACGCCACAGCGGTCGCATACAATGCCTTTGTAGCGGATGCGCTTATACTTGCCGCAGTAGCACTCGTAGTCTTTGACCGGGCCAAAGATGCGCTCACAGAACAAACCGTCGCGCTCCGGTTTGTAGGAGCGATAGTTGATGGTTTCGGGCTTGAGCACTTCGCCGTAGCTGCGCTCCAAGATCTCATCGGGGCCGGCTAAGCTGATGACGATGCTGTCGAAATGCTGATCGGTTTTGTTGCTTTTCTTTTTGAAAGGCATATTCGATACAGTTGAGTGGTGTTTAAGAAAAAGAAGCGCCTTTTAGTTTTTTTGTAAGACGTAAAAAACGCTTTGAGGAGCAATGCGCTGCCACAGGTTTTGAGGGTGGTAATGCAGGTTGAAGGCCGTCAGGCGCGAAAGCGCCATGTCTAAATAAACGTAGGTGTAATACTCTGTGAGCGGTCGGCGGAGCCATTTGCCAAGCATTCGCTGGAGGAAAGAATTCATTGCCAGGCATAAGCTTTCGCGTACGACAGTGAAGCCCAACTCGGCAATGCGGCGTCGGAAGAACGTCAACGGAATGCCGCGCTCGTGTTTGGTCAGCATAGGTCGAGGGTAGCGCCAGTCGCCCATAGAGTGTACTGGCTCTCGAATGAGCAAAAAGCCGCCCGGTGCCAAGCATCGGTGCAGCTCCCTCATCACGTGGGAAACGTTCGGAATGTGGTGTAAGGTGCTAAAGCAGGTCTGTAGATGAAAATAAGCGTCCGGGAAAGGCATGTCGCCCTCTATGGAGGGTTTATGGTAGCGCAGGCGCACGCCATTCAGTTCGGTACGCTTTAGTTTTTCGGAGGGTTCCAGGATGTCAATTGACCCAATGCGAGAGAGAATCGGCAAAAACTCATTACCCGTTGCCGAGCCCAAGCCTAAGGCGCGCTCAAAAAAGGCGTTTTTGGGCAGGTACCGATAGCCATACAGCACGTTAACGGGGTGATACGCATAGCCACCTTCGGACTCCGCCCAGCCATAGCGTTCTACCAGCTGAGCATACCCCTCCCGCTCGTCCTCGTACCACGAGGCGATTTGTGCTGGCGACAGGTCATCGCCATATAAGCGCTCGCCAGAGAGGTATGCTTCGATGCTGGTCATGTCGGATGGTTGCGGCGGTTATAGACTATTGTCCTTCGCGTCGTTATCGGCGCTCCTTCTCTTTTGCTTTTTCCTTTTTATCCTTTTCCTTTTCTCGCTCTTCGTCTCTGCCCTTATCTCTACCTTGCTGTTCCTGTTCCAAGAACTTCACATCCAGCGCTAATCCGCGCAGTTCGTGTATCAGTACGTTGAACGACTCCGGAATGTTGGGTTCAGGTAGGTTGTCGCCTTTCACAATGGCCTCGTAGGCTTTAGCACGGCCCTGAATATCGTCTGACTTGAAGGTGAGCAGCTCTTGCAGGATGGTGGAAGCGCCATAGGCTTCGAGCGCCCATACTTCCATTTCGCCAAAGCGTTGGCCACCGAACTGAGCTTTACCGCCCAGAGGCTGTTGAGTAATCAGCGAATAAGGTCCAATTGAGCGCGCGTGCATCTTGTCGTCCACCATATGGCTCAGCTTGAGCATGTAGATGACGCCCACCGTAGCCTTTTGGTGGAAGCGGTCGCCCGTTTCACCATCGTACAAGTAGGTCTGTCCCAATTGAGGTAAGCCGGCGCGCTGGATCCACTCTTCAATTTCATGGCGCTTGGCGCCGTCGAAGATAGGAGTAGCGAATTTTACCCCCAGGCGTTCGCCTGCCCAGCCCAGTACTGTTTCAAAGATCTGGCCTAAGTTCATACGCGAAGGCACACCCAGCGGATTGAGCACGACATCTACTGGCGTGCCGTCTTCCAAGAACGGCATGTCTTCAATGCGCACGATACGGCTAACGATGCCTTTGTTGCCGTGGCGGCCGGCGAGTTTATCGCCTACTTTTAGCTTCCGCTTCTTTGCAAGATAAACTTTTGCCAGTTTAAGCACACCTGCAGGCAGTTCGTCACCGATGCTGATGTTGAACTTCTCGCGTTTGTAGCGGCCCACCTCTTCGTTAACTTTGATGTTGTAGTTGTGCAACAGGCGTGCGATGAGCTGGTTGGTGTGCTTGTCGCTGGTCCAGTTGGTATAATCTACCTGAGTATAGTCAATTTGCTCGCGCAGCGTCTGGAGAGTCAATTTAGCGCCTTTGGGCACCATTTCCTCTCCGTAAATGCTACGAATGCCGTTGGTCACCTTGTCTTTAACCAGCACCTGGAGTTTGTCTACCAGGATGGTCTTCAACTTGTTCAGGTTGACGGCGTGCTCGTCGTCCAAGCGGTCGAGGAGGACTTTCTCCTGTTCTTTTTGCGTTTTATCTTTTTTAGCACGGGCAAACAGCTGGCGATCAATGACTACGCCGCTGATGCTGGGCGGTACTTTGAGCGAAGCGTCCTTCACGTCGCCGGCTTTGTCACCGAAGATGGCGCGGAGCAACTTTTCTTCGGGTGTTGGGTCGGTTTCGCCTTTGGGCGTGATTTTGCCAATCAGGATGTCGCCTTCGCGAGCCCATGCGCCAATGCGAATGATGCCGTTTTCATCCAGATCTTTGGTGGCTTCTTCGCTGACGTTAGGGATATCAGCAGTGAGTTCTTCTTCGCCCAGTTTGGTATCGCGCACATCCAGCTCGAAATGTTCAATGTGGATGGAGGTGAAGATGTCTTCCTGGACGACACGTTCGGAGATGACGATAGCGTCCTCGAAGTTATAACCTTTCCAGGGCATGAAAGCGACCTTCAGGTTTTGACCTAAAGCCAGTTCGCCGTTTTCGGTGGCATAGCCTTCGCACAGGATATCGTCTTTCTCTACGCGCTGTCCTTTGCGCACAATAGGCTTGAGGTTAATGCAGGTGCCCTGGTTCGTGCGCATGAACTTGGTGAGGCGATAGGTCTTACGAGCGTCTTCAAAAGAGACCAATTGGTCTTCCTCGGTGCGGTCGTAAAGGATGACGATTTCGTTGGCGTCTACATATTCGACGACGCCCGAGCCTTCAGCATTGATGAGCATGCGGCTGTCGCGAGCTACTTTGGCCTCCAGCCCGGTACCTACAATAGGTGAGTTGGGGCGCACCAGGGGTACGGCCTGACGTTGCATGTTCGAGCCCATGAGGGCGCGGTTGGCGTCGTCATTTTCTAAGAAAGGAATGAGCGACGCCGAGACGCCCACGATTTGGTTGGGGGCTACGTCTATGTATTCCACTTCTTCGGGCGACAGAATGGGGAAATCGCCGTGTTCGCGGCAGCGCAGGCGGTCCTCCAAGAAAGCGCCGGTTTCATCAATGGGCGTATTGGCCTGAGCAATTTTGCAGCGGTCTTCCGCTTCTGCAGACAGGTAGATTTCTGGGCCATTTACGTCCACCCTGCCGTTGATAACGCGGCGATAGGGGGTCTCCAGGAAGCCCATTTTGTTGATTTTCGCGTGCGTACACAGGGTGGAAATCAGGCCGATATTGGGCCCTTCGGGCGTCTCGATGGTACACAGACGGCCGTAGTGGGAATAGTGTACGTCGCGCACTTCGAAGCCGGCGCGTTCGCGGCTCAAACCACCTGGGCCGAGGGCCGAGATGCGGCGCTTGTGGGTAATCTCTGAGAGAGGGTTAGTCTGGTCAAGGAACTGCGACAGCTGACTGGTGCCGAAGAATGAGTTAATCACCGACGACAGCGTTCGGGCGTTGATGAGGTCCATAGGTGTGAACACCTCATTATCGCGCACGTTCATGCGTTCGCGAATGGTGCGCGCCATGCGGGCCAGACCTACGCCAAATTGAGCGAACAGCTGCTCGCCCACAGTGCGGACGCGGCGGTTCGACAGGTGGTCAATGTCATCAATCTCAGCTTTGTTATTCACTAAAGCGACGATGTAGCGCACGATGGCGATGATGTCTTCCTTAGTGAGCACCAGCACATCGAGTGGAATATCCAGCTGCAACTTGCGGTTGATCTTGAAACGACCCACCTCGCCGAGGTTATAGCGCTTGTCGGAAAAGAAGAGCTTCTCAATAATGCCGCGTGCCGTTTCGTCATCGGGTGGCTCAGAGCCGCGCAATTGGCGGTAAATATGCGTAACCGCTTCCAGTTCGCTGGATGTCTGGTCTTTCTGCAGGGTGTTGTAGATAATGGAAAAGTCTTCCTCGATATCCACTCGTTGTAGGATAACGGTAGGTACCTGGGACTCTAAGATTTGCTCGATATTGCTTTCATCCAGCACCACATCGCGTTCCAGGATGATCTGGCTGCGCACGATGGTGGCTACCTCACCGGTGTCTTCGTCCACGAAGTCTTCTGTGTGCGTTTTCAGTACGCGGGCGGCCAATTTGCGTCCAATGACTGCCTCGAGATTTTCGCGTGTGCAGGGTACTTCTTCGGCTAAGTTGAACAGATCGAGAATGGAGCGGTCGCTGTCAAAACCAATAGCGCGCAGAAGGGTAGTAACTGGAAACTTCTTTTTTCGGTCAATGTAAGCGTACATGACCAGGTTGGTATCCGTAGCAAATTCCATCCAGGCGCCTTTGAATGGAATTACCCGAGCGCTGTATATTTTCGTACCATTAGGGTGATAGCTTTGTCCGAAGAATACTCCTGGTGAGCGGTGCAATTGCGATACAATGACGCGCTCGGCGCCGTTGATGACGAAGGTACCTTTGGGCGTCATGTAAGGAATATTGCCCAGGAAAACGTCCTGCACAACGGTTTTAAAGTCAATGTGCTCCTCGTCGTTGCACGACAGGCGCAGCTTAGCCTTAAGTGGTACCGAATACGTCAGACCCCGTTGCATGCACTCCTCAATGGAGTAGCGCGGAGGGTCAATGAAATAGTCGAGAAACTCTAAATTGAAGATGTTGCGAGCATCCGTAATGGGGAAGTTTTCCTTGAAAACCTTGTAGAGCCCTTCTGCTGCGCGATTTTCGGGCGTGGTTTCCAATTGAAAGAACTCCTGGAAGGATTTCAGCTGAATTTCGAGCAGGTCTGGGTAGTGGTCGGCCAGTCGAATTTTGCCGAAACTAATGCGCTCTTGGACGCCGGTTTTGGGTTGAACCCCGTTGAATGTGCCGTTATTGGTCATTTTAGCAAATTGTACTGGTGTACTGTGGGCGAATCAGGCCAGAAAAGCGGGATCGGTGCGGGCCGGAAAAAAGTGGTAAGGTTTCGTTTGTCCAACGGTTTAATGAGGCTATAGCAACTGGGCTTCAGACGGCAATAGGCTTAGCGCTTTTGAGCCTTTGGCTTCAAAAGCACTAAGCCTGAATGCTTGACGTGAAAGAGGAGAGAAAGACTTGGGAAACATCCGTAGGTAAGAACACTGAAGGTAAAGCGCCAGGGAAAAAGGTGCGCAGAGGCGGCGATTTTGACAGTCGCCGTCGGGGCCTTCGGTCGCTCTTACTTGACTTCTACGGTAGCGCCCAGCCCTTCGAGCTTCGCCTTAAGGTCTTCGGCTTCTGCCTTGCTGATGCCCGTTTTGATGGGGCTTGGCGCACCATCTACGAGGGCCTTAGCTTCGGCCAGACCCAGACCTAAGAGGTTCTTAACTTCTTTGATCACGTTGAGCTTACCTGCGCCGGGATCCTTCAGTATGACGTCAAACTCCGTTTTTTCAGGAGCAGCAGCCTCGCCGCCACCACCGGCGGCAGCACCGGGCACGGCTGCTACAGCCACTGCGGATGCAGCGGGCTCAATGCCATGCTCTTCCTTAAGGATATGGAGCAATTCGCTCGCTTCTTTGATGGTTAGGTTCACTAATTGCTCGGCAAGCGCTTTCAGATCTGCCATGGTGTTAGAGAATTTTAAAGTGGTTTGCAAATAAAATGATGCCGTTTTCACTGGATGGCTTAGGCCATTATCTGAGGTTCGGGCGTATGAGGGCGCACATACATGCTTGGAAGCCAAAAGAAAACAGGGTTGCTTTAGCTTTCGCGTTCGGCAAGCGTCTTAATGACGCCCGCCACCTTGCTACCGGAAGAGGCAATAGCGCCGGCCAGGTTGCGTGCTGGCGACATGAGCAAGCCCGCGATCTCACCGAGAAGCTCTTCTTTGCTTTTCAGGTTGGTTAAAGCCTTGAGTTGGTCGTCGCCAATAAAAATACTCGAGTCAATGTAGGCTGCTTTGAGCACTGGACGCTCTGCAGTTTTGCGAAACTCTTCGATGAGCTGAGCAGGCGCTTTCGGATTTTCCGAAATAAAGAGGGTGGTAGGGCCGTGCAAGCTCTCATAAAGAGGTTCGTAATTGCGCTTGCTATTGGCTGAGATAGCCTCTAAAGCTTTACGGATGAGGGTATTTTTAGCAACTTTCATCCGAATGCCCTTCTCGAAGCACATTCGCCGAAGCTTGTTGACTTGTGCCACCGTTAGCGTCGAGGAGTCTGCCACGTAAAAGAACGGCGTAGCCCCCAGCGTTTCCTGGAGTTCGGCAATAGCAGCGTTTTTATCTTCGCGTGTCATGGTTTGTTTTGCTTTAAGAAGAACCAGAATAAAGAGGTGAAAAGCCTGCGGTGGCTCAAATTTTAATGGTTTTAGGGTCAACGGCAATGCCTGGGCTCATGGTGCTGGCTACAGCGATGGACTTCATGTAGGTGCCTTTGGCGCTGGCCGGCTTCATGCGCACGAGGGTAGTGAGAAGCTCAAAAGCATTTTCCGTAAGTTGCTCTGGCGTAAACGATACGCGGCCCACAGAGGCATGGACGATGCCGAACTTGTCCACGCGGAAAGCGATTTTGCCTTTTTTCACTTCCTGTACGGCGGCAGCGATGTCGTTGGTTACTGTGCCCGTCTTAGGGTTGGGCATAAGGCCTCTCGGGCCCAAAATGCGCGCTACCTTACCCAATTGGGCCATAACATTTGGAGTAGCAATCACGACATCCACATCCATCCAGCCTTCCGTAACCTTCTGGATGTAGTCTTCCAGACCTACATGGTCGGCACCGGCGGCTTTGGCTTCGTCAACCTTGTCAGGCGTGCAGAAGACCAGCACGCGCTTAGTTTTGCCCGTACCGTGCGGGAGCGATACCGTTCCACGCAACGCCTGGTCGGCTTTACGAGGATCAATACCTAAGCGCACGTGCAAATCCACAGAGGCGTCAAATTTTGTCGTGTTGACTTCTTTGACTAATGCCATCGCCTCTTGCAGAGAATACTCTTTGGTTTTGTCCACCTTGCCTTCAACGGCGCGGCGCTTCTTTGTTAGTTTTTTCATGTTAATGCGATTGAAAGGTCTAACGTTCCGGATGGGCCGAAACTCCCTTTAAGTGTGTCGCAGGAGCTGCGTTGAATTATTTTTGTTGCCAGGGGGGCGTGCCTTCTATTGTGATGCCCATACTGCGGGCTGTACCGGCCACCATTTTCATGGCCGACTCGATGGTAAAGCAGTTGAGGTCAGGCATTTTGTTTTCGGCAATAGCGCGTACCTGATCCCACGTAACAGAGCCCACTTTTTTGCGGTTAGGCTGAGGCGAACCCTGTCCGGGTTTAAGGCGTGCAGCTTCGAATAGCTGGGCGGCTGCTGGCGGCGTCTTGATGACGAAATCAAAGGTTTTATCCTTATACACCGATACCACCACCGGCAGTACTTTTCCTTGTTGGTCTTGCGTCTGCGCGTTGAAACGCTTGCAAAACTCCATGATGTTCACCCCCTTGGAGCCCAAAGCTGGGCCAATGGGAGGCGCCGGGTTAGCCTGGCCGCCTTTCACCTGAAGTTTGATATAAAATTCGACTTCTTTTGCCATAATTGCTTTAAAGACAACTCGTTATGAAAGATTTATCGGTCAGTTAACGCGCGCTCTTCGAGGGAAGCGTGCCTGCTCTTCATTCGGAGCAGGCCTCGAAAACGGTTTTAACTGATTTTTTCTACCTGCAAGAAACTAAGCATTACCTCGGTACCTCGACCAAAAATCTTGACGATAACTTTTAGTTTGCGTTTCTCCTCATTAACCTCTTTGATTTCACCGATAAAATCGGTAAATGGGCCATCAATGATTTTGACGGTTTCGCCCACGATAAAGGGCTCTACAAATGTTTCTCCGGAGGACAGGCTATCATCGGCAATCCCCAGCAGCCGGTTGGCCTCGGCCTGCGTCATTGGAGTCGGATTATCCTTGCCTAAAAAATATACAACATTAGGTATCTCGCTTATGGTCTTCACCACGTCGCCGTGCAGGCGGGTATTTAGGGCTTCCACCAAGACATAACCGGGCAAAAGATTGCGCTCTTGAGCCACTTTTTTACCCGAGCGAATTTTGTAAACCTTCTCCGTCGGGACTACGACCTGAAAAATAAAATCTTTCCAGTTGGAGCGCTCTATCTCCATCTCGATGCGCTCTTTGATCTTTTTTTCATGTCCGCTAATAACGCGCAAAGCATACCACCGCCGTTCAGGTGCGACTACTTTGGGCTCTTCAGCGACCTCTTCCCTTTCTTTTTTACTTTTAGCCATAGAAAATACCGGAGGCTTTTCCTCCTGTAGGCGGCATTACAAAACGCCGTAGATGCTTTTAAATGTAAAGCCGCACGCCAAATCCATAATAAAAATAAGCAAAGCCAAAATCACCGATGTAACCAGCACCACCACTGTGCTCTCTTGGAGTTGAGCCATTGTGGGCCAGGTAACATGCTCCATGAGCTCCTGGTAACTTTCTTTCAAGTAGAGCGTAACCTTCTCCATACCTTAAAGCAGGTCTTTAAAAATCAAGGGAATACCGTGCGGTTTCCTATTTTCAGGCAGCAGGGGCAGCAGGACTCGAACCCGCAGCCTGCGGTTTTGGAGACCGCCGCTCTACCAATTGAGCTATACCCCTAAGAGAGAAGAGCGCGAAGGGAGCAATGCGTATCTTGCTTTTTACTTCGGCTTCGCGCTCTTGTTTGTGCAATTAGTCCAGGATTTCTGTTACCTGACCGGCGCCCACCGTGCGACCGCCCTCGCGAATGGCGAAACGGAGGCCCTGCTCCATAGCGATGGAGCTGTGAAGCGTAACTTCAAACTCCACATTATCGCCCGGCATAACCATCTCCACGTTTGGCGGCAGTTTTACGTCGCCCGTAACGTCCGTGGTGCGGAAGTAGAACTGCGGACGATAGCCGGAAAAGAACGGCGTATGACGGCCACCTTCTTCTTTGGACAGCACGTACACCGAACACTTGAAGCGCTTATGCGGCTTTACGCTGCCTGGCTTGCAAATTACCATACCGCGCTTAACTTCGTGTTTTTCAATACCGCGCAGCAGCAAACCTGCATTGTCACCCGCCTGACCACGGTCAAGGATTTTACGGAACATTTCCACACCCGTTACTGTGGAAGTCTTGGGCTTTTCGCCATCCTTCATCAGGCCGACGATTTCGACCGGGTCGTTAACGTTGATGACGCCGCGCTCGATACGACCCGTGGCTACCGTACCACGACCCGTGATCGTGAACACATCTTCGACCGGCATCAGGAAAGGCTTGTCCACTTCGCGCGTTGGCTCCGGAATGTCGCGGTCGCAAGCGGCCATCAATTCTTCGATGCTCTTGACACCTTCCGGATCGCCTTCTAACGCCTTAAGAGCTGAGCCTCGGATAACGCTAGCGTTGTCGCCGTCGAATTTGTAAGTGTTCAACAACTCGCGCACTTCCATCTCCACCAGTTCGAGCATTTCGGGGTCGTCCACCAAATCTACTTTGTTGATATATACCACGATTTTGGGCACGCCCACTTGGCGAGCCAGCAGGATGTGTTCGCGCGTTTGAGGCATCGGACCATCCGTTGCGGCCACCACCAGGATGGCGCCATCCATCTGGGCAGCACCCGTGATCATGTTCTTCACGTAGTCGGCGTGGCCCGGGCAGTCCACGTGGGCGTAGTGACGGTTCTCCGTCTCATATTCCACGTGGGCGGTGTTGATAGTAATACCGCGCTCCTTCTCTTCCGGCGCTGCGTCAATAGCGGCATAGTCCATCTTCTTTGCCAGACCTTTCTGAGCCAACACGTACGTGATGGCGGAAGTCAGCGTCGTCTTACCGTGGTCCACGTGGCCAATCGTCCCGATGTTGACGTGGGGTTTGGTGCGAACAAATGTATCTTTTGCCATTGGTTTAGACTAAAAAATGTTTGAACAAATTGTTTGTTTAGTTAACGTTCATCAAAATATATTGCCTGTCTTGCAGACTTTTTTATGCTAAAAAAGCGGTGATTCTTTTTCACCTTCGACAGCAAAACAGCCGTTTTAGAGAAGCAGATGGATTAAAAATCGAAAAACAGAGCCGTTGATGAGAATTGAACTCACGACCTCTTCCTTACCAAGGAAGTGCTCTACCCCTGAGCTACAACGGCAAATACGAAGCGCTGCTGGTGCTTTCTCCGTTCTTTGGAGCGGCGGACGAGACTCGAACTCGCGACATTCAGCTTGGAAGGCTGACGCTCTACCAACTGAGCTACCACCGCAAAACTCAAGAGAGCCGTGGGGGTGGTGGGATTCGAACCTACTCAGCTGTGAAGCACCAGATTTACAGTCTGGCCCGGCTCTCCAACTCCGGGGCACCCCCAATGGAATTCTCTTTCTGAAGAGCCAGTAGAGGGACTCGAACCCCCGACCAGCTGATTACAAATCAGCTGCTCTACCAACTGAGCTATACTGGCCGATTTATTAGCCCCTACAGGCCCTAAAAAGAGAAAAAACTTCAAAGAACGCGCCTGCTACTCAGACAAAAACCTGCCCTTCGCAAAAGCGTGTGCAAAGGTAAGGCGACATTTTGAACTGAAAAATCTTTTTTCAAAAAAAACTTGAATATTCTTCGCTTTTCTGTTATTTGCCGGTCCATTATGCCTGCTTCGCTTCGAGAAAATGTTTGCATCGGATATTTACCCACGGCTTTTGGCCTATTGCCAGGCGCACTCCACTCCTCCAGACCCGATCCTGACGGAGCTGGAGCGATATACCTATCTGCACACGTTGTACCCGCAGATGATGAGCGGCCCTCTGCAAGGGCGCTTCCTGACACTCATCAGCCAACTGATGCGGCCCAGGCGCATTCTTGAAGTGGGCGCCTTCACGGGTTACAGCGCGCTGTGTTTGGCCCAGGGGCTGGCCGAAGATGGTATCTTGCACACCATTGAAGCTAATGACGAATTACGGAAGATACTGGACATGTTCGTCCAAAAGGCTAACTTGCAGCATAAGATTTCGATCCATATCGGAGATGCAGAGGTGATTGTGCCGATGCTGCATGAGACCTTTGACTTAATTTTCTTAGACGCCGGAAAGATGGACTATCTGAGGCACTATGAGCTAGTACTGCCCAAGTTGCGAGCGGGTGGATTGCTGTTGGCCGACAACGTCCTCTGGAGCGGCAAAACGGTCCTCGATCCGGAGGATGAAACAGCGCGCGCTTTGCGCGCTTTCAATGACCACGTACACGCCGACGAGCGCGTAGAAAATCTTTTGCTTCCGCTGCGCGACGGTTTAATGCTGGTGCGAAAGAAGTTTTGAACTAAAGTAACCGACCTTTGCCTCCATCATGTGTGCGCAGTTTTGGGATAGGAAATACGCCTCGGTGCTTCTGCTGGTCGCCTTCTTAGGGAAGAGTCTGGTGGGTACATCTCAGCCGGGAGAGGAGGGAATGAAAGTCATATGCGACTCAAGTGCAGTTGAAACGGGTGCTGCTTTTAAAGTGCAGCTGCGCTTAGATGCGATGATTGTGCAGCCAGTGTATACGGATTTATCGGGATGGTTCGAGCACATACCGCGCGAGAATGTTCTGGCCCACACGCCCTGGGAACGTAGGGAGGGTGAATGGCGTCAAGAGATAACGCTTATTTTTTTCGAGCCAGGTGAAGTTGTATTGCCGCCGTTGCCTGTTATTCTGCTCCAAGGAGATACCCTGCGAACCGCCCCTATTCAAATTCGCGTTTTTCCAACGCCCACCCCGGAGGACGAAGCCTCGTGGCGAGATATTAAGGCCTTATGGCCAACGCCTTCGGATGGCTGGGAGCGCTGGCGCTTGTGGATAGGTGTGGTATTGGCCTTGATGCTTTCAGGTGCGGGAGCATACTGGTTATTGAGGCGTCGGCGCTTATCTCGTCCGAGTCTGGAACAGGTGCGGGCAAGCCAGCCGTGGGAAATCGCCTTAGAACAGATGAACGCTTTAGAGCAGCGGCGTCTGTGGCAACGCGAGGTATTTGATGGCTATTATACGGAGCTTTCCAGAATTGTTCGCGAGTACTTGGAGCGCCAGTACGGCATTCCAGCTTTGGAGTCCAGTACCGAGGAGACCTTGCGCTATTGCAAAACGACTTCCATTCCGCAGCACTTATTACCCGCACTGGAAGAGTTGCTGTATCGGAGTGACTTAGTCAAATTTGCACGTGTTCGGCCTCCCGAATATTATCATGCCCAGGCCTTGCGCGAGGCCCGGCGCCTCGTGGAGCAGACGGCGCTGGCGCTCGCTGCAACGGCTGATGAACGCCCATCTTCCACTGCTGAGTCTTTAAGGTAATTGTGTCCTTCGCTCATCCATTGGGTTTGCTCTTGCTGATAGTCCCATTATTTTTGGCCTATCGGTTCTGGAAATCTGGCCGTCCGGCGCAGCTGTCGTTTTTAATGCCGGCTTTGAGTACTCTCTCGGGGGGGAATACTTGGCGTGCCGCTGTAATAATGGCGCTGCCCGTGCTCCCCATATTGGCGCTGGGAGTGCTTGTCGTTGCACTTGCTCGCCCACAGCGGCATTGGCAAGAGCAGCGGGTGCAGGCCGACGCAGTGGACATTGCCTTGGCTATTGACGTATCGCCGAGCATGCTCAGCCGCGATTTTAATCCCGACCGACTTTCAGTAGCTTTAGAGGTGGCTGAGCGCTTTGTGCGCAAGCGCGCCAACGATCGCATCGGAGTAGTCATCTTTTCCGCCGAAGCATTCACGCTCTGCCCCCTCACCACAGATCGAGAATTGGTGCAGGAACTCCTGAAGGATGTGCAGGTAGGGCGCCTCGAAGATGGTACAGCTATTGGTATGGGCCTGGCTACAGCCGTCAATCGGCTCAAAGACAGCCCGTCGAAGGGCAAAGTCATTGTGTTGCTGACCGATGGAGAAAACAATGCGGGTTACATCACGCCGCGGATGGCGGCGGAAATGGCGCAGCTCTTCGGCATTCGAGTCTATGCTATCGGCATCGGTACGACCGGCATCGTGCTTTCGCCCGTTGCCCGCAATCCGGACGGCACATATCAGTATGCACCCCGGCAGACGTCATTCGATACAGCGTTGCTAGAGGAAATTGCAGCTATGACAAAAGGTAAGTTTTACCGCGCCTGGACGGAGAAGGAACTGGAGGATATCTATGACGAGATTGACCAGTTGGAAAGGACGCGCATCGAAGTATCGGTAGTGCATCAAACAGCGGATTACTTTTCGCAACTCTTGCTGTTTGTGCTGGCTATCTTAGGTTTAGAAGTAATGCTCCGGTGGGCTGGGCTCCGCTCTATCACCCAGTAAATTTATGCCTGCGGGATGGAGTGCCAAGAGTTGGAGGGCCCGGCAAAATGCTGCCTCCAGTGGCGCTTCAATACAGACGTCGAGGCCGCTTTTAGGGTGCTGAAAGGTCAGCTGCCAGGCATGCAGCAACAGGCGATTGAGATTAAGTTGCTCGCGGAAGAATCGGTTGTGCTTGTTATCGCCGTAGCGTCTGTCACCGATGATGGGATGTCGAAGGTGAGCAAAATGGCGGCGAATTTGGTGCCAGCGCCCGGTTTCAGGCCGGGCCAGCGTTAGTGAGAATCGCGCGGTTGTGTGTCGGTTTCCGATGTGCCAGGGCATTTCGCTGCGTGCCAAAGTGCGATAAGTTGTTTGGGCGGGCAGGCGCGGTGCTGTGGGCTGGTCGGGAGGCGCCAATGGATAGTCTATTCGGTCGGCGTCCGCTGTCCAGCCTCTTACGACGGCTACATAAGTTTTTTGCACTTGCCGATGTTCGAACATAGGCCCTAAACGGCTGGCGGCTTCTGGGTTTTTGGCCCAGATCAACACGCCTGAGGTAGCGCGGTCTAAGCGATGTATAGGGTAAATGCGGCGCCTAAGCTGGCGGCGCAGTTGCTGTAATAAGAAGGTGTCGTCCTCGCTGATGCCCGTTCGATGTACCAAGATTCCGGTGGGTTTATCAATAGCGACATAGTCCTCGTCTTCATAGAGTACGGTCAAGTGCATCATAGCATAGATAGAACGATAACCGTGTGTATAAGCGTTTTTGTCAGCGGCACGTGGACGGGCGAGGAGGTATGGTTTTCGCCCTTGTTGATTAGGAAGTGTTAGCGCATCCACTCCCAGGCGGTGCGATACTGGCCATGGCGGCTGCAGTAGTCGAGAAAGGCCTGATAGAATTTGTTGTTTCCAATCGTAGCGGAGTCGCCCAAGACGACTAGCATTTTGCGTGCTCGGGTCATAGCAACATTCATGCGGCGATAGTCTTGCAGGAAGCCGATATCGCCTTTCGGATTAGAGCGCACCAAGCTGATGTAGATGATGTCTCTTTCTTGGCCTTGAAAGCCGTCAATAGTGGTGATAGTGATGAGAGGCTCAGGACGTCCGAAAGGTGTTATTGCGTCGGGAGTGCTGGCGCGCTGTGCCAGCAGAGGCATCAGGAAGGCGTCATCGCGAAAGAGGGTTTGCAATTGAAGCACTTGCTCTCGATAAGGTGAGAGGATGCCAATGCTGGGTAAGTTCAATTTGGCAGCGTCGGGCGAGGTGCTTGTGTTACTGACGAGCTCCCCTACCTGGGTGAAAAATTGGAGTACTTTTAAGAGGTGTTCACGCAGGAGAAGGGCTTCGTCGGGATTATAGCGGCTAAGATTTCGTGCGACACCTTCGGCGGTGCTCAGTCGCTCTTCAAAGCCACAGCCGGCGGTGTCCACGAAAGTAATGGCGCTCCAGTTGGCAGGAGGGCCGAAGTCTGAGAGGGTTTCATTGGGCAGTTGAGCGGACAGATGCTTTTGCAGCGAGCGCTGAGCAGCGCTTTCGTGAGCGATGAGCGCTCCGCCATAAAAGTATTGGTTAGAGAAGTCCATGATGGCCCGGTGCATACGATACTGGACGGTGAGCAGGCGTACGCGGTCGGGCAGGAGGCTGATGCAACGCTCGATGAGGGTGATGTTCAGGCCTTTGCGTGCGGCTTCTATGCTTTTAACCGTCGGTGGTAGTTGGAATGGGTCTCCGGCCAATACAACGCGGCTGCATTTGGCAATTGGGATCCAACAAGCAGGTTCCAGCGCCTGAGCGGCCTCGTCAATAACGCAGGTGCGGAAGCGCATTTTTTCCAATACGGGATGCGCAGCGCCTACTAAGGTGCAAACGATGGCCTGAGCAGAGGTAAGGGTCTGTTCGACGAGGCGCTCTTCGAGCGTCCTGGCCCAGGCTTCCAGCTCTCGCGCCTGGCTTTTGAGGTGTTCGCGTTCGCGGCGGTCTTCAGAGCGCAGGCTGCGCTTGTAGCGGCGCGCCTGACGCCGATATTCGGCGGCTTGAATTTTGACCCGTTTGATGTGTCGGCTTTCCGGATGATTGGCTAAGATACCTTCCAGGGTATGGTCTAAAATAGCCTCGTCCACCCGGCTGATGTTGCCAATGCGCACGACGCTCAGGCCCGCTTGGGCCAATCGTTCAGTAAGGAGGTCGGCAGCGGTGTTGCTGGGCGCCGTTACCAATACCGTGTTTTCGCGACGGCATAGCAGGCGTATAGCGGCGACAAGCACAGTGGTTTTGCCTGTGCCGGGTGGTCCGTGTACTACGGTAATATCGCGGTTATCTAAGATGGCTTTCACCGCGGCGCGTTGGGAAGGGTTGAGGGCCTCCCAAACAGAGCGTTCGGCTTCAGCGTGGCTTTCCTGAGCAAAGAGCGTGTCTGCCAATTCCGCTTGAGAGGGGTTGGCCGGATTGGAGGCATGGTTGAGGGAGACATCGGAGACTGGCCAGGCTGCTACTAAGTCGCGGAGCTCGGCCAGACGGTCGCCTTTGGCACTGATGAGGCGCTGGAGCGCCTGCTCCATTTCGGCGTAACTGCGATCGTCGAAGAGCATGTCCACGCCTATCGGGCCAAAATTCAGCCATTCAGGTACGTCGCGCGCCTGGAGGATGATCTTCATCCGATTGCGCTCGATATAGTGGATGATACCCACTTTTTCGGGCTTGTCCACGTGTGGTTCCCGTGTGAACAAGCTAACGACCTGACCCGCGCGCAATTGATGCGGCTCGTCCAGGTGTGTAGTGCGCTCAACGACGACATATGCTCTGTCGCCCAAGGCAAATCCCGTCTGCACTATGCGAAGCGGATACCAGGTGTAGCCCTGAGCGACGCGCTCGTGCAACGGAGTGGCCCGTACGGTCTGCAGGAAGAGACGATAGTCTTCTTCTCGCTCTTGCCGAAGCAATTCCAGCAAGTGGACATAATAGGCCGTCTTTGGTGGCGCCATAGCGACAGTTGTACTTACTCTTCGCCTTCAAATTCGCGAGCCAGGATGGCCAATACTTCTCTAATGGTTTCCTCTTCCAAATCGGTGCGGCGTGCGATCTCTTCAGGGGCGAGTTCGAGCACCTGACGTGCTGTGTCGCAGCCGATGCTTTTAAGCGTCTGGATGATCCAGGGCTCGATTTCATCGGAAAATTCTTCGAGTTCGACGTCGTCAATCTCATACTCCTGTGCCGTATTGCGGTAGACGTCAATTTCGAAGCCCGTTAACTTGGAGGCTAATTTGATATTGGAGCCGCCTTTTCCGATGGCTAAGCTGACCTGGTCAGGTTCAAGATAGACGCTGGCGCGTTTCTTGGCTACATCTACCTCTATTCGCGTAGGTTTAGCAGGCGTCAGGCTTCGGCTGATGTACAGCTGGATGTTGCTGGTATAGACGATGATGTCAATATTTTCGTTGCGCAGTTCGCGTACGATGCCGTGAATGCGGCTACCCTTCATGCCTACACAAGCGCCTACGGGATCAATGCGGTCGTCGTGGCTTTCCACGGCTACCTTAGCGCGTTCGCCAGGGATTCGGACAACATTTTTAATTTCGATAATGCCGTCTTCAATTTCAGGGACTTCGGCTTCCATCAGTCGCTGCAGGAAGAGAGGGTCTGTGCGGCTTATAATAATATAAGGTGTGTTGTTGCGCATTTCTACCCGCCGGATGATGCCGCGCACTAAGTCGCCTTTGCGATAGTAGTCGCCTTTAATCATTTCGGAACGGGGCAATACAAGCTCTCGGCCTGTTTTTTCGTCCACGAGAAGGAGCTCGCGCTTCAGTACTTGGCTCACTTCACCAGTAACGATTTCACCAACCATTTCCGAGTAGCGGCGATAAATTTCGTCTTTTTCCAGTTCCAGGATGCGCGATACCAGCGTCTGGCGAGCGGCTGTGATAGCGCGGCGGCCGAATTCTTCGATGCTAAGCTGCTCATAGCACTCGTCGCCTACGCTCAGGTCGGCATCTACCAGCCGTGCCTCCGACTCGCTGATTTGAGTGTTTTCATCCGTTACTTCGCCGTCGGGTACCACCTGACGCACGCGCCAGATTTCTAAGTCGCCTGTGGAGACGTTGACGATGACATCGAAATTTTCATCCGATCCGTATTTGCGCCGGATGAGGGTTCGGAAGACGTCTTCCAGCACGCGCACCATAGTGGGGCGGTCTATGTTTTTGACGGTCTTGAATTCAGAAAATACGCCTACGAAGTTCTCCATGAATTTTCTTTTTTGTGTTAAAAGGCCTGAAGGCCAAGTAAATATCGGTTCTAATGTTGCAAATATCTAAAAGACGATTTTAACGACAGCTGAGGCAATTTGCTCGAAGGGTATCTCACGCTCGGTGAGTGTGCTCACCGATTTGTTGCTCTGTTTTTCTTTGCGCTCTTGCTCCAGTACGAGATGGGTTTCTTCAACGGCCTTCAGCACGCCGCGTTGAGAGGTTCCATCGTGTAGCGTTACGAGCAGGTGGCGACCGATGTTGTTGCGGTACTGTCGCCACAGCCGCAAGGGCCGCCCTACGCCGGGGCTACTGACTTCGAGGACGTATTTTTCGCCCAACCAGCCGTTAGCGTCTAAATGGGCCTCTAAATGGCGGCTGATCCTCTTACACTTATCAAAATTGATGCCCGAATCGCTGTCTACGAAGACACACAGCTTTTGACGCGGCTGCAGGCTGATTTCCACCGGAAAACAGTCGGCCAGATGCTCGTCGGCAGCGAAAAGTTCGGTCAGGATTTGTTCGATGCGTTCGGTCAGCTCCATAGCATTCGTCGCTTTCTAGCTGGCGCATAAACAAAAAGGGAACCCGTGGTTCCCTTTCGTTGGCCATGCCTCGCAAGGTTGGCGCAAAGATACGGTACGGGCGTTTATTGGCAAAAAAAACCTTTTGCGCGCCGGGAATTATACGTCGGCAGGGCCTCTTCAAAGGTTCGACTCTCCAGCAGGAGGCGAAGTGCGCTCTTTAAAGTCGAGGCGTATAGAAAAAATGTGGGAGTAAAGCACCTGAGAGAAGTTTCCAATGTCGGTAAGGGCGTAGTCTAGCTGGAATCGGCCCAGACGCAGGCCGATACCGAAGTTGGGCTGGAAGGCAAGGCGTTCTTCGTTGGGGTTGAAGTCTTTTTTGACGTATTGAAAGTTACCCACGCCGAGTCGAAGTTGAACGATTTGGTCGTAATTAGCTTCGATGCCGAGTCGCGGGTCGGCGCTAATGGCGGAGGTTCGCAACAGGGTGTTTCGACGACCGTCGGTGGTGATGTCTATGTCTACAGCAGGCAGCAAGGTAGTTTTTTCGTTTAGTCGAAACTGGCGCGCAGTGCCCAGGATGAAGCGCGGGCGGGTGATTTCGGTGCCGCCGGCGGGCAGTTCGTTGCCGGTTTGTTGAAAGACCTGTTTTTCGCGTTCAGTGAGGGTGAACGACCAGGCATTAAAGGTGGTGGTGAGGTCTCGGCCCATGACGCCGAGCATCCAGCCGTTCTTTCGGTATTGAAGGCCGAGGTCGGCGCCGAAGCCCCAGCAACCGCCAAAGGAGCCAATGATGCGGCGGATGACTTTGACCGTGCCGCCTAAGGTAAGGGCTGGGTTGCCCAGTTGGCGAGCATAACTGCCCATGAGGGCGTAATCGGCAGCCGAGAAAGAGGATAAATTGTCGTAATTCACCGAACCGTCGGGGTTCACTAAGTTGATGGTGTAGGGGATGTTGTCAATGCCCAGCCGGATAACCGACAGGGCCAGATAAGAGCGCTGGTTGCGATTGAGGGCTTTGGCGAATCCAATGTAGTCGTATTGGGCTACGCCGACGAACCACTCGGCGTGCATGGCCGCTACCTGGAAGGGTGCGCGGATTTCAGCCAGACCTGCAGGGTTCCAATAGGCGGCCGTAACATCCCCAACCAGTGCCGTTTGTGCGCTGGCCATGCCGTGGGCACGGGCGCCCACGCCAATAGCCAGAAATTCATTACTGTATTTTTGAGCAATGGTCGAGCAACTAAAGGCGCTCCACGCAAGCATTAGAACGAAAAGTCTGGGCTGATATGTCATGTTGTCTGTTACTTTGACCAGCGTATTTGCGCGCTGTGCTGCTTTGTTACATTTGGTGATGCTTGGGCAGCGTTATCAGGTTGCTTTTACAAGGCAAAAGTAGTATCGTTTTTTATCCAAACACTTTGTTATTCGCATGTTATTCCGACTTCAGACGGCTTTTCTTTGCCTCATTCTGGGGGCGTTTTCTATTGCGGCGCAAGACTCCCTCAACATGATCCGGCTGGCGCAATGGCACGACACCACGTTGCCCGTTGCCTCGCCAGGTAACCTCAACGTACGATACAGCGGCTGCTGGGGGCTGGCTGTCAATGGCCGCGAATACGCCGTTTTGGGCGGTGCGCGTCATGTGTTGGTCTTTGACGTTACCACGCCTACCCAACCTAAACTCGTCGGTAAATTTGAAGGCCTGACCAACACCGTCTGGCGTGAGTTTAAATCTTATAAAAACCGAATTTATGCCGTCTCGGATGCTACATCAGAGGGTTTAATGATTTTAGACTTTTCAAAAGCGCCCGATACTATCGTCCAAACCTATTTTAGCAACCAAATTTTTCGCAGTGCGCACACCATTACGTTGGACACGGTCTCCGGGCGTATTTATCTGAATGGCTCGAATATTGCTTTCGGAGGACTCGCCATCTTAGACGTACGCCAGGACCCCGACAAACCGATTCTAATTGGCACCTATGCGCTTCCGGGCGGTTACGTGCATGACTCCTATGTGCGCGGCGATACAGTATATGCCTCTTGCGGCTTTGAGGGCTATTTTATCTACGACTGCCGAAGTGCTGGTGTGGATACGCCTAAAACGATTGCCAGCCTATCGCCCACGGGTGGTTATCATCACAATAGCTGGCTGACCCAGGATGGCCGGTACGCCTACCTCACGGAGGAAATTCCTTCCGGCCGGCCTGTATTGGTAGTGGATTTGGAAAAAATGGCGGACAACGACCTGATTATCCGAAACTCGTTTTTGGATGCGTTCTTGCCGGCAGGTACGCACAATGCGATTCCGCACAACGTTTACATTAAAGACAACCTGCTGTTCAACTCGCAATATGAGGACGGTCTGCTGGTGTATGATATCAGTAACCCCGCATCGCCGAAACTGGTGGCCTATTACGACACTCACCCACAGAACACAAAATACAACACCTACTATGGCTGTTGGGGCAATTACCCATGGTTGCCTTCGGGTACTATCATTGCAGGGGATATGCAGAACGGGCTGCAACTGCTCCGTTTGACCGGTGCGTTAAGTATGCTGCCCGAGCCCGTGCTCCCTGTTGTACGTGTTAGTCCCAATCCGGCGACGGACTACTTACAGGTGCTTTGGATGGGCGGTCCCTCTCCACAGCGAGTGCGGCTTTGGAATGCTATTGGTCAGTTGGCACTTGATCAGCCCTGGCCCAATGCTGCCCGTGAGCTGCGCCTGAGTGTAGCGCTTTTACCTGCCGGCCTCTACACCCTGGAGCTGGCGCCGTCTGCCGGCCGTTCGCTAACCCGACGTATCGCCATTGCCCGCTAAAAAGTTCGCAGCGCCCGGGAGAACACCTCTATCCGAACGCTGCGTTTTGGGAGGCATATTGCCGCTTTTAAGACCGCTTCGACGGGCGGCGCGACTTTTGGCGCTCGCGTCCGTTCAGTCCTAAGTCGTCCCAGACTTTCCAGTTGCGCAGGGTGCGGCGTTCGCGTTTGGCCAGGACGTAGCGCACCGATATGGCCGAGCCGTTCCAATCGAAGCCGCCGCCGCCATTGAGGTGGAGTTCGGGCTTCCAATCTATGGAAACGTTGATGCGGCCCAACGATATCTCGGCGCCGCCAATGAAGGATGCACCGTAGATATCCTCGGCGTATGGGGCGTCCTGGCGCAGCGGTTCGTTTTGCCAGTAATAGTGCGCGCCGGCACCGTAATAAATATTAATGCCTCGAAAAAGGATGCGATGGTGTTTTTCGGCCAGCAGGGTAGCCCCTAAGTCGCGTGAGCCAATAGACGTATGCAGGACGCCCTCAGCAGCCCAGCCGTTAGCGATGTGTTGCTTTAGCGTCAAGTTCAGGCCATTGTCCATGCGGATGCCACCAGCCGTTTTATACGATTGTGCCTGCGAGGCAAAGGTGTGGGCAGCTAAGAAGAGTATCAGGCCAAGGATGCGCGTACGATTCATGTCTCGAATGTGTTTTAGCCTTTAATGCAGACTGCCGAGCCGAGGTAACCCGCCTCCATAAAAAAATGAAAATCGCCGCAAGCCGGATACCAGCTTGCGGCGATGAGCGGACAGGGTAGGGTAGTGCTCGTCATTCCTCTTCGTCGTCGGAGTACGCCTTCAGGCGATACTTGACTTTCTCAACGGGTTTTAGTTTTTTCTTTTTGTGCGAGGACTTGTGATTGGTGTAGATGCGTTCGTCGGTGTAACGCTCATCTTTTTTGCTTTTTTCCTCGTGTCGCATGGCAAAAGGAATTGAACAAGGGATAGATGTGAGTTTGGAAAAACGCTGGTATGGCCGCACAAAAGGCAAAAGACCCTTCAATGCAGACACAAAAATAGGCGGTTTACTCAATCAGGCAATTTCTTGGAGTGTTAAAATTTTGAGGCATGTGAAATTTCCCTTTTTAATGGTGCCGCTTGGGCAGGGAATGGCGGTTTTTCAGGTATGCCATTTTCTTCAGGCACGGACGCAGAAGTGTCAGGTTGGGGTTCGCTTGACGCAGGCTTTAGGATCGAGGCAGCAATGCCCACGGCAAGGAGTACGACAATGACTCCTAAGGAGAGCAGCTCGTGAATATGGATATGTAAAGGCAGTAAAATCATTTTGACGCCAATAAAGGAAAGAATGGCGATCATGCTGTAATTAAGATATGCGAAGCGGTCCAGCATGTTCGAGAGCACAAAGAACAGCGAGCGCAACCCCAGGATGGCAAAGATGTTGGAGGAGAAAACGAGGAAAGGGTCGGTGGTAATAGAAAACACTGCAGGCACAGAGTCAAAGGCGAACATAATGTCGCTGGTTTCCACGACTAAAAGTGCTACGAGCAAAGGCGTGGCAGCGCGGCGTCCATTCTCGACGGTAAAGAAACGCCCGCCATCGTAAGAGCTGGAGATAGGATAAAAACGTCGGAGGAAACGCATGACGCCGTGATCGGAAGGCATTTCCTCGGTGGACTCACCGCTACGCCACATTTTATAAGCCGACCAAAGCAAGAGAGCTCCAAAGAGGTAGAACAACCAGGTGAAATAATGTACTAATGCCAGACCGGCGCCGATAAGCAGTCCGCGAAAGACCAGCACGCCCAGAATACCCCAAAAAAGCACGCGGTGCTGGTAGGCCTTAGGCACGCGAAACTGGGCAAATACGAGCGCCATGACGAAGAGGTTGTCCATGCTCAGCGACTCTTCAAGCAGGTAGGCCGTCAAGTATTTTACCGCCGCCTCGCGTCCGTCCATAGGTTCGTGGGCGAACA
This sequence comes from Saprospiraceae bacterium, assembly GCA_025056735.1. Classification (GTDB taxonomy): domain Bacteria; phylum Bacteroidota; class Bacteroidia; order Chitinophagales; family Saprospiraceae; genus M3007. Next base: position 85,759 of record JANWVR010000073.1, read on the forward strand.
GCCCCAGCCCCAGCCACTTGTACTCGTAAGCAAAGTAAATGAAGACGTTGAACAAGAGGGCTAAACTGACCCAAATTGTCGTTGAAAAGAGAGCCTCGCGGGCAGTTGGCGTATGTGCTTTGCGATGGAGAATTCCCAGGTCGAGGGCCATTAAAAGTAAAATCAAGGCCACAAAACCGACCCACACGTATGATGGTATCATTTTCGTTCTAAAAAATTAGGGCGCCAAAGGTAGGGCGCGAAGGATGGGTGAAAAGGCAAATTAACGTTTTTGCTATTCCTGTCCATAAGACGCATGCGACGGTACAACGATTACACGCATTTTAGCGCCACGAATGATAGTCCTCAAAAAACAGCGTGTTCATTTCTGGGGTTGCAAAAAGGCTCGTTATGCGCATTTTTTTCTTTCTTATTTTATGGTGGCAGGTCATTAGTGGAGTTGGGGCCCAACAGGTATCACCGGGCTCTTCCGCTGGCAATGCGGCGGACAAGGCTTTTAGCAAGAATCATTCCCAAATTGAGTCGGTGGGTTCGGGGCTCGATGAAACGCTTAGCAACTATTACTATCGCCGTGTTTTATGCGATCCATTGCCGTCGTCGCGGGTGCGGAAATGGTTGGAGTCAGAGGGTGTGCAGTTTATCAGTTATGTGGCTGAAAACACTTACTTGGTCGCCTTGCCCAAGGGGTTTTCGGAGCATCGGCTGTCGCTCCTGAACGCTCGTCGCATATGGGCGCCCTTGCCGGAGGAGAAGATGAACGCCAACTTGAAGGAGCGGCCCTTCGGGGCGTGGGCATTAGATGGCGAGGGCGTGCATGTGTATGTTCAGGTGTATCCACAGGTGCGCATAGCGGAAGCGGGTGAGCGTCTGCGTGCTTCTGGTTACGAGGTTGTGGAGGAAGGCCATCAAAATGGCTTTCTGCATCTGTCCGTTCGGGAGGCAGACCTGGTGACACTGGCGGCGTTGCCCTTCGTCCGCTATTTAGAGTTGATGCCGCCGCCTTCTGTACCAGAAGATATTAATGGCCGCTCGTGGCATCGCTCCGGGCTCTTAGACATGGACTCTCCGCTGGGCCGCCGCTACGATGGATCGGGTGTAGCGGTCGTAGTACGCGACGACGGGCCACTGGGGCCGCACATTGATTTTCAGGGGCGCTACACGGATTGGTTTTCAGAGGGCCAGGGTTTCAACGGCACTCACGGCGATGGTGTGGCCGGCATTCTGGGTGGGGCAGGCAACCTCAACCCACGCATGCGCGGCATGGCCGCAGGTGCTCACCTGTACACCGTGCGTTATCGAGCCGATTTCCAGGACGCCACCCTGAGCCTGCACACCGACCGCAACGCCACAATCACGAACACTTCCTATTCAAACGGATGCAATGCCGGCTATACGCTGACGGCGCAAACGGTGGAGGAGCAGCTCTACAATTTTCCCACGCTGATGCACGTCTTTTCGGGCGGCAACGATGGCTCTTCCAACTGCAACTACGGAGCGGGCCCGGGCTGGGGCAACATCACCGGCGGGCATAAAATGGCCAAGAATGCTATTGCTGTAGCCAACCTGCGCGCTGACGGCACGTTAATGAGTACCTCTAGCCGAGGGCCAGCGCATGACGGACGCCTGAAACCCGACTTGACCGCTCATGGACAGGGACAAGGCTCTACGTCGCACAACAACACCTATCAAACCTTTGGCGGAACCTCTGCAGCCGCCCCTGGCGTTGCGGGCGTGCTGGCCCAACTGACGCAGGCCTATCGGGAGCATTTCAACGGCGAAGAGCCGCCAGCAGCGTTGCTTAAGACCGCCTTGCTCAATACCGCCAATGACTTAGGCAATCCAGGGCCTGACTTTCAGTTCGGATTTGGGTTGGTAAATGCCTGGCGCGCTTATCACCTGCTGCTTGAAAAGCGCTGGCTCAGGGCTCAAACCGACCACCAGGCGGTCTCGACGCACGTGCTGAGTGTCCCGCCTGGCGTTCGCCAGGCGCGCATCATGCTCTACTGGGCGGACCCACCTGCAGAGGCCGGTACGACGCGCGCGCTTATCCATGATTTAGACCTACAAGTGGTCGCTCCGCACGGTGCCACCCACCTGCCGCAAATACTCGACCACACTCCAGACCCTGCTGCACTGAGCGCACCGGCCAAGCCCGGTCGAGACTCGGTCAACAACGTTGAACAGGTGGTCATCAGAGACCCTGCTCCCGGTGAGTACATTGTGCGTGTTCGAGGGACTAAGGTCCCGCTCGGACCTCAGCCCTATTTTGTTGCATGGGAGTGGCTTTCGGATAGCATTACATTAGTCTATCCGGCTGGAGGGGAAGGCTTAGCGCCAGGCGACACCTGTCGCATTCAATGGGACGCTTTTGACACCGCAGAGCCTTTTCTTCTCCACTATTCCACAGACGACGGTCAGACCTGGCTGCCTATAGAAGCAGTAAGTGGCGATAGGCGCATATACGACTGGCGCGTACCCAACGTCATCAGCGGACAAGCGCGCGTGCGCGTCTCCCGTGGTGCTCATAGCGATATGTCGGAGTTTCGGCTGAGTATTGTCGGGGTGCCTACAAATCTGAAGGTAGAGCGCGTTTGTCTGGATTCAGCAACGCTCTCCTGGACGCCTGTAAACGACACCTTACAATACGATGCTTATGTGTTGGGTCAGAAATACATGGAGATCGCTGTGACTACGCCGGTCTCTCGTGCAACGATACCGATAACAAATAGAGGGCAGGAGTTATGGTTTTCGGTGCGGGCATCTATGCCGTCTGGATTGGCAGGTCGTCGGGCGGTGGCGGTGTCGTGGCCGGGCGGGTTGTTAGCCTGCGCCCAGCCGCATGACCTGGCTGTGCGAGAGCTTCTCTCGCCAATAAAAGCAGATATCGAGACACGAATATCCTGTGAGCCGATGACCTGGCCTGTGCGCGTGCGTGTCGTCAACGAGGGCACACTACCTGCCACTGGAGCGCTTGTATACTATCAACTCAATCAAGAGCCGCCCGTAGCAGATACTTTGCCTGATTTATCACCCGGCCAGAGCATAGCATTTGCATTCTCAACACCGCTTACCATCATCGAAAACGGCCTCTACCGACTACGCGTGTGGACAGATTATGCCCCAGAGGGCGTTTTTTTCAACGATACGCTCACCTTCCATTTCCGTGCAGTTGTAGCGCCATATACTGCTTACTTTACTGAAGGCTTCGAGACGCCTGCCTTTCCGCCAGTAGGTTGGGCGGTAGTCAATCCTGACGACGACATTACCTGGCAGCGATTCTCTTCGCCGGTTACTGGCCCAAAAGGTCAGCCAACTTTAGCGGTGTTCATGAACTTTTTCAGCTATTCGGCAGATAGCCAGCAAGACTACCTCTATCTACCACCCTTAGATTTGAGCCAACTGTCTAATGCCCGTCTAGTCTTTGATTGGGCGTACGCGCAATTTTCCTCGGAGTTTGCCGATACCCTTCGCGTAGAGGCTTTTCCGGATTGCAACTTGAAAGCACCTCCTGTGCTTTTATGGGCACGTGGAGGCGCGAGTCTGGCTACTCGAACACCTGTCAATGCAGCTTTTACTCCTACCAGCGCCACTCACTGGCGACAGGCAAGCATACCTTTGGACAGCTTCGCTGGCAGGCAGCTGACGCTTCGACTAACGGGAGTAAACGACTACGGCAACAACCTCTTTTTGGATAACGTTGGAATTGTCGAGAAAGATACTTCCCGTCCTCGCGCCAATATTTCACTTTCGGCAGACACGCTCTGTCGGGTGGTAGATACTGTGCGCTTTTGGGCAACGCCTGTAAACGCTAATCACAGCTATCGCTGGTCATTTGGCACAGGCGCTCAACCCGCCATGGCCAATGGGCCAGGGCCTCATGCTGTGCGCTTTTTGGCAGCTGGCCCGCGTCAGGCACAGCTTATTGTATCCAATGGCTTAGTAGCCGACACTGCCTACCGCTCGCTTCTCGTCATCGGAACAGCTTCTGCTAATTTCACTTGGGTGGCGAGTCAAAACACTGTATTGTTCACCAACGCCAGCACCATGGCCGATAATTTCGAGTGGGACTTTGGCGATGGCGCCTCAAGCACGGAGGTCAATCCGGTGCACACCTACGCCCTACCCGGGCAGTACACTGTAACGCTCCATGCGCGCAACCGTTGCTCAACGACGCCTGCCGTGCGCATTCAGACAGTAGAACTAAATTTCGTTGGCGTGCGTGAACCGGAGGAGGTGGACTCAGCAACCATCATTCCTAACCCAAACAGCGGGGCTTTTGTTTTGCAACTGTCGCTTCGACAGCCCACAGCAGCACGTATTGACCTGCTCGATGCTCACGGGCGCATCGTAAAGACGTCCTCTGAAAATTTGGCGTCCGGGCAGGGCCTCGTCGCTTTCTCGCAGCCCTTGCCAGCGGGTGTCTACCGGCTGCGTCTGCAAACACCCACAGGAGCGTTGGTACGGCAAATGGTTGTCATGCCTTGAGATTTTATGGCGCGCCAGCGCTAAAAATGCTGTCGCAAAGGACACTTGAGGGCTGTTCAACCGGTCTGCATCTCATTTGAGCACCGGCGACGAATTCAACTGATTGGGTTCTCGGGTGTCGAGATATCATACTGAGCGTCCTTCAGGTGTGGAGTCCGCCGCAGCTGTTAGCAGATGCCTACTTTTGCTGCTATGAAAAATCTGTGGTTATTCTCTCTAATATTGGCTATAAGTGGCACGAAGGCACATGCTGATGACGCGGATACCTTGTCGCTTCCATTGCGCGAAGCTATTCATCGTGCCCTGACCAGCAGTATCCAGACTCGCAAGGCGCGCTGGGAGCGTCATGCGGCGGCGCTTCAGATAGCGGAGCAGCGGCGTGGTGCATTGACGCCGAAGGTGGAGGCGCTGGCAAACGCTGACTACGTGCCTGCCTTACCTACGACGTTTTTACCGGCGACGCTTTTTGGAGGGCAGGAAGGAGCGTATGTGTCCTCCACACTGGGGCAACCCTGGCAGCTTTTTGCTTCGGTTCGAGTGGAGCAGCCCTTATTCGATGAGGCCGCTCGGCGTTTAGCCCCAGCTTCGGCTTTGAGTCAGTCCTTACAAGATGCGCTGGTAGAACTATCGGAGGAAGAAATTATCTTCCAGACTACCCAGCTGTTTTATCAGGTGCTGCAAGCCAGGGCATCACTGCGGGCCTTAGACGCTCATTTAGAACAATTTGAGGCCCTGGAGCGCATGGTGCGGCTTCGGGTGGAGAATGACCAGGCAGTACAGACGGATGTGCAGCGTATTCAAGTAACTATAGCCCACTTGCAGGCGCGACGACATGAGTTGGAGGGAGGCATTGAGGCTCTGCGACAAGGCTTGCAGTTTCTCTGTGGAATCCCTCTGGAGCAGCCAGTAGCACTGGCGGATTTGAGTAATCCGTCGGACTCGATCGGTCAGAGCGTGTCAGCTCCGCTGGCTATAGAGCGGACGACAACACATCGGCTTTTGGAAGGACGGCTGTCTTTGTTGCGCATTCAGGAGCACAGTATGCGGGCGCGTGGATGGCCCAAGTTGGGTCTTTACGCCCAGGCAGGTGTATTGTCGCAACGGGCTGACGTGCGCTTTGCAGCCTCGAATGGGCGCTGGTATCCGCTGGGGCTGGTGGGTTTACGCCTGGAGTGGCCACTTCTGGAGGGTTACCGGCGCAGACCTGGAGCAGAGCGCTTGCGTTTAGAGATTCAACGTAACGAAGAGGAGCGCAACGACTACGCTCGAGCGCGGCAAATGGAACTCTTGCAGGCCAGCACCCAGCGGAATAACGCATTACATGCGTTGCGCGCCCGAAAACAGGCGGTGGCTTTAGCACGTGAGGTGGTGAGCCAATTACAGCTGGCATATCGAAATGGAGTAACGCCGCTGAGCGATTTGCTGGCCGCACAGACTGCATTAGCAGAAGCCGAAACCCAATACGAGCAACAGGTGTTTACCTGCCGCTTAGCCGAGGTCAAATGGCTACGAGCCGCCGGCCTGCTGCGCACGCTGCTGGAGTAAGGAAGTGACCCGGGATACGGCTCATCTTTAAAAAAAGCCTTTATTTGCTCAAAATCATCTTGTTCTAACGATAAATATGTTGGAAGAGCCTCTGAATTGGAACCCACTGACGCCTGAAGAAGAGTATATTATAGTGCACAAAGGCACAGAACGGCCCTTTAGCGGCGAGTATTGGAACCACAAGGGTCGCGGTCTTTACGTATGTCGCCGCTGCAATACACCCTTGTATCGGTCGTCAGATAAGTTTGACAGCGGGTGTGGTTGGCCTTCGTTTGATGACGAAATACCGGGCGCTATTGCGCGCCAGGAGGATCGCTCACACGGCATGCGCCGCATCGAGATTTTGTGCGCGCACTGCGGAGGGCATTTAGGGCATGTATTTCACGGCGAGCGATTTACGCCCAAAAACACGCGCCACTGCGTCAATTCGCTTTCTATACGCTTCGTGCCAGCAGAGCAACTGCCGCCGGATACGCCGATTTGAGCAGCATTAGTTGCGGTCGTCGCGGGCAGCTTCGCGTCGTTCCAGGTATTCCTCCCAAATGATTTTATAATCGTAGGAGAGATAAAACTCGGTATCAAAAGCGCCCCAGGCGCCATTTTCGACGGCAAGGTTGAGGCGGCGAACGCCGCTAACAGGCACCTGCAAAACGATGACATGCCCGAGACCCATGGCCAGCGTCCAGGAAAGCACGCGGCATTCTTTAGGCGGAAACATATCCCAGAAGCCCTGTGCTTCGAGTACCCGCCGAATCTCGGGCAAATTTTTGTTTTGTTGGTGTTTGAGTATGAGCGTTACCACGACACTGTCTTCGGAAGGCAGGGCTTTCGGTTCAAAAGAGGGGCCAGGCGAGGCGCTGGGTTTAGCTGGTGTCTGAGCGTTCAACAAAGTCAAGAAGCCGCAGAAAAGATAGGTCAGGAAGAGGCCGACGTGTTTTTTCAACATAGTAAAATTCTGTTTCAGAAAACAAGAGGAACGGGCCACAAAGATATGGCGGAGTTATTGGCTTGGAGAGGTGATGATCCATACTTTTGCTTTCGCACCGACCGCGCTGCTCATTTTTGTGCTTCTAAGCGATGAGTCAGAGAATTTTCCGATGCAAACGTTTTGATGTGCTCACTTGTTCGGGTGTGCACCCTGTAGGCACTGATGGGCTTTTGCTGGGGGCATGGGCGTCGGTTTCAGGGGTGAAATGTATTCTGGATGTAGGTGTTGGTACGGGGTTGGTGGCGTTAATGTTGGCGCAGCGCACGGAATGTGCGCGTGTGGATGGCATTGACGCCAGCGAAATAGCCCGGCAGTGTGCGGCAAAGAATTTTTATGCTTCGCCCTGGGCCCAGCGCTTACAAGTAGTAGGAGAGGATTTGGCAACTTATTGCACCCGAGCAACCCGGCAATACGATTTGATAGTGAGCAATCCGCCGTTTTATGCCGAGGAAACGGTTTCTCCGAATGCACTGCGGCGACAGAGTAGGCATGCGCGCTTTCTGCCCGTTGCTCTTCTGGCCGATGCAGCCTGTCAATTACTCACGCCGACAGGGCGCTTATGTGTCGTGATGCCGCCATTGGCGGCCCAAAGGTTAGCTGAAGTAGGTGCTGTACGCGGTTTGTACGTCACGCGCCTAACGGAGGTGTTTAGTCGCCCTACAAAGCCAGCAGAGCGGTGGCTGCTCCAGTTAGAGCGCAACCCTTATCCGTTCGAGCGCTCAAAATTAGATATCTACGGCTTCGACGGACTGTACTCGCCCGATTACCGCACTTTGACAAGCGACTTCCTGCTGTAAACGGAGCGAATGTTTTGAGGCGGGAGAAGTAACAAAATGACGTTCAGGACTGCACTGCCGGATGCAATTTCAAATGTTGCCTATTTTTACCGCCAAACAGACGACAATGTTTCGACCCATGCTTATCGGCGCGCTGGTTTTTGGCGCGTATATTCTCCAACCGCTTTCCATTCTTGCTCAATCGTACGAGACGCCGGCTGCCGAGCTGCGCGGAGCATGGATTGCTACGGTGGAGAACATCGACTGGCCCTCAGCGCCCGGGCTGCCACCCGAGCGTCAGCGGATGGAGTTCGATAGCATCCTCGACGTGCTCAAAGCGCTGGGCATGAATGCCGTCTTTGTACAAATTCGCCCGGCAGGCGATGCCTTCTACCCCTCTCCGGCAGCACCCTGGAGCAAATATCTGACGGGCCAGCAAGGCAAAGCGCCTGAACCATACTACGACCCCTTGGAGTACATGATTAAGGCCGCTCGAAGCCGACGCATGGAATTCCATGCCTGGCTCAACCCTTACCGGGCTACGTTTGATTTAGATACTGCCAGTCTGGCGCCCACGCACCCTTTGCGTGCCCTGCCTGACGAACGCAAAAGCGAGTGGTTTTTCCGCTACGGCTCGCGGTACTACTTCAATCCTGCCAGCGCCCTGGTGCGGCAATATCTTATTAACATCATCCGCGACCTCGTCATCCGATACGACCTGGACGGCATTCACTTCGATGACTATTTCTACCCCTACAAAGAAGCAGACCAACAACTCCAGGACTTCAACGACTTCGCCGCTGACCCGCGAGGATTTGCCACCATAGAAGACTGGAGGCGCGACAACGTCAACCGATTGATAGAAGGAGTCTCAAAAACCATTAAAAGCATCAAACCGCACGTTCGTTTTGGCGTAAGTCCCTTTGGTATCTGGCGCAACGCTGCACAAGACCCCATCAACGGCTCGCAAACCCGAGGCCTCTCCAGCTACGATGACCTTTTCGCTGACCCCCTTACCTGGCTCAAGAATGGCTGGATTGACTACGTCGCCCCACAACTGTATTGGAGCATCGGCTTCCCTCCCGCCGACTACTACACGCTGCTGGACTGGTGGAGTAAACGCACTTATGGACGACACTTGTACATCGGACAAGCAGCCTATAAAATCAACAATAACCAGGTAGATACCAATTGGCGCAAGCCCGACGAAATCCTACGCCAGGTAGCCCTAAACCGCACTTACGACGCCGTGAAAGGTAGTATCTATTTCTCGGCCAAACCGCTTTTGCGCAACCCACTGGGCATTCAAGATACGCTCATGAACGTACTTTACACCAACCCCGCTCGACTGCCAGCAATGCCCTGGCTGGCCCAATCCCCACCCGCTACTCCCCAAATCTGCCGAATACGCGGCTCCAAGAAAGGGGTTAAACTGGCCTGGCATGCCTGCGACATCAAAAACCGCGACGAAAACCCTTACTACTTCGCTATCTATCGCTTCGATGGTCAAAGCGTGGGCAACTTCCAAGATCCGCAGAACCTTCTGACATACACGCCCTATTTTGCCGATAAATGGATTTTCGAAGACATCTCTGCTGCCCCCGGCGAATACTACACCTACGTTATCTTCGCCTATAACCGCGCGCACTTAGAGAGCTATGCCAGTGACCCAGTCGTGGTTCACCGCACGAAAAAGGGGGCCAAATGGAAAAAACGGCGGTTTCTGGGCATATTCTAAAACCTATCGGCATCCTTATTCCGAGCGTTCGCTGCTGCTACGATCCTCGTCAACACATTCCAAGCTTAGCCTCGGCGCCCTTATATCTGGGCGGTGAAGCCACTTTTTGTTCAGCACACGCCCAAAAACCGGAGCCTCACCTCCCCGTGAAAATGCGCGAAAACCAGCCGAAAAAATATTTCCGAAAGCCTCTGGTAGTTTTGCGTAGGATGTCTTAAATTGCTATGATAAAAGTCTCCTGGTTCGACCAAATAAGGAATATGCACATGAAAAGACTGTTCTTTCTCCTCTCCGTTTTTTCCTATGGCGCAACATCAGTGCAAGTGCAAGCGCAAAGAGATACTTTGTTCTGGTTTGCGGCTCCCGAGACTGTCCGTGCGTTCGACTCCCTAGACCGGCCCGTAGCATTTCGATTTTCCACGTATGATCAGCCGACTACTATCAGAGTATCGCAGCCCGCAAATCCAGATTTTCCGCCGCAGATAATTACTCTATCTCCTAATGCCACCGGCACTCTGTACTTTCCTCCATTCTTTGATCTGGTAGAGAATACGCTGCCGAACCAGGTCTTAAACAGAGGGTTTTTGATTCAGGCCACTAACCCTATATCCGCTTATTACGAGATTATTGGCATGCCCTCTGAAAACCCGGAACTTTTCGTATTGAAGGGACAAAATGCCTTGGGTGCCGACTTCTTCATCCCATTTCAAACCATCTTGAGTAACACGAACGACTATACGCCATTACCCAAGGCCTCTTTTGATATTGTAGCCACAGAAAACAATACACGTATAGAAATATCCCCGACACAAAATTTGGTCGGATGACCGGCCAATATGAAATATACGATTGTCCTCAACAGAGGGCAGACGTATTCTGGAGAGGCGGCAAGTCAAGCCGCTAACCTGCGCCCTGTAGGCACAAGGGTTACTAGCGATAAACCGATAGCGATAACTATAAAAGACGACTTATTAGAGGCCCGTCCTGTTTATGGTAATTATTGCAGAGATATCATGGGCGACCAGTTGATACCCATAAATAAGACAGGAACGCAGTATATTGTGCAGAAAGGTACTTTGAACGGTAACGAATATAGCTTTGTACTGGCTACCGAAAATGCGACTCAAGTGTATCGAAACGGCGTATTGCAAGGCACCATCAATGCCGGTCAACAAATCACAATTTCTATTGGAGCAGGAAGTCATTTTATCCAAACCTCAAAACCGGCTTATCTATACCAAATGACGGGAATTGGTTGTGAAGTTTCGGGCGCTATTTTGCCAGCATTAGATTGTACAGGCTCTCGAATGGTGCGTTTTGTTCGCCCTTCACCAGAAGATTTTTTTCTGTATTTGATCACCCGGGCCAGTAATCAGCAAGGTTTTAAAATAAATGGCGCCGTCATCTCTGCAAGCAGTTTCCAAATAGTACCCGGATCAAATGGAGATTTTGTAGCAGCGCGTCTCCCATTTTCTACCAGCCTGGTTCCAGATGGAGTATCTTCTGTGGTAGAAAACTCAGTGGGCAATTTTCATATGGGAGTATTGAATGGCGGCCCTAAAACCGGGTGCCGATATGGCTATTTTTCTGATTTCGGGGGCGTCGTTTTTCGGAGGGAAAACGTTAGTTTTTGCAGAGGGCGGAAGGTTCAAGTTCACGGCCTCAACATAACGGATGAGGGTGTTTATTACTCTGCACGCACAAATAAGGAAGGGTGTGATACCTTATATGAAGTGGTTGCTCAGTTTTTGCCCTTGCCAGTCAAAAGAGACAGCATCTGGCTTTGCCCAGGCGCCTCTGTCATCATAGGCGGTAAAGAATACACGCAACCTACCATCATCAATGATACCTTGAAAGGCGTTAGAGAGGAGTGTGATACTCTGCGTGCCACAGTTTTATCTTTCTATCCGCCAGCGCCCTCCTTTTTACCCGCGGATACGGTTTTATGTTCAGGAGATGTTATTAACTTTTACAGTCCGTACCCCAACACTGTATGGAATGATATCAAGACAGGTGAGCGTTACACCGTCAATGCTCCGGGAAGGGTGGTGGCTTCCTTCAATGACGTTAATGGATGCCCAAATCGCATTTCATCGGAAGTTCGGTGGTGTTGTAGTGAAAAAGGCTTCTATATTCCGAATGCTTTCGCGCCTAACAGCGGTGGCCTGAGTCGAGATTTTTGTGTCTATCCCACTGGCGAATGTTCTCAATTCCTTCTTCGCATCTTCGACCGTTGGGGATCACTTTTATTTGAGACGACGTCACCCGACCGGTGCTGGGATGGAACGTTTCGCGGCAAGCCCATGCCAACTGGGGTCTATGTATGGGTAATGGAAGTTTATTCGGATGCAACAAAGAGGACGGAAATTCTCAAAGGTGATGTAACGCTTATTCGATAGCCTGGCTCGACCCAAAGTACGTCTTACCTTTGGGGCGCTTAAAGAAAAGTCCGTGTAGACTTCTTATGCTCGAACACTTAAAAAAACAACTTATTGCCCTAGCAGACTATTTTCGCTATCGTCGCTCTTATGCTCAGGATGGCGAAGATGTGGTTTTCTTGTCTTTTTATGAGGGCATGAAAGGTTATAAAGGATTCTATGTAGATGTCGGGGCTCATCATCCAGTGCGATTTTCTAATACGTTAGCCTTGTATCGCCGCGGCTGGCGGGGGATAAACATAGACCCCACGCCTGGGAGCATGCGCCCTTTTCGCTTGCTGCGTCCACGCGATATCAATTTAGAGTTAGCCATTGGCTTAAATTCAGGTAAAGCAAGCTTTTTTTGCTTTAATGAACCTGCTCTGAATACTTTTGATGAGCGCACAGCCCATATTCACCTTCAGAACTCGCGTTACTATGTGATAAAAACCATCGAAGTGCCCGTAGAACCGCTTCTTAAGGTATTAAAAGACCACCTCCCGCCTGGCCAAAAAATAGATCTATTAAGTATTGACGTCGAAGGCTTTGACTTGCAGGTGCTTCAATCCAATGATTGGTCGCTATATTCGCCAGAGTTCATATTGGTAGAAGAAGTCCATTTTTCAATAGAAGATTATAGCCGCTCTGCCATTTATGGATTCTTAAAAGAAAAGGGCTATACTTTAATCGCTGTGATGAAACGCAGCCTGCTTTTTAGAAAAACACCATAAACCGCTACGTCCGCGAAGCCATATCGCAGCAATTAGGCATATCCTTAGACCTTTGCGCGGAACCTTATCGTGGTGGCAAAAGCATCACGCCCTCCCCTTTACCACCTTCCGCGTAACTGTTTGTCCGCCCAGTTGGCATTTGACGAAGTAAACGCCGGGAGATAGGTTGGGCAGTTCAACGCGGTATTGTCCGGGGTTGAGGTTCCGATAGGGTAGGAGCATAGCGACGCGGGCGCCGCTTTCGTTAGTCATCTCAATAGTGGCGGCAGTGGGTTTGTCTAAGCTAAACTCTAAGAAGGCTTTTTCTACATAGGGGTTGGGATAGATTTTGACTTCTGCGGCATTGGCTGCGCCAGTGCCGGCGTAGAGTTGTTCTTCTACGCGGCGTATGGGGCGTGCAACCAGGGCAGAAGTGGCTTCACTTTCTGCGGGTAGCGTCAGTTCCTGGGTCGCGGGGCCACAAGTGGAAGGAGGACAAAGCCAGCAGACGGCATTAGCCAAGATCTGGGATGATACGGGCTCGTCGTAGTAGTATTCGATGCCAATATAGGCCACCTTGCCCGCGCCCATAGGCTTGTAACCAATGGTGGAATAGCCGCGAACGTTGGCTAAGGAGACGTAGGCCTGGTCAGACACATCTAAGGGATAAACATAGTTGATTGGCGTAAAATCCTCGGGCGTCTCCCTAAAGATAGGGTGTGTCTTGTCGTCTTCATGTACGCCCACAGCGCTGCAGAAGTAGCCAAAGTCGAGATCGAAGAGGTTGTACTGCTGCAGAATACCGAACTTATCCGTTCCGCAGAAGACAACGGCGCCTCCGCGCAGGACGTATTGGCGCAGTACCTTGCCGTAGGCGCGGGCTAAGCGCTCGCGGTCGTTGGCCGGATAGGGTACGACGATTACGTGGTGCTGGGCGGCCTGGGCCGCCAGCTCTTGAGGCGAGCCCTTCCAAAACATTGCTATCTCCGCCGAAGGAATCTGGCGGAGCAGAATATTGCGTATTTTGTCTGCGTACGCGCTGTCATAGGCGCTGTAGTTGAGCAGAAGAATTTTTGGGTTAGAGGCCTGCAAAAGGCTTGAACAAAACGGCACTTCCTGTTCCCACTCACCCAGCGCGTCGAATAGCCAGGGAAATGTTCTCTCACTAACGGTAGAAGCGACGGGGGCGACCTTTTCTCCGCTTTGAGGGCTAGCGACGACGAAGGCTGTGGACACTCCCAAAACTAAGGCAAAACCAGCCAAAGCGGTAGTTCGAAGCATAGATGGGTGTATGTTTTTTTCGATAACGGCACGTTTTATTTTTTAACGCCAAAAGCATGCCGCTTCTTGCAAAGAGAGTACCATTTTACAACCGCAAAGGTAAGCACTCCTCGAAAAAAAAACGCCGCCCTGGCTCATATAAGCGAGGGCGGCGAGCGTTTGCAGTGAAAGAAACGTCAGTTAACCGCGGCTTACTTCCGGGCAACAATCGTAACGTTCAAGTCAAATTCGTCGTAAATCGTCTTGTCGCCGAGGTTGTCGAAAAACGATCCCGAACCGTACCGCACATTATACTCCGAGCGGTCAATCGTTATTTTGCCTGTTGCTTTTACCTGGTTGCCGCTTTCGTTTACCTGGGCATTGAAGCGAATTTCTTTTGTCGTCTCCTTGATGGTCAGATTGCCCGTAACGCGATAGCCTCCTTTTGTGTCGGTCGGGAAAGCCTTTGTGATGACGAAGCGGGCCGTCGGGTACTTTTGCACACCAAAGAAGTCGTCGCTCTTCAGGTGGCCAACGAGCTTCTCGGCGGTGCCACCCTCTAAGTCAGTGCAATTGATGGAGTTCATGTCCACTTCAAAAGAGCCGCCAGTCAACTTACCATCGGTAAACTGCAGTTCGCCATTTTTCAGCTTTACAGTACCGGTATGCTCGCCGGTTACCTTGTAGCCTTTCCAAACGATAACGCTGTTCGCGATGTCGGCCTTGTACGTTACCGTGTTGAGGGCGGCCATACCGAGCAGGGCCGCAAAGGGCAGAAGAAAAAGTAGTTTGTTCATGTTTAGTAGAAGAAATTTTAAGTGATGAATGAATGAACACCTGCATAACGCCGGCGCTTATGCGGAGGTTCATCCGCAAATGTCAATTAAGTGTTAAAACACGCATTTTTTTCTTAAACGCTGCTTTTCAATGCTTTATTTTGGGAGTTGGGCTGTTTTAGCGCTGCATTCAGGCCGGGTCGTCTAATTGAGTGTCTGCTTCCCGCTGGATCTCCTGAAGAGGCGCGGCGTTGCGTTGGCGCAATTGGCACCAAGGGCAATCGCTTTTTTGGCAGCCGTCTTCGAAGCGTTCGGCCTGGATGTTGGCCCAGGTTTCGGCGATGAGTTTTTCCATGAAAATCAGGTGCTGGGCGTTGATTTCGACGGCGACACGCGGCAGAGTGTTGTTGCGGTCGGGTTCGAGCCATTGGATGACGGTTTGGCGCACGGGTTCGGCAAAGAGGCGAGCGTTTTCCAAGAGGAGGCGGTAGAAGGCCATTTGCCGCCAGTATTCGCCGCCGTAGGGGTTTTTATGGGAGGGCGGTGCTATTTTGGTGAGGTCGGGCGAGCCTGTTTTGAAGTCTACGATACCGATGGTGTTGTTGCTGAGCCACTCGATGCGGTCTATGACGCCGCTGATGGGTACGCCGTTGAGCAGGACGCGGTCTATTCGGCGTTCGGTGAGGGCGCGCTGAGGCCAGTATGGGAGTTGTTCGCTCCACAGTTTTTGCAACATTTGGCGCCCAAAGGCTAAGCGCTGTTGGAAATGGGCCGGGGAGAAGTGGTTGCGCCAGCGTTCCATTTCATCCTGAAACAGGCGTAGTAGAGCGGTAGCAGCAGAGGAGCGTTGCGTTTTGGTGGGAGCAAAGAAGCGCTGTAAGGCGCGGTGCATGGCTAAACCAAAAGCAGCGGCTTCGGAGGTGGCAGCGGGTATTTTCAGGATGTCTTCGTAATAAAAGGCCAGTGGGCAACGCAAATAGCGGTTGAGTGCTGTAATACTTAATTGCAGGTTGGTCAGCAGGTTTTGCCAGGTTTGCGTCTC
>JANWVR010000017.1 GCA_025056735.1 Saprospiraceae bacterium
TTTTTTATGCTAAAACCTGCGCAGGATAAGGTGGAAGCATCTCCAGCAGAAGCAGGATACTAATCAGAAAAAGAATGCCCTGCTTCAAGCAGGATGGCACGCACCTCTTCTACCGACAACCCTGAAATCTCGGCAATAAACGCCAGGTCGAGGCCTTTTTCATAAGAACGGAGGACGATTTCTTTCTCCTTCTCTGCCTTACCCTCTGCCTTACCCTCCTCCTTGCCTTTTTCAAAGCCCTCTTGCTCGCCCTCCTCGTAGGCTGTGTCCACCACGTTCTTCAAATCCCGATACACCTTCAGATTCTCCTCGTACAACTGTCGCTCCTCTGGATTGAACCGCGCTATCTCCGCCGCCTCAAACAACCGCTGAAACACCCGCTCCTGCAACGCCCGTGGGCGGTCTTGCAGGTCGGGCAAATGCTTGAGTACATATAGCCACTTATCAAACGTCGTCTCCAACTCCTCCTCCCGCTTGTTGAACTTGGGCAACTCAATGTAAATGAACGTCAACTTGTCAAAAAACACCTGACAATCCTGGTCTTTGAGTTGAATGTTATGCAACACGCGCGGATCGTTGCGGTCTTCGTCGAAGACAAAGTCCAGGATGGCCACTAAGTACACGGGGTCCAAGTAGAAATTCCACTCGCCTTTTTTGGCTTGTTCCTGGATGGGGAAGGTGGCGTAAAAGACGCTGCGATCGCGGAAGAACTTTTGTTTGGCTTTTTGCACCTCCACGATGAAGCGCTCGCCCGAGGTGCTGGTGCAATACAGGTCGAAGATGGCCCGGCGGTCGTCGTCGCCAAAGCCTAATTTTTCGGACGAGAGATAGGTCAGGTCTTGAATCTGGTGGTATTCGGGCAGCAGTTGGTTGAGGAAATGGATGAGGAGGTCTTTGTTGGGTTCGCTTCCGAAGAGTTTTTTGAACCCAAAGTCGGTCAGGGGGTTGACGTATCGGTCTTGCAGCGGCATGGCGAAGCAATTTTATGACAAAGATAGGTGTTTCTGGCGAGTCTCTTAGTGAGCGCAAGCGGGTTGGCGCATCGCCCGAAGCCGCTCAGATATCGGGTGTGGAGGTTCTTTTCTGAGCGCGCCGGTCTTATCCGGAGATGCTCAGTGCGGTTTAAGGGGCCGTTCATACCTTTGCGGGTCGGCCAAACGAGTTTGGCAGCTACTTCGATGGATACCGAACAACAATTTCGCGCGGTGGTAGAGCGATGCCGTGCTGTGTTTCTGCAGAAGATGCACGACTACGGCACGGCGTGGCGTATTCTGCGACCATCCAGCATTACAGATCAGATTTACATCAAGGCGCTGCGCATCCGCAACATCGAGGAACGCGGACGCCAACAGGTGAGCGATAGTGTGGAAAGCGAGTACATGGGCATTCTCAACTACTGCGCGCTGGCGCTCATCCAATTAGAGTTGCCTGCCGATGCGCCGTTAGAATTAGAGGAGAACGAGGTCGTTCGGCGCTATGACCGACATATTGAAGAAAATATCCGCCTGCTACGCGCCAAAAACCACGACTACGCCGAGGCCTGGCGGCTGATGCGCGTTAGCAGTATGACCGACCTAATTCTGCAAAAAATCTTGCGTATCAAGCAAATCGAAGACCGTTCTGGCCAAACGCTCGCCTCCGAGGGTCTGGAGGCTAACTACCGGGACATTTTGAACTACGCCGCGTTTGCCCTTATTCGCTTAGAGGAGGCCCGCGCAGAAACGGTGCCTTCAACAAAGTCTTGAGGCCACCAAGTGGTGCGAATTGCCTTTTTTTGCGGCGCTTTTCATCCAAAACTACTGCCCAAACATGACATCCCTGAGCTCGCTCATCGTTGCTTTTGCCCTCATTGCCGCCGCCCTTACCTTCCTGACGCGCCGGATGCGGCGCACGCAGAACGTCTTGGTCAGCTTCCTGCAATACTTCTGCGGTGTGTGGTTTATCTTCTCCGGCGCCGTCAAGGCTATTGATCCTATCGGCACGGCCTATAAAATGGAAGATTATTTCACCGCCTTTGAGAGCACTTTCGGCGGCTTGCAAAACGCTTTTGCCGGGCTTGCGCCGCTTTTCCCGGCGTTGGCCCAATACAGCGCCGGCTTTTCTATTTTCATGATTGTGCTCGAAATTGCCTTAGGCCTTATGCTTGTGCTGGGCTATTTGCGCGGCCTGACGGCGTGGCTGTTCTTTCTGGTGCTCCTGTTTTTCACGTTCCTGACGGGCTTCACGTATCTGACTGGTTTTGTGCCGGTGGAGGCCAATTTCTTCGATTTCGCCAAGTGGGGGCCGTATGTGAAGACGCAAATGCGCGTAACGGACTGTGGCTGCTTTGGCGATTTTATCAAATTAGACCCAAAGGTTTCCTTTTTTAAAGATGTCTTTTTGCTCATTCCAGCGCTTATCTTTCTGGTGCGCTATCGGCAGATGCACCAGATTTTCACCGGGCGCGGGCGGCGCGTGCTGACGGGTGCGGTGGCGCTGTTCTCGCTTTTGTTCTGCTGGTACAGCACCTTTTACAACTTACCTGTGGTGGACTTCCGGCCCTTTAAGGTAGGCACAAACGTGCGCGAGCGCAAAGCACTGGAAGAAGAAGCCCGCTCGAATGTGGAGATCATCGGCTGGGTGATGGAAAACACGAATACCGGTAAGGTGGAGAAGGTCATGATCCCAATGTCGCGTTTCAAGGAGGTTATGGAGAAGTACCCCAAGAGCGAAGGTTGGAAGGTGAAAGACCAGATCAAGACCGAGCCTTTTGTGGAGAAAGACGGTAAGCGCATCGAGGTGCAGGAGACGAAAATCAGCGATTTTATGATCGAGAGCGAAAACGGCGACGTTACGGAAGACATCCTGCAGGAGCCGGGCTATTCGCTCATGATTGTGGCATACAAGCTTTACGGCAAAAAGATGGCAGAGACGCTTATCGTGCAGGACACGACGTGGGCCTATGACACGTTGCGCATCCGTGCCGACTCGGTCGTCCTTCAGCCGCGCGTGGCCGAGGTAACGCCGCGCAAACAGACGCGGGAGTCGTTTGTGCCCGAGGCCTGGTACGGCGATCTTTTCCGCAATAAAATCAATGCCTTGGCCCAGGCTGCCCGGAAGGAAGGCTGGAAGGTGTACGCCGTCAACACGTTCCAGGACACAGAGGTTGCCGAGGACTTTCGCCGCAATGTGGGCGCTGATTATCCGTTCTATCACGCTGACGACAAGTTGCTCAAGACCATCATTCGCTCTAATCCAGGCATTGTTGTCTGGCGCGATGGCGCCGTGGTAGGCATGTACCACTGGCGTCATTTGCCGACGCCAGACGCGCTGCTGAGGCGGTTTCATCAGTAGCTTTTGCTGCGAGTTATCCGGAAAGTTACTTCCGTTTTCCTAAAGCCGTTTTTTATGTCCAGAACAACCTGTTTTTTCTTGGTTTTTCTTTTCAGCGCTGTTCAGGTGGCTATGGCTCAGACCACTACGCCGGCCATGGCGCCCGTGCGCACGGTTTCGGGCGTGATTTTGCTGCGCGAGGCCAAATCGCCTGATTTCCGCGCCTTACTGCCGGCGTTGCGCAAGGACTGGGGGTTTGTGGTTGACTCCGCTCAGTTTGGCGACAAGAAGATGACCCTGTACTCTGGCGGCCTCACGGTGGTCGTGCAGTACGTGAATTACCCCATGGCTGCGGCAGAGGTGCGTTCGGCGGCAGAGGGCGCCTGGCTCTGGGGCGCCGCGCGCGATGAGGCGCCGCGCCATCAGGCTCAGCTTACTCTGGCGGTGGTGGGTGCAGGGCAGGCTCCAATAACCTTGTACAAGGCCTACACTCGCGTGGCGGCCGCTTTGTTGGAAAACACACGCGCCTACGGCATCTACCTGCCGCGACACTACCTGCTGCATTCGCGCGACTTTTTTTTAGAAGCCGCCCGACAAATGGATCGCGACGAACCTCCAATATACTGCTGGGTCTATTTTGGTATGTTTCAATTGGACGGCCTGAGCTGTGCCTACACATACGGGCTGGACGACTTCGGCATGATGGATTTAGAGATCGTGCGCACGCCCAAAAGCTTAGCAGAGGCACATGCCGTCCTTTACGATGCAACGCGCGAAGCGCTCCGCAGCGGTAAACCCTGGCAGGAAGGCGCTGTGCTGGAGTCTGTAGATGGCGAGAAGTTTCTCCTGCGCCGCGTTCGCTCGCCCTATATCGAGAACCGGGAAATGCTGCAGCTGCAAAAGCTGTAAACGAACCGCAACACCAAAGCCGGGCCAGACTTCTTCGCAGCGCGTGCGAACCGCTAAACCTGACTGAAAAGTCAAGAAAAAGGACGCCTATTCCTCACGGCACCGAGGGTGCTAAAGACCACCGCCCTGCGCCCGCTATGGACGGGAGCCTTTGCACTCCTACCGGGTAAAAACACCCCGGACCTCAAGGAAGAACGCAACGCCTCAGGCCTGACCTTTGGGCTTTAAGCGTGCGAGACGGACATTCAGAGGTGTTCATAAACGCCTGCAGAAACACTTTGAGCAGTAAAAAAGGTAAGATTCTATTGCCTTTGAGGTGATTAAATTGCTTTTAATCTTTATGTTTTAAAAAATTGATTTTCAATTATTTAAATTTTTAAAAAGCCAAAAAACGTCAAAAAAATGCCGATAATGAGAGTGTATAACTGTCCCTTTATCAGGGGTGGGTAGCCTGGACTTTTGACCTCGCAAACACGCAACAAAAAAACGCGAGGTCATCATGGCACACCTGAATAACAATTCGCTCTCTAACGCTGCTGCGCACACACTCAACGCTCAACCGTCGGTTGTTAACCCGGTCATCATCATTGATATTACGGGAGTGTAAAATCTCAACCGTCCGACTCTACTTTCCGTGTTTATATTGGTCTTTTTGCCTCTACTGAAAGGAGGCTTGCCGGATTACGGAACGAGATTTGGGGGAATGCCATAGGTTTGTTGCTATACAATATTTTTCTTTTACTCGCTCCGCCTTCTCGAACGGCGCCCAACATGCACGAACTCCGCGAACTGGTTTCCATTGTTACCAAGCAAAAACTGCGAGCGGCCTCTCTGCTCACGGTCAAAGCCCTACAACCTGGCCCCTTGTCCATGCAGCTGTACGATCTGGTATCGGAAGGCCGGGTGGACACCGACGAACAGGCAATGGCTGCCCTGTACCCGAACAATCCGGACGCCAACATTTCGTATCAGCGCATCAAAAAAGCGCTCCGCGACTATTTAGTGCAGATGCTGCTTGTCATTGACCTGCAACTGCCGCACTACAATCCACGCCAACGCACCTACTTCGACCTGTGCAAGAAATGGGGTGCTATCAAAATCCTGCTGGGCAAAAACGCCCACCGCGCCACGCTGCAGCTGGCCGAAGAGGTGCAGAAACTGGCCCTTCGCTACGACTTCACCGATATGGCCTTAGATATGGTGCGCGCCATGCGTCTCTACTACGGCTCTATCGAGGGCAACGTAAAGAAATACGAGCAATACGGCGAACAGGTGCGGCATTTGGAAGATGTGCTCCGCTACGAGAACTTGGCCGAAGAACTTTACACTGACTTAGTCATCCGGTATGTCAACGACAAATCCACGAAAAAAGACGTGCCTCACGTTGCTCGCCAGTACTTCAGCCGCATAGAGGACGCGCTAAATAAGTACGATACCTACCGGCTGCATTTTACCGGTCGCCTCATTGAAATCATCATCTACACCAGCGTCAACGACTACCGGAAGACCATCGAAATCTGCGACAAGGCCATCCGCTTTTTCGACGCCAAAGACTACGTAGCCAATGTACCGTTGCAGGCCTTCCTGTACCAGGAAATGGTGTGCTACGTGCAACTGCGCGACTACGAAAAGGGACGCTGCGCCGCCGAACGCGGCCTGCAATTGCTGGAGCAAGGCTCCTTCAACTGGTTTAAATATCAGGAACTCTTTTTGCTGCTTGCCCTGCACTCCGGCCAATATCAGGAGGCATACCGCACTTACAAAACGACCGTCAAACACCGGCGCTTTGGCGGCTTGCCCGAAGGTATCCGACAAATCTGGAAAATCTTTGAGGCATACCTGTTCTATCTCATCCAGATTGGCCGCATCCAGCCCGACGAGCCGGAAACCGTTATCAGCCGCATCCGCATCATGCGCTTCCTCAACGACCTGCCAATCTTCTCCAAAGACCGGCGCGGGATGAACATCCCTATTCTCATCTTTCACATCCTGTACCTCATCCTGACCAAAGAATACGACGCAGTGATTGACCGCATGGAGGCCATCAAAAAATACACCTCGCGCTATCTGAAGCGCGACGATAATTACCGGAGCAACTGCTTTATCAAAATGCTGCTCGTCATGCCCGACGTAGGCTTCCATCGCGCAGCCGTTGTTCGGCATGCCGAGAACTACGTCAAAATGCTCAAGCGCGTACCGCTGGACTTCGCCAACCAATCGCACGACATCGAACTCATTCCCTACGAGGACCTCTGGCAAATGGCTTTAGACTCCTTAGAAAACACCATCTACAAACCCAGGACACGCAAAGCCGCAGCCACCTGAGCCACTTGCCTTACAAGCCTCCCCCAAACGAATAGCAGACGCCCACTCGAAGCGTCTGCTATTTTTTTTGAAAAAAAATTGCCAGGCCAAATATACCAATCTCTTTTTCTTATCAAATTTGCATGTCGAAACACCTAAAGCGCTTTTTTTGCGCTCAATTCATCACCTTTCACTCTAAATCGTTTCACTATGAACGCTTTTTTATCACTCGGCCGCTGGCTTTTCCCCATTCCCTTCATCGTGTTCGGCCTGATGCATTTCACCAATGCACAGGTGATGGCCGATAACGTGGTTCCAGATTACATGCCTGCTAAAATTGTCTGGGTATATTTGTCTGGCATTGGCCTGTTGGGCGCGGGGGCCAGCATGTATCTGGGCAAGTATGACAAGCTGGCTACCACATTGTTGGCCATCATGTTGCTGCTGTTCGTCCTGATGGTGCACTTACCAGGCGTTATGGAGGGCGGCGATAGAATGGCCCAGTCTATGCCCAGTTTTCTGAAAGACTTGGGGCTGGCGGCGGCCAGCATGATGTACGCGCTCTACCAATCGCGCGACCACTCTATTGTCGGATAAACGAGACATTACTGCACCGAATTAGGGTGTCGCTCGGAGGCTTTAGCGGAAGGGCGACACCTTTTCTTATTTTATACAGCTCATGGAAGGACTGGTTCGCGTGGCATTGGCCTTGCTGTTTGTGGGTTGTCTGGCAGACATGCCCTACGGCTATTTTCGGGCCGTACGTTTGTTGGGTACGGTAGGCTTTATCTATCTGGCTTTTCGGGAGAAAGAGCGCAGCAACGGCGAAATGTTCTGGTTTTGGGTGTCATCGGCCGTTCTCATCAATCCCATCGTCAAAATTTCCCTGGGACGGGCCCTTTGGAACGCAGTGGATATCCTGTGGGCAGTGGTATTGGTGTGGCCGCTGCTAAACCGGCGTCAATAGCAAGATGGACAACTGCCCTGGAAAAAGACCACTGCCAGAACAAGCCCTTTCAGGGTCATTCAGGCGCCGCCAAACGGCTATTCAGAGTGCTCGAATGGCCTCTACCGGGTCCATCCGGCTGGCCTGAAGGGCCGGCAAAAGGCCGGACAGGATGCCTACGATCGCTGAAGTGAAGATGCCGATGGCGATGTTGCCTGCCGATAGGTGGATATCAAAATCTACAATGTTGGAAATAGCCATTGTAGCCAACCAGATGAACAGCAAACCCAAGGCGCCCCCTACGAGGCAGAGTACAGTAGCCTCGAAAAGGATTTCTAAGAGAATAAACCAGCGTTTGGCGCCAATGGCCATTTTAATACCAATAATGTTGGTGCGTTCTTTAACTGAGACAAACATGATGTTGGCCACAGAGAACATGCCCACCAATAGCGCGAAGATGCCAATGATGAAGCCTGCGGCATTAATGACGCCAAACACGCTATCGAATACATTGCTCAGGATAGTCAGCGTATTCAGGGCGAAGTTATCCTCCTCGACCGGTCGGAGATGACGGGCGCTCCGGATGATGCCGGTGATTTCGTCCTTGAGCACGGAGAGCGATACGTTGGGCTTTGCCCGCACCGCGATGGTAGATTTGCCCACCCACATATTGCCTTCGCGAATGCGAAAGCCGCGACGCGCCAGGGTGTGACTGATCATGACCGCGTTGTCGAAATCCATGATGCGCAACAGGTCGTTGCCCGAGGGTGTGGTAACGCCGATCACACGCAGCTTGCGTCCGCCCATTTTGACCTGCTGGTCTATAGCGCTCATGCCGCCGGGGAAGAGCGTTTCAGCAATTTTAGCGCCGATAATGCACACATCGCTACCGTTGGCATATTCGTTAGGCGAAAAGAAGCGACCGCCCTCCTGAAATTCCAGCCGGAAGATGTCGCTGCAGTCCTCCGTAACGCTGATGAAAAAGGCATTTTCAACACTGGAATTGCGCCATTTGACCGTCTTGGCGCCCAAAAACTGCCAATAGCCCACGTGAGAGGCCGTTTTCAGACGGCTCTTTAGGGCCTCGTATTCGCGGTAGCTCTGGTTGGGCCGACGCATCCATTTCCAGAAGTTTTGCCCGGGGTCTTCTGACCAGGAGAACTTGTCAATATAGATCACGTCATTGCCCAGTTTGGACAGGCTGCGCCGGATGTTGTCCTCCAACGAATTAACTGCACTCTTAACGCCGATGATGCAAAAGATGCCAATGGTGATGCCCAACAACGACAGGAACGAACGCAAGCGATTGGCCACGAGCTGTTGCCAGGCCTGAGCGGCACCTTCGCCGAGGATGCGGATTATCTGACGCACGGTGTAGTAGGAGTTTTATTCAAAGGGCTGTGGCGAAAATACGCGCCCCCAGCCCTTTAAAGCGGCAAAAATTCGATAAAACGACGCGCCTATTCTACTACCCTA
>JANWVR010000002.1 GCA_025056735.1 Saprospiraceae bacterium
GGTCGTCGGGCCTACTTTGTGCAGCATGTTGTCGTGGTCGTGCCCGCCCAGGATAAGCGGCACGCCGGGCAGCCGGGCAGCCAGTTTGAGGTCGTCCTCGATGTCCAGATGCGTCAGACCCACCTGGACGTCGCACTGGCCACGCAGGGCTTCGTACATGCGCTGAGCCGCGTCCAACGGGTTTTCGTAGCGCACGTAGGGTTTCTGGTTGACGGTTACCGTTACGCCCCACAGCCCTACGCGCAGGCGCGTGCCGTCGGCGTCGGTAAACTCCACGATTTTATGGTCCGGACAGGCCTCGCGCTGCCCGCCAGGGCGCTGTTTGAAAAAGGGCCCGACGACCGAGTCGCCCTGCACCAGCCGCAGGTTTGTGCCCAACCAGGGGAAGTCAGACTCGTTAATACGCGCCTGCAAGTCCTCGTAGTCGTAGTCAAATTCGTGGTTGCCAAAGATGACGGCATCTACGCCCAACGTGTTGAGCACGTCCACCATATGCCGCCCGCGGATGCGCTTGCCCTCGTGGCGCAGCGTCGCGATGACGGAAGGGCTGATGAAGTCGCCCACCAATAGAGTATAGGTGTTCGGGTTTTTGGCCTTGAGGCTTTGCCGGATAGCCGCCACGCGCGCCAGCCCGCCCGAGCCATCGGAGAGCGGCGAGATTTCATAGACGTCGTTGAGGTGCAGGAAGACGACTTCGATGATGCCGTCGTCTTTGCCGCCGCCGGTTTGGGCAGAGCGACAGGAGAAGAGGAGCAACAAGAGGAAGCAGAGAAGAGGCCAGCGCTGTGTCATGGGTGGTTTTGTGTTGATGTGGTGAAAGATGGGGTAAAGGTAGGGGGGGGCGCCCAAACAAGTTTGGACGGTACTTGGCCAAACAAGTTTGGACGGTACGGGGCCCAAACAAGTTTGGGCGGTACTTAGCCAAACAAGTTTGGGCGTTACGGGGCGATGGTTACATCGCCAGCAAAGGCTTCTTCGACGCCGTCTAAGAAAGCTACCACGGCCTGCCATACGTACACGCCCGGCAGGGCGCTTTGGCCACGGAACGAGCCGTCCCAGCCGGCGCTTTCGTCGTTGGGCCTCAGGTTCTGGCCCGAAAAGACTAAGTTGCCCCAGCGGTCGAACACCTGCAGCGAGCGGATGGAGACGACGGCCTGGTTTCCGTAGAGCGTAAAACGGTCGTTTTGGCCATCGCCGTTAGGCGAGAAGATGTTGGGCGCGTACAGGAGGCGACGTCGGCTGATGGGCACAAGCACGTGCGCCTCGGCTGGGCAGCCGTCTGCGTCGAGGATGCGCAGGCGGTATCGCGTGGTGCGCAGCGGGCTGGCCCAGGGCGCCGGGCAGTCGTCGCACGAGAGCCCCTCTGCAGGCGTCCACTGCCAGTCGGCCACCTGGCTGGCGGGCAGGTTGAGCACAGGCTCTAAGCGAATGGAGTCGCCCAAGTCAACAGGCGCCACAGTGGCGAAGGAAATTTTTGGGAAAAACGGCGGGTCAATGCCTGCCGTAGCGGAAGCGGTGCAGCCCAGCGCATCGCTGACCACTAAGGTGTAAGCGCCTGGCGCTAAGCCGCTGAATTGGGGCGAAGGGCCAAACGTCTGCCCGCCGTTGACGGAGTAGCGCAGCGGCGGTTGGCCGCCCGACAGTCCTGTAAAAGCAATGTTGCCCGTGCTGCGGTGGCAATTGGGCTGTTCTATGCGCGGCACAAAGACAGGCGGCTCGATGGCTGCAACGCGCGCTTCGTCGGAAGCGGTGCAGCCGTTCGAGAGGCGAGTAACCGTCAGCCGATACGTGCCGGGCGAGCGCGTAGTCGTCTGGGCCGAGGCAGCGTTGCCTGCGAGCGGCCCGCCCTGGACGGCCGTCCACTGGTAGGTCAGCGGGCCGGGCGTGCTGCTCTGGCCGCTCAGCGCCACCTCAGGCTGCAGGCAGTAGAGCGTCTGGTCAGGGCCGGCATTGGCCTCAGGAGGCGTGCGGTCTTCCTGAACGGTGGTGGCGGCGCTGGCTGTGCAGCCGTTGGGGCCGTTGGTCAACAGCAAGACGTACACACCTGGCGCGTTTACATTGGGCGTCAGCGTGTTAGCGCCGGAGGCGATGTTGCCGTTTGCCGTTGTCCATTGCGCCAGCAGCGGCGTCTGGCCTGACGAGGCGGCGGCGTCTATGACCACCGAAAGTCGGTCGCAGGTCAAGGGTAGGGTAGGGGCAAGGCGGGGCACGGGCGCCACTGTATCGGCAGGCACGATGACCGAAGCCACTGCTGTGCAGCCGTTGGCAGCATCCGTCAGCGTGAGGGCATAGGCGCCCGGCTGGCCCAAGGTTGGCGTTGGCGTGCCCTGGCCGCTGAGGATCAGCCCGCCCGCCCAGGTAAACGACAACACGCCCTGTCCCGACGAGGCCGAAGCATCGAGCGCTACCTGCCGCTGCGCGCACGTGATAGCCGCTGGCGCGCTAATGCGGGCCGTCGGCGCGGCTATGTTCTGAGCGACCTGCACCGACTGGCTCGCCGTACAGCCGTTGAGGGTGTTTTGCACGGTCAGCGCGTAAGTCCCCGGCGCGGCTACGGTGGGCGTCAGCCCTTGAGCGCCGGCAACAATCAGGCCGTTGGCAGTATTCCATTGGGCGTTCACACTGCCCGCTGGCACGCCCGCCACTGTCGCTTGCAGGATGGCCTGCGGCGCGCTGCACGTCAACACGGGCGGCGCGGCAATACCGATCTGCGGCGACTGCTGGTCGGCTGCCACGCTCACCGTGCGCACGCTGGTGCAGCCGGTGCGTCGGTCAGTTACCACGATGGTGTACGCCCCCGGCCGGTCAACTGCAGCCTGAGCGCTCTGCTGGCCCGAGACGATGTTGCCGTTGAGCGTCTGCCACTCGTACGCATAGGCCGCCGTGTCGGGTGCTGCCCGCAAGAGCGCGCTTGGCGCCGCGCACGTGAGCAAGGGCGGCGCAGGCGTCTGCAGCGCTGGGGGAGTGATGTCCTGAACGACGGCCCTTTCGGCAGTAGCCGTGCAGCCGTTTTGCGGGTTGGTAACCGTCAGCACATAGCGGCCGGGCGCATTTACCGCAGGCGCAAAGCTGTTGGACCCGGAAACGATGTTGCCGCCCGCCACTGCTGCCCAGGCGGCGCTGACCACGCCGGACGGACTGCCGCTGCCCTGCAAAACAATTTGCGTCCGGGCGCACGTCAGGGTGTCGGGCAGGGCAATCGAAGCCGTCGGAGCGTTCTGATCGGCCAGCACCCTGACTTGGCTGCTGTCTGAACAGCCGTTGTACGGGTCGGTGGCCGTCATCGTGTATATCCCTGGCGCATTCACCACGGGTTTGAAAGTGTTGGCGCCGGAAACAATGTTGCCGCCCGCGGCAGCCGTCCATACGACTGTCGGCGGCAAAAAACCAAAAGCAGCGCCACTCAGCGAAATTTGCTGGTGCAGACAGCTGAGCGTGGTGTCCTTACCGGCCGTAACGAACGGCTTTTGCCAGTTTGCGTTCAGCGAAGTGTGGGCCACAGCCGTGCAGCCATTGCGCGTCAGCGTTACCTGCAGCGAGTAATTAGCCGGCTCGATGGCCGTAGGTTGCAGCGTCGTCCAGTTCAGAGTGCCGCTGACGTCGTTTCGCCACCAATAGAACGTAAAACCGCTATCGGGCTGAACGACGGCCGTCAGGACAATCGCTGGCGCTGTGCAGCTGAGAAAGCCGTGCGGCTGAATGCTGACCTTGGGCCGGAGGGTATCCACACCGATGTTGAAAGCGCGCTCAGTCGTGCAACCGTTTTGAGTGTTGGTCAGGAGCAAGCGGTATTCGCCCGCGCCATTGATCCACACCGCCTCGCTGTCGGGGCGCGTAACAAAGTTGCCGCCCACGGTCGTCCAGGCCATTTGCCAGTGCGGCTGCGGGTTGGTTACCTGCAAGACTACTCGATGATAAAAGCATGTAATTTTAGGATGGCTAACAAAAAACGTCGGCTGGGGCGCCTCCTGGTCGGCCGTCAGGCGAACGGTATCGGTGGAAATACATCCGTTTTGCGGGTCTATTACGCGCAAAACATATGTGCCGGCCTGAACGGCGCCCACTGCGGCGGCATTCGGGCTTCCGGCAAAAGCGCCGTCTGCCGTTTGCCATTGATACTGGTGCGGCCCTGCCTGGCCAGCATTGGCCGACAGGCTAAACACAGGATGGGCACAGGTGAGCACGCCATCTGGCCCGGCATCGGCAGGCGGGCGGATAGTGTCTATGCCAACGGTTACTGAGGCGCTTTGCGAGCAGCCGTTTTGGGTATTGAGCACCGTCAGCGTGTAAAGCCCGGCGGCGTCCACCGACGGTGTCAGCGTATGGGTATTTCCGATAAAACGCCCGCCATTCGAGGCCGTCCAGGTGTGGGAAAACGCTGGCCCTGAAGAAGATGCGCTGCCGTCCAAAAGGCGTACGGGCGAGGCGCACGTCAGGCTAAGCGCAGGCGCTAAATGCGCTAAAGGCGCTGCGGTGTCTATGGCGACAAGGACGGTGCGCACGGCCGTGCAGCCGTTGTCCACATTGCGTGCTATGAGGGTATAAACGCCGGCTGCGTTGGCCACCGGCGTCAGCGTTTGCTCGCCATGGAGGAGACGGCCGCCCGCGGAGGCTGTCCATTGATATTGAAAAGTGCCTGCGGCCGGGTTTTGCCCAAACAGCACCACTTCCGTTGTGACGCAGGTCAGCGTGTCGGGCGCGGCGATATGAATGGGCGGAGCGGCAGTATCCTGTTGGACGACGACCTGATCGGAGGCTGTACAGCCGTTGGCCGGGTTGGTGATGCGCAAGACATAGGTTCCGGGCGCGCCGACGACGGGAGCGGGCGTGTTTGCGCCACTCAACAGCAGCCCGTTGGCGGTTGTCCAGGCATATTGCAGGCCGGGCGTTGGCGACGAACCGTTAGCGTTGAGGCTTACCTGCGTTCGCGCGCAGGTGAGGATGTCGGGAGCATTGGCCACCGCCACGATGACGTCGGCGTCGGCATTCACCTCGACGGAGGCGATGGCAGTGCATCCGTTTGCTGTGTTGATGACCTGGAGGAAGTACGTCCCCGGCGCATTGACACGCGCCGTCAACAGGGTGTCAGCACTGGTGAAATTGCCGCCCGGCGCGGCTGTCCACCGGTAGGCAAAGGCAGGCCCTTCAGAAGAGCCGCTGCCCGAAAGCGTTACTTCCGGCTGCGTACAGGTGAGCAACGCCGGCGGCTCGACCACAGCAACCGGCGCCGCCGTGTCGGCCACAACGACGACGGTGTCTGTAGCGACGCAGGCGTTCACTGTGTCTATGGCCGTCAGGGTGTAGCGCCCAGGTCCCAGCGCGCTGATTTCTAACAGCGTCGTGTCGCCGGCTAAGGGGGGCCCATCGAGCACACGCCACACGACGCGCACGGCGCCGCTGTCTATGCGCCCGCGCAGCCGAAGGGTGTCGGTAGCACAGGTGTATACCGCCGGAGTGTCTATGGAAAACACCGGCAGCGCGCGCCGGTCTTGCACCACCACTGTGTCGCGCATCGAGCAGCCGTTGGTCGTGTTGGTTACCTGCAAAATGTACATGCCTGGCGCATTGGCGCGCGCCCGAATGGAGTCGGCGCCAGATACGATGCGCCCGCCCTGGAGCGCTGTCCAGGCATAGGTGAAATTAGGCCCGGTAGAGGAGCCATTTCCGCTCAATTGAAACGTATCAGACGTGCAAAAGAACGCCGAAATGCTCGCATTGGCCTCTACGACAGGCGGTTCCGTGGCCGCCGTTACCGTTGCCGTCGCCGTCGCCGTGCAGCCCGTCATCGTGTTCGTAACGGTCAGTGTATAGACGCCCGGCCGGTTCACCCACACCACAGCGCTGTCGGGCTTGGTGGTGAATTGCCCGCCCGGGCCAGCCGACCACTGGTATCGGGCAAAGGCCGGCTGGTTGGTAAAGCCGCGCAGCTGCACCGAATTGTTTCCGCAGCCCAACGGCGGCGGCGGCGTTATCCAGACCGTCAGCGGGTTGTTGGTGAGGATGACGTTGACCGTCGCTGTACGCCTGCACTCGACGAAGCCGTTGTTGAACGTAACCACCAACGTGTATGAGCCGGCTGAATTGACCACCGGCTGCAAGGTCGTCTCACCTGAAACGATGTTGCCGTTGGCCGTCTCCCAGCGGTACGTGATGTTTGGCCCGGTGGAAGACCCTGTGCCGTTAAGCGTAATCGGGCTGCCCTCGCACGGGATGACCGAAATGGCCGGCGCCGCCACGGCTTGCAGCTGCACCACATGCACCCGAACCGTGTCCGTTACGGTGCATACAGGCGAAAAGACGATATCGTCTATGGCAAAGTCGTTGCCACCCAGCGTAGTGTTTTGATTGACAATACAAATGGTGGCCGACGTGTTGGCGCCGCTGTTCCAGGTGGTGTAAAAGTTCAGCCAGGTACACGTGGTAGAAGGCGCAGTGAAAATCGGACCGATGGTATTTCCATTGATGGAAAACTGCAGCCGCGCCGGCGAGGAGGGGTGCAGCGAAGTTACCCAGGCGGAGAACACGTATTGCGTGTTGGGCTGTATCGTTACCGTCTGGCACCAGACGTTCTGGTTGGGCGTGCCCGCGCCGTTGACGGCCATCATGTTGCCGCTGCCGGAAGTGTGGTCGCCGCAGGGCGCGAAGCCCGGGTGCGCTGTCTGCGGGTTGGGCAGCACCGCATACGTCCCTTCCGGCACCAAGTTGGTCGGGCTATACGTGTAGTCGCTGGTAAAGCCAAAGTTGCCGCCTTCAAAATCACCGTTGGTAATCAGGTTGTTATTCAAATTAACAGCCCTTCCGGTGAGCACGTACGTGGCCGGCCCGTTCACCGTAACCGTGGGGTTAAGGGTGTTGGCGC
The DNA here is from genome assembly GCA_025056735.1 of Saprospiraceae bacterium. Taxonomy (GTDB): domain Bacteria; phylum Bacteroidota; class Bacteroidia; order Chitinophagales; family Saprospiraceae; genus M3007. The sequence continues at coordinate 6,860 of JANWVR010000002.1, forward strand.
CCTGCATACCCGTTGTGGGCGACCAGGAAAAATTCAGGTAAGGGCCGTAAATGGCGCCGTTCAGCTGGGCCGAGCCGGGCGCCTGACAGAGCCATACGTCTGGCCCGGCATCCACGGTGATGGGGCATTGAGCCGAAAGCGGGGCACATAGAGAAGAGAGCAGCAACAGCGTGGGTAGCAGTGTTCGCATAAGCACAGAGCAATGGTATGTATCTCTGGCAAAGGTAAGAGAAATGACCCGTGCCCAAACAGGGCACCCACAGTAGGTAGGGTAGGAGAGCCTCACCCGCTCAGCGTCTCTGCCTCTGCCAGCACGGTTTTCTGGCGGCTTCCCTGAATGCCAATAGACGTCAATGCAGCAGGATTTCGCAACAAATCTTGAGCGAGTATCAACCGATGCTCTTCCACCAAAGCACTCTTCTCGCGACGAGTAAGGCTATGCAGACAGGTCAACGGATGAATGCCTGTGCGGCTGACCCACTCTCGCAAACCATAGCCGCTAGGCGAGTCCCAACCCACTAAGGTCATTCCAACACAGGCGCCATAGCGCAAGGCATCTTCAGTAAAACGAGTATTGGTAAATATAAAACAGCACATAGAGCGACCTTCCAAAAATAATGCCTTAAAATCGCCCTCCAACAAATCTTCATACCGCGCCTGAACGTATAAGGCTACTTTGAGATCATTTATGAGCCTCTGGTTGTTTCTAAACTTGCATTCTCCAAATATAATTTTGTTTTTGTTGTCAGCAATAATATCTACTTCATGGCTAATACAACGGCCATTTCTAACTGTGCCTTTTTCCACGGTAAAACCATCGGCCTCCAGCAGGCGCGCAATGAACGCCTCGAAGGGATAGCCGGAAGGCCCCAGGGCAAAGAGCGCCTGCTTGAGTGAATAGCGCGAAGCCGCCGTCCGGTTGTAGCGCCGCAGCAGCTGATGCGCACGCCGATAAACCTGCTTAGTGGTTGTCATCGAGCGCCAATCCTTTAGGATTTCCTGCACCACAGCATCTGCCTCGTCGGCCGTAGCACCAGCGCGTTGCAGCGATACGCGCAACTTTGATGGCTCGAAGAGCACCTCCTCACCGGATGCTTTCCGGATGGTTTTATTTAACATAATATAAATTATTTTTCAAAAAAACATGGAAAATCTACCGACAAAGGAAGTGAAAAAGTACCGTACAAGCCAGGAAATGGTCTAACCAATGGCAAAGAGTCTGTAAGACCTTTGCGATACATTTTTCTACAAAATAAAAGAGGAGTTAATTATGGAAAATGCAAATAATGGTAAGATGCCGACGGTGATGCCGCGCATTGGCGATCCTGCTCCCGATTTTGAGGCTATGACTACGCTGGGCAAGTTGCGCTTTTCAGATTATGCGCAGGGCCATTGGGTGATTTTCTTTTCGCACCCAGCCGATTTTACGCCCGTTTGCACCACCGAAATGAGTGGTTTTGCGCTGGAGAAGAAGTTTTTTGAGGAGCGCAATACAAAGTTGATGGGCCTGAGCATTGACAGCATCCACTCCCATGTGGCGTGGGTGCAGAACGTGCGTGAAAAGACGGGCGTGTTCTTTGACTTCCCCATTGTGGCCGACCTGGATATGTCGGTGGCGAAGCTATACGGCATGTTGCAGCCCGGCGAAAGTGAGACGGCCGCGGTGCGTGCGGTGTTCTTCATTGATCCCAATTTCACCATTCGCCTCATCATGTACTACCCGCTGAACGTAGGCCGCAACATGGAGGAAATCAAGCGCGCGCTGATTGCGCTGCAAACAGCCGACCAGTACAAATGTGCGATGCCGCTCAACTGGAAACCCGGCGAAAAAGCCATCGTGCCGCCGCCTAAGACGCTCGACGAGCTCAATGAGCGCCTGAAGAGCGACTACGAAATGGTGGACTTTTACCTGGCTAAATGCGAGCTGAAGTAGTCCTTGCACTGAAGTATTTGGGGGCGAAGACCGGCAAGTTTTCGCCCCCATTTGCTTTGTATAAAATTTATCCTATATGCAGTTGCAGTACGATGTAGTTATTCTTGGCGGTGGCCCGGCGGGCGTGGAGGCAGCCCTGTTAGCGGCTCGCGCGGGGCTGCACCCGGCCCTTGTAACCGACATGCCTTTGGGCGGTCGTTCGGCGTGGGGGAGTTTAGTGCCCTCGAAAGTCTGGTTGGAAGAGACGCATAAGGCATGGGTGATTGGGCAAGAGGCCTTTTCGCTGGCGCGCGTGCGCGAGAAAATCAAGGCGCAGAGTCAGCGAATTGCCCAAGATGCGCGGATGCAATTAGATGCTGCCGGCGTTGCGGTATACGCGGGCAAAGGCGAGATCGCATCCCCTGCAGAGGTGCGAATTTCCAGCCCAGAAGCGGGAGATATTCAGCTAAAAGCCCGATATGTGATAGCCGCCACCGGTTCGGAGCCGGTATTCACGCCGGACGTCAAGCCTGCTCCGCCGCGCATCATCGCCCCGCGTTTGGCAGGCGCAATGGAGGCCCTCCCCACTCGGCTGCTCATGGTGGGCGGCGGCGTTACGGGGGTCGAATACGCCTCGGCCTTTGCAGCGGCTGGCTCAAGCGTGGTTTTATTGCAAAAAGGCGATCGCTTGTTGCCTCGTATAGACGCCGAGGTGGTGCAGGCATTTGAAAGATGGTTAATGGAAAGTCTTGGTGTTGAGATTGTTACGAATGCTCCTGTGGCCTCTCTAAAGATAGAGGGAGAAGAGGTAGTGGCCCAAACGCCCGATGGTGTGCGCTACCGCGGTTCTCACGGCTTTATTGCTGCTGGCCGAAAGGCCGACACTACCTTCTGGAAGGGCGCTCCCGAACAGCTGATACTGACATCGAGCGGCGCCATACAAATTAACGAATTTTGCCAAAGCAGCCTACCTAATCTCTACGCCATTGGCGACGCCACGGGCGCTCCTATGACGGTCAACCAGGCACAAATGCAGGCGCGCGTAGCCATACAGCATATGGTGCAGGGCAGCAACACAACCCTAAGGCTAAAACCGTTAGTAGAAGCGGTTTACACGCATTTACCCATCGGGCAAATAGGCGACACGACACCCTCTGAAGAGGCCTACTTAGTTTACAAATCGTTTAGCGAACTGCTCAAGGCACAAATCGAAGAAGAAGTGCACGGTCTGATTAAAATTAAGGTAGATAAACGTTCCGGGCAAATCTCGGGCGCGGCGGCCTTTGGGCCACACGCTATTGATATTCTGGGACTTATACAGGTAGCCATACACACGGGAGTTACCTGGGAGGCGCTGAAAGCCTACCCCCTCCCCCACCCTACCTATAGCGAATTATTGTCAAAAGTTTGATGAAATGCCGACACAACACCGCCTCTACGTCGCTGCCACCAACCAACATGTAGGCAAAACCACCTCCACCCTGGGCATCACCTCTGCATTGCGGGAACGCGGCTACAGCGTGGGCTACTGCAAGCCCGTAGGTCAAGAGTACATCCGCTTAGAAGACGGGCTTAAGGCCGACAAGGATGCGCTGCTCTTTGCCGAGGCGTTGAATTTTTCCATAGAGCCTGCCGTGCACAGCCCAGTTATTCTGGGCGACGGCGCTACTCAGGCGTTTTGGGATGCTCCGGGAGATTTTCAGTTTCGGCAGCAACTTCTCAGAGCAGGTCAGCATTTTAATACGGCTGCGTTCGATTGGGTTGTTTTCGAGGGCACAGGGCACCCAGGCGTAGGCAGCATCGTCGGGCTTTCCAATGCCGTAGTAGCGCGCTTGCTGGATGCTCGGGTCATCCTTATTGTTCGCGGCGGCATTGGCCGCACCGTTGATGAAATGACGCTGGCGCTGGCGCTTTTCGGACAGGAAGGCATTCCTGTGGAGGGCGTCATTGTCAACAAAGTGCTGCCCGACAAAATAGAAAAAGTTCGGCATTATCTGGGCAAGGTGCTCAATGCTTGGGGCATCCCGTTGCTGGGCGTTATTCCCTACGACGAAAGCATGATGTTTCCACTTTTCGAGCAAATCCGCAAGGCCGTCCATGGGCGCGTCGTATTTCACCCGGAGAAGATGGAAAATCGAATTGCTGCGATAGTATCCGGCTCCTTAGTGGAAAGCTACAACTTGCGAGAACATCGAAACATCCTTATCGTTTCCAATTCCCTCCGCTTGCCCGAGGTGCTGCGCAAGATGACGTACATAGCGCAAATGCAAGGGGTTCCGCATCCGGACATCGCAGGCATTTTGATAACTGGCGCTGACGACGGCCATCCACCTGTACATGAAGATCCGCTGTGCCGAGACTTTATCCTGCAGCAGCATATCCCGGTGATAGAGTCCGATTTAGATACCTACGGCGCTGCCTTACGCATAAACGCTTTGGAGGTCAAAATCAATACGCGTACGCCCTGGAAGGTGAAACGCGCCACGGAACTTATAAGGGAACACGTGGATATTGACCAGCTGGTTGCCATCATGAGCACGCGCCAGAGAAGATAGTGCCCTTGAGTACCTTTGCTTCCTGGCTGGCCCCTGCCGGCCAGGCGCATCCAATAGCGGCATTCCTATTCCTCCGCTGATCAGGGCGTATACAGCCCTCTGAGGCGTCAATCGCCGCCCCATACCAGCGTATAGTATTCGTCGCGATACTTGTCTTTCTTCATTTCCAGCACATCTAAAGCATTCGCACCGTAGTATTCATCGAGTATGCTGGCGTTCTCCTCGTAACGCAGCTCCACTAAGCCTTGCGAAAATTGCTCTTTGCGCCAATAGTAAGTTTCTTGCATACGCTGGAGAATGCGCGGACAGGCCTCGACGTGGTCAAACTCGCCGTCTGGAGGCACGGCGGCATACCGAAACGCCTTTCGGTTGCGCGCAATCATGCGCGCCTCCTCGATGATGAAATACGCCGTATGCGCCCAGATTTCAGCGGGCGGCAGGAGGTGGCTGTACAGGGTCAATTGCAGGTCTTCGCCGTTTCGGATTTGGTCCCGGCGCCTGTTCAGTCCACTCCACTTCAAGTCCACGATGGCCCATTCGTTCTCTGTGCGTTGAAGCACCAAATCAGCGCGTCCGCGCAACTGGCAGTTGCAAAAGAGGCCCTCTAACGCGACCTCCGTGCCGTAAATGCTCCAGCCGTCGGCGCGCAGAGTTTCTATGAGGCTCCAGGCGGCCGTCTGGACGCGCGCAATCAGGTATTGACGGTCAGGCTCGCGCCCATACAGGAGCAGCGTGGCGCCTTCTTTGGCCAGCAAACCGGGTGCCCTTTGGAGCACCCACTGAAAGACGTCCCGTTTTTCCCACGTCAGACAGTCGGGCTCTCGCAATAAAAATTCAAAAAAACGGTGAGCCAATTTGCCCAAAAGTAGCTGATCGCGTGCAATGCTGAGCAGGCTGCTGGGATAGAAGCGCGTTTTGTGCCGAAAGAACCAACGGTGCGGGAAATACAGCAGCTGCTCCAGTTCGGTGGGCGTCTGGCACACAGGGTCTCCCAGACGCTCGGGCTGCGGGATTTTCAGGTGGGCGCCTGGCTGCGGCAGTGCTTTCGGCGTCAGGGCCACGCGCTTGGGCCATGCCTCTACCCTACCCTCCTCAACTTCGGCTTCTATCTGGACGAATAGCGCCTCATACCGGTCGAAAACACTCTCTAAGTTGTTGATTAGCAGAGAGTTTTGAGCCTCCTGGCCAGCGATTTGCTCGGGTGCGAGAAGAACAACCTGGCGGGTACTCTGCAGGATGGGCTGACGCAAGAAAAAAAGATGTCGTTGGATTTTCAGGTCTACGTCAGGCAATGTGACTTGGCGCCGGGTCAGCCATTGGCGCTCGTCCGTGCGCCAGCGGTCGGGATGCGAGACGAGCAGGTCATTGGCGCAATTCCACCAGCAGACAGCCTCTACCGGCGCTGCCACCGCGCCAGGGTGTTGCACGAACGGCAGAGCACCTACCTGAGTCGTCTGAAGGGCTATAGGCGCTGGCTCGTGAATGGTGCGCACAATGCGCTCCAACGCCAACCGCGAAATGCGCGCATCGGGCAACAACTGCAATACGTCGCGTACGCGGCGTGCCTGCTCGGCCAATACCAACAGGCTGGATTGCTGAACCGAAGCGGAACGCTCTACCGCCCAATGGTACAGGTAGTCGTAAAGTTCGGCGGCCTCGGCGGTGGGTGCCGTGCCGTCGGCAGGATAGCGTTTCCGAAAAAACCAAAATTCGTATTGCTGGCGCGCCACCGGCGAAGTAGTGGGCCTATCCAAATACTCGTTTACTGCCGCAAACCAGGTATCGCTAAACAAGCCAGGCTTATCGGCCAACACGCGCGCAATTTCTAAGGCTAAGCCGTCGTCGAAGGGCTTGAGCGGCAGCGTCAGGAACTCCATGATCTTAAACACATCAACAGGCTCCCACAAGAAAACAGCGGCCAGCTTAAGCGTCTGAAGCGAAGGGCGCGCCAACGAGGCGGAGGGTACGCCCAATGCCGGCAGCCTGTGTTGAAGCAGCGCCTGTTCCAACAGATTGCCCTCATTAGACAGCACCAACAGAGGTCGGAAATCAGCCGCTCGAGCCAGCCAACCCGCCAAAAAGAGCGCCGCATCGCTGTCGCGGCGCAAACGCAAAAGGCGCACCGAGCCATCGGCAGCCGCCGGCCTCGAAGCCGTAGAAAGCCCGCACAAATGCGCCTGCCAGTGCGCCAGGTCAGTGCCTGCGGCAGCACTTGGGGCATCAATCAAAGACGTGTCTATTGCCACGCCCCAACGACGTAAGAGGGCCGTCAAGCGCTTTATATGCGGGAGCCACAACGCTTCTGGCTCATGCAGAATGAGTCGCTCTAAAGCCACCGGACGCATCTGCAGCCACCTCAGCGCACGCGCCCACCGATCGGCCACGCCTAACACTCGCCCGTCGCAGGCGAAGGCCCGCAATTTGGCACTAAAAAGCGCCTCCACGCGCGCTAAGTCGGCCAGCCGAGGCGGGCAATCCGTCTCGGCTGTAAAGTCCCATCCGCTTAGGAGCAACTCGTCGCGCCAGGCAAGCAGCGTCTGGGCCACAGCCCACGGGTCGGCCTCGAACGATGCGGCATAGAAAGGCGCGCTCTTCCCCTCGGTAGAAGCCATCCTCTCCAGCAGCGCCTGCCGATACAACTCAATCCGCAGATAGTCTGTATTCTGCTGCTCTACTTGTAGGCCCAATTGGGCCTCTATCCAGCTCAGGAAACGGGCGTCACCGGCATAGAGCACGCCTTCCGTAAGCGTCGAGGAAGGAGAAAAAACTTCGCCGTCGAAGTGCTCGCAGTAGTGAATGAGCATTGGAAAATGGAAAGTGAAAAATGGAAAGTGAAAAATGAAAAGTGGAAAGTGAAAAGTTGACCTTATGGGAGCGAGGCAAAACGCTGCTTCTTCCAGAGGGTGTCCCGCTGTCGTGGCGGACACATCAAACATCCTGTAACCGCCCGATTTATCGGGTGGAACGGATGAAACTCCCTCCATACCACATCGAACATCCTGACAGACATCACATCACAAAAATGAAAAATGAAAAGTTGACCTTATGGGAGCGAGGTAAAACGCTGCTTCCTCGAGAGAGTGTCCCGCTGTCGTGGCGGACACATCAGACATCCTGTAACCGCCCGATTTATCGGGTGGAACGGATGAAACTCCCTCCATACCACATCGAACATCCTGACAGACATCACATCACAAAAATGAAAAATGAAAAGTGAAAAGTTAAAAGTTAAAAATGAAAAAAAACGAAAAATGATATTTTGCATCATTCGGCATCAGCAATAGTTTTCCAGGCCTGAGGGAGAAAGTCTGCCAGGTCGCCGGCGATGAGACCAGGTTGACTGCGGTGGGCAGCGGCGATATCGCCGGCTAAGCCGTGCAGATAGACGCCCAATAGGCTGGCTTCGAAGGGCGAATAGCCCTGGGCTAGCAGTCCGGTCAGAATGCCTGTCAGCACGTCGCCACTGCCACCGGTGGCCATGCCGGGGTTGCCGGTGCTGTTGAACCAGCACACGCCGTCGGGGCTGGCAATGCAAGTGTGTGCGCCTTTCAGAATGAGATAGACGCCCAATTCCTGTGCTTTAGTGCGCTGTAAGGCATTGCGCTCGAAGCTGTTAGGCGCTGGGCCGAAGAGCCGTTCAAATTCTTTAGGGTGCGGCGTCAGGATAGAAGCCGGCGGCAGGTATTGAAGCCACTCTTTACGCTGGGCCAGGATGTTGAGCGCGTCGGCGTCAAGTACCATCGGCACGCGGGCCTTTTGCAGCAAACGCTTGAGGGCCTGCGCCGTAGAGGCCGCCTGGCCGATGCCACAACCTACTCCGATGGCCGAGTAGGGCTCCAGATCAGGCGGAGCCACCCAGTGATCGCTGTCCAAACCGACGTCGCACATGGCTTCAGGAGCGCCTATCTGCAAGATCTCATAGCCGCTGGCGGGCACATGCGTCGTCAGCAGCCCTACACCTGACCGCAAACAGGCCCGTGCAGCCAACAGAGCTGCGCCCATGCTGCCCCGCCGACCACAGATCAGCAGTGCATGACCATACGTACCCTTGTGCGAAAAACGCGCTCGCGGCTTCACGATGCGAGCTACATCTCGAGCAGTCAGGTAGTTATCGGCCGCCTCCCGCCCTTCCCAGAAACCAGGGTGCAGCCCAATACTGCCAAACGACCACTCTCCTACCCTATCGGCATTTTCGGGAAAGAAGAACGCTTTGCGCGGAGTTTCAAAACAAAAAGTTTTATCAGCCTGCACGCACGGCCCCGTCGTGGGTTGGTCGGCAAATAGCCCGCTGGGCAGGTCAATCGCCACTACCTCATTCGGCAGGCGGTTGATTTGCTCTACTATGGCGGCCCAGTGGCCCTCTAAAGGGCGCGTCAGGCCAGTGCCAAAAAGCGCATCCACCACCACAGCAGCGGCGCTCACTGCCGGCATCTCTGCCGGCAAACTCATCCTGCGCGTCGTCAGCGCTCCGTGAATAGGCAATCGCCGAAGTTGCTCCGAAAAATCGGCACTGGGGCGGCCGGAAAAATCGCACAGGGTCAGCTCCACTTCGTAGCCGCGTTGATGCAGCATGCGCGCCGCAGCCACACCGTCGCCGCCGTTGTTGCCCGTGCCGGCAAAAATGTGCACTGGACGCCGAAGGTCGGGATACTGACCTGCGAACCACTCGACAAATACGCCAGCAGCGCGCTCCATCAGGTCAACAGAGGCAATCGGTTCGCGCTCGATGGTGTAGGCATCCCAAGCGCGCATCTGGTCGGTCGTTGGTATTCGCATTCGCTAAAGCATGGATTTTTTGCAACCATTAAGGTGCGAAGACAACTTACTCAGGCAAAGGTAAGAAAGCCAAAGAAAGAAATTGTCGTTACACCTCACCTTTGCCACATGAGAGACGCGCTTTTTTCCGGACTGAAAGTGGTGGAGTTTGCCTCTGTGCTGGCTGGCCCTGCTGTAGGCATGTTCTTTGCCGAGCTGGGCGCCGAGGTGGTCAAAATTGAAAACAAGACCACTGGGGGCGACATTACGCGGAGCTGGAAGTTGCCCTGCGAAGACCCGGCTTCTCCTATCTCGGCGTATTTCTGTTGCGTAAATTGGGGGAAGCAACATCTTTTTCTCGACCTGCGCGACCCAGCCGACCGGGCGACGGCGCTGCAACACGTTGACGCCGCCGATGTGGTCATTGCCAATTTCAAACCTTCGTCGGCACAGCGGTTGGGCTTAGACGCAGCTACCCTGCAGGCGAGAAATCCGCGGTTGATTTACGCTCAGATTTCGGGCTGGGCTGACCCGGAAGATGAGCGTCCAGCCTTCGATGTAGTGCTGCAGGCAGAGGCAGGCTTCCTATACATGACAGGCGAACCCGACCGGCCCCCGGTCAAAATGCCGGTGGCGCTCATAGACTTGCTGGCCGCCCACCAACTGAAAGAAGCCATCCTGGTAGCCCTGTGGCAACGCGAACGAACCGGCCAGGGCTGCGAGGTGTCGGTTTCTCTGTGGGAAAGCGCCGTAGCCTCCCTGGCTAATCAGGCAACCAACTGGCTGATGGCAGGGCATGCGCCGCAGCGCATGGGCGCACAGCACCCCAACATAGCACCTTATGGCGACCTGTATACCTGCGCCGATGGACAGCAGCTACTGCTCGCTGTCGGCACCGAACGCCAATTTGAATGCCTCTGCCGCGGTCTGTCCGCCCAGCATTTATTGGAAAATCCCATCTTTCAGACCAATGCCGCGCGCGTCCGGCACCGACGGGAGCTTAACGAGGCCTTACAGGCCATTTTTTCCCAAAAAAATCTGAGCAACTGGCTCGAAACGCTGCGCGCCTGCGGAGTACCCTGCGCCCAAATCCGCGATATCCCCGCTGTGTTTGCCCAACCCGAGGCCCAGGCCCTGTTGCTCGAGGAGTCCACTCCGGACGGACACCCTACCCTACGAGTGCGCACTGCCGTTTTTCGGATGAGGCCCAGGTGAACACATTACCTTTGTCTGCCGTTCTGGCATTTCAAACGGCTTTCGCGCCTACCAGCATTCGTGCACAGTATGGAAAAAGAAAAAATCATCGAGGCCCTCCGACAGGTGCGCGACCCACGCACGGGTCAGGATATCGTAGCTTCCGGCATGCTGCAAGAGGTCAGCATAGATGGGCATCGCGTCAACTGCACACTGGCGGTGCCTTCGCTCCAAATGCCCGGAAAGGCCGAAATCAACTTCGCCTGCATAGGAGCGGTCGCCGAGATCTATCCGCAGGCCGATGTAAACGTGCACTTCGTCGCACGAACGCCGGCCAGCCAGCAAACCCACAGCCCTGCGCCACAAATCAAGAACATCATCGCCGTAGCCTCGGGCAAAGGCGGCGTGGGGAAAAGCACAGTAGCCGTCAACCTTGCCTTAGGACTGCAACAGCTGGGCGCTCGCGTCGGGCTGATGGATGCCGACCTGTACGGCCCAAGCATACCGACCATGCTGGGCCTCGTAGGCCAACGCCCAAAAGTGCAGGAACTCCACGGGCAGATGAAAATGGTGCCTCTCTTAGCATACGGCATGCCCACCATCAGCATCGGCAACATCGTCGAGCCGGAACAGGCCGTCGTCTTGCGCGGGCCAAGACTGGCCGCCATCGTCAAGCAGTTCTTTAACGATGTCCTCTGGAACGAATTAGACTTCCTCATCGTAGACCTGCCGCCCGGCACAGGCGACGTACAGCTCACGTTGGTGCAAACCGCCCCCGTAACCGGCACCGTTATCGTAACTACTCCTCAAGAAGTGGCCGTGGCCGACGCTATCAAGGCCATGAACATGTTTTTGCTCCCGCAAATCAACGTGCCCATCCTGGGCGTAGTCGAAAATATGGCCTGGTTCACCCCAGCCGAATTGCCCGAAAACAAGTACTACATCTTTGGCCAGGGAGGCGGCAAAAAGCTGGCCCTTGCCAGTCGCTCTGTGCTGCTCGGGCAAATACCATTGGTGCAAAGCATCCGCGAAGGCGGCGATACCGGCAAGCCTGCCGTGCTGGACAAAGACAACCCGGTGGCCAAAGCCTTCTTAGAAGTCGCCCAAAACACCCTGCGCCAGGTGGCCATTCGCAACGAAATGCTCGAACCCACGCGCGTCGTACATTTGGGAGATGCCTAATGGCAGCCTTATCTTCGATGGCTGCATCCCTTATACCGAAGTCCTACTTTCCTCGTCATGCTCCCAACATGTATGAAAAAATTACTTTTACTCGTTCTGATTGCTTTGAACATTGTTTCGGCATACGCACAGACAATTATTCCGGTTGAACCCGTCTTTAACTATTTTAACAGGATTGGCGTGAATATCTCGCCTATAAAATACGAGTCGCCGGACCTGCACGCTGGAAATTTTATAAAAGCACCTGATGACTCACTATATTTTCAAAAGCTCAAACTCTTCCTGAAAGAGGGTGGCTTTAAATACGTTAGGGCAGCCATACCCATAAGTCTAATGTGTGGATTGCCCTCTCACATGTAGGACTCCATCTTATCTGTAAGCCGATTAAATGAACTGTATAATCATCTGGGCATAAAAGCATTCTGGGTTGTCAATCATTATGCAGTAGCACCCTGGAATCCTTTAGACTCTCCAGGATGCTACGTGGATACTATCAAAATGGACAGTGCTTCTTATATTGATCAGGTCTATTACTATAAAAATCCCTCTACAAATCAATCCTTCAAGCTGGATTACATCTACGCCATTGAAGGCCTTAACGAGCCAGAGCACTTTATTCCATCGGGCAGCGATACTGCTTCTCACGTTCAGAATTTCTATAAACAAAAATGGGACGAGATAACGTATAGAACTCAGGTGGGGATGTTTAATAAAATAACCGCTAACAATAATTATAAACATATCAAAGTACTGGCTCCCTCAATCTGGAAATTTTATGAAGGCGCCATAAATAGCCTGACTGCCCAAGGTCCTATACAGAACTACTTCGAGGCGGGCAACTTGCATCCTTATCCAAACGTAATCCAATCCAGCTACTCATGGGATAAGCTCAAATATCATCCGATCTTCTACGTGCCTCTTTATCTTAAGACATTTTACGGTAGCAATTCCAACTATGGCAACAACTATCCTAAATATGTTACCGAGACCGGATACCAATCGCAACGCCCACCTTATGATACAACCTTTTCAGATATTGATGAAAGCGCCGCAGCAAAGTACATGTCCTTCTTGCACCTTGAATTTTTGAACAACGGTATCGAAAAAGTGCTCTTCTATAAGCTTCTCGAAAATGGATACGATCCGAAGGATGATAGATATGCACTAATTAAATCGAATTATTCCGCTAAACCGGTGTTCAATACACTTAAAAACATATCCAAAATACTATCCGATACCTCTAAAATTCAAAACCGAATAGACAAAATTGCTTTTACAATCAACTACATCAGCCCGGGCATTTTTAACCTGAAGGCCTATCAGCAGAAGGACAACCAGATTATTCTGGCAATTTGGAGAAAAGATGCCAATAGCGCGTGCTACGATATCAACAATACCGTGATACCGGTGCTCCCTATTAATTTTTCCATTGTTTTTGGCAATAATTTTAAGAAAGCGTATCTGTACGATCCAGTAAACTCAGGCCTGGCCACAGACTCACTTTCAGAGTCTAAGGTAATTAACCTTAGTCTTGCCGATAGGGCGTTACTGATAAAAATTATTTATGAAAATTCAATAGGGCTCTCCGATAATCACATCGAAGACGTTGCCAATGTTTATCCTAATCCTGCAACAAACAGTATCTATATTGACTCAAAATACACTACCGAGTTCAAATCTATACAAATTTTCGACTCATATGGGCGACAGCTTTTATACAGCCCATCCATTGTGTTGCCCAAAGAAATTTCGATTCAAGGTTTCTCGCCCGGATGGTATGTACTGAAGTTGGAGACAAGTAATCATGAATATGTTACCAAAAAATTCATAGTAACTCACCCATGACATACGTGCCATCAATAAGAGGCTGTCATTCCTCTACTTAGGCCGCACTAATTTCATCTCTTGGAGCAAATAACCAGCGCCGGCATATTTGTCTATGATAAAGAGAATGTACCGGGCATCCACCATGATGTTTCGGCAGATAGCCGGGTCGTAGTAGAGGTCGCTCATGGTGCCTTCCCAGACGCGGTCAAAATTAAGGCCGACGAGGTTTCCGTAGGCATCCAAGGCTGGGCTGCCGGAGTTACCGCCGGTAGTGTGGTTGGTGGCAATGAATGCGACGGGCATTCGGCCATCTTTGGTAGCGTAAGGACCAAAGTCTCTGGCTTTCCACAGGTCTATGAGTCGTTTCGGGACATCGAACTCGTAGTCGCCAGGCACATATTTTTCCATTACACCGTCTAAATGGGTGCGAAATTCGTAGCGCACGGCATCGCGCGGGCTATATCCGCGTACCTGTCCGTAGGTGAGGCGCAGCGTGCCGTTGGCGTCGGGAAAGAAGCGTTTTTCTTTAAACACCTCTAACTGGGCGGCCATGTATTGGCGCTGCAAAAGGTTGAGAGTGCCCTGTAACTCTTGCCATTTAGGGCCGATTTCCTCGTTATAGGGCGTAGAAACGCCGCGCCAGAAGGTCATAAGGGGGTCTTGTTGTAGCCGGCGGGCAATGCTGTCGGCGGTGGGGATGCTCATCAGCGCCTTCCATCGCGTAGAGTCTGTAAAGGCACTGGCGGCAAACAGGTATTGAGCCAGGGCTTCAAAGCCACCGCGCTCGTCGGCGGCCCGGCGCACAAAGGCGCCGCCCCATTCAGGGCGCATGGTCTGGGCGTAGCGTTCCGTCAGCGCAGCAAAAACGGCGCGATCCACCTCGGGATAGTACCCAGTAAAGCCGGCACGCACGCGCTCCATGACCTCTGTCCTGCGGGCAGAGAAGGTGCCTACCTGCCCTTTTTCGTACTCGCCCAACCAGCTGCCCACCGAGGCGACAGCGGCAGTAACCTGGATGTTGCGCAGGAAGGTTTCTAAATAGTTGTCGCGCGCATCGGCGTATGGTTCTATTTCGCGGTAAGTCTCCTGAAGGCGGGGCAACAAGTGGCGGTAGCGCATCGCCCAGGTGGGGTTTTCACCGATGCGGCGCAGGAATTCAGCTTCGTAGGCCTGTTTTTTCTCCACGGCTTTGTACGTGCGCAGCCCTTGCATTTCGCCAAGCCATTTTTTCCAAGCGTTGGCAATGTTGGCATATCGGGCAATATAGGCAATTTTGATGGCCGGGTCGTTGCGCATGAAGCGGTCGAGCACCTTGAGCGCCCGGTCGCGAATGTCCACGCGCGTGGGATTGGTTACTTCAGCAATTTGTTGGAGCGCTGCGGCGGGCAGATACTCGTCGGTGCGGCCCGGAAAGCCGTATACCATCGTGAAAGCGCCCTCTTCCGCACCGCTGAGCGAGATAGGCAGGAAGTGTTTGGGCCGCAACGGCTGGTTATCAGGCGAATATGGCGCCGGGCGATTGTCCTTATCGGCATAGACGCGGAAGAGCGCAAAGTCGCCTGTATGGCGAGGCCAGACCCAGTTGTCGGTGTCGGCGCCAAACTTGCCAATGCTGCTGGGAGGCGCACCAACCAAGCGCAGATCGGTGTAGGTTTCGGTAATAAAAAGAAAATATTGATTGCCGTAATAAAAAGGCCGCACAAAAGCCTCCTGCCACTTCTCACGCCGCGCATTCGCCCGAATTTGGGCGATGTTTTTATCAATTTGCGCCTGCCGGTCGCGCTCGCTCATGCCTTCGGTGACGTTCTGAAGTGCTAAAGCCGTAACATCTTCCATGCGCACGACAAAAGTGGCCGTTTCACCCGGACAAGGCAGCTCCTCCTCGCGAGACATAGCCCAAAAGCCATTCTCGACATAGTTGCGCTCTAGCGATGATTGGCGTTGAATAGCGCTAAATGCGCAGTGGTGATTGGTCAGCAACAGCCCCTGCGGCGAGATGATCTCTGCCGTGCAGCCGCCGCTATACTGGCAAATAGCATCCTTAATGCTGGGCCGATTGGGCGCATACAGGTCATCGGCTTTCAATTTCAGGCCCAGGGCGCGCATTTCTTTTTCGTTCTGCTTTTCCAAATACAACGGCAGCCACATGCCTCCCTGGGCCTGAAGTAGTGCAGGCAACAGCCAGAGCCATACCCAAATGTTCGTCCTTTTCATCGTCGAAGAATTCAATTGAAACAAGTGTGCGGGCGAAGGTAGGCTGCGGGCCGAAATTTCATGTGCGGGAATAGCAGCATTCCTCTATGCGTATTTATGCGCTCTATACGGCCAAAAACGGAAATTCAGGAAGCGTACGGGTGGCTTCGTTGAAATGAGGCATCTCGCTCGTGCGTATGCTTCGTCACCCGCCCTCGCCCAGGCAAGGCAAAATGCCGTTTACCTGGACTGCCTTGTTCTGCGGTGGCAGATGAATTGAACGTCCTGTAACCGCCTGATTTACCGGTTGGAACGGGCAGAAATCTCTCTATGCTAATACTTGATAAAACGAGCGCTCTGCACCGGGCAGTCTGCCCAAAGTGTGGCCACATATACACCTGATGGCAACGCACCCAGGTCTGCAAATATACTATCGGTGGGCTGGCCGTGGAGCATTTGCACCGCTACCACGCGCCCGACGAGATCGGTGATCTGTAGACGCTCGGGGCGCAAGATTTCCGGGAAAATAAGCCGTGCAACATCCCGTACCGGGTTGGGCTGTACTCGCAGCACAACGGCATTCAGCAACGGCTCTAAGGTGCTGACAACCACTCCCTGCACAACCACAATGTCGTCTATTTGCAGTGTGTTGTCGTTCTGCGAGTCGTGAAGGAAGGCGATGTAAATTTTTTTGCCGATGTAAGCCGATAGGCTGACAGAGTGCGGCTCCATCCGGCCGCGATTGAAAGGAAAGCTATCCGTGGGCAAAAAGAAATACGCACTGTCGCGGTACCAGTTGGCATGCACATACCCCAGCGAGAAGGTGAAGTCTTTTGGATCGAGCGAGAAGAAAAGCGGATCTCCGAGCATTTCGGCAGCCACGAAGAGCGTATCCGTGAAAGCCCTTTCGTAAGGTGCGTTACTCGTGGTGGAGACCAGTACCTTGTAGCCGTCGTGGTACCCTGGTCCTTCCAAGGATAGCGAGCGCCACGTCAGTATCGCCTGCGTATCGGTGATAAAAATGGGCGGCGTGATGAGCCAGTTTTCGTTGGGCAAATTTTTGTTGGCTAAATAGGAACAGCTGGTAAAAGCGCTGTTCATACCGGTGGTATCGCCCAGGTCGCTATCCCAGTACCAGCTACCCAGTACCCGACCGCCGTCACACAGAGGCGGTATCCGATCGGCATCCCAGTTGACCCATTGCAGGTCATCGCCAAAGGGGAAAGGCAGCATGGTGTCCGTCGGGTCCACTTCAAAGCGCTGCACGAGCAGCGTGTCAGGGGCCAGCCGCGCCTGAGCCTGGGCCGCATGTACAGCCATCGAAAGCGCACAAATAAGAAGCAGTCTCGTCATCGTTCATCAGCCGTTTTGCTCAAGCCAATGCGCCAGCTCATGCTCCAACAAGGCCGCCTGTACAGGTACGACGCCAGGAAACTCACACACTTGCCCGCCGGCTAAGTTCGACAGGGCTGCCACAAGGCGGCTCTCTAACCCTGCCGTTAGGGCCAGCGTGGCGATACTGATGACCGTATCGCCAGCGCCGCTGACGTCCGCGACTTTTCGCGGCAAGGTCGGATAAAGCTGAGCGCTCTTTTCGTCGTCCAAAAATAGACCTTTTTCCGATAGCGTGATCATAATTTTTGAACAACCCATCTTTTCGCGCAAAAAGGCGGCTGCCGAACGCAGAGACTCTATGGTAGGCGCTACGGCAAACGGAACGCTATCGCGCACCTCTTTCAAGTTGGGCTTGAACAGGTGGGCGCCCCGATAGGCAAAAAAGTTGGCTTTTTTAGGGTCCACCGCGGTGAAGATGCCCTGTTTGTGGGCATATTCCAACAACGTCTGAATGACAAAGGGCGTCAGCACGCCCTTGTTATAGTCTTGAAAAATCAGCGCCTTCGCCCGATAGCGGATCAACATGGCCTGCACATGCTCAACAAAGCGCCGCTCTTCGGCCAGGCTCAGGCTGTGCGTTGCTTCCCGGTCAATGCGCAGCATCTGCTGGTTGTTGCCCAGCACACGCATCTTAACGGTGGTAGGGCGGTCGGGCAGGTGAAGCAACCCTTCTTCCGACAACCTGGCCTGAGGCAACAAGCGCTGAAAGGCCTCGCCGTCTGCATCGGCGCCTACAACGCTGCAGAGGATGGGCTCAGCGCCCAAGGCTTTCAGGTTTAGCGCTACATTGGCTGCGCCGCCCAGACGGTCTTCAGTGCGTTCGTGCAGCACGACCGGCACCGGCGCTTCAGGAGAAATCCGACTCACCGAGCCGATGAGATAGCGATCGAGCATACTATCGCCGACCACCACGACGCATTGGCCGCGAAGGCGCGCCAAAATCTGAGCAGCGTTCATGCCGTGAGTTTTTTCTTCCAATAGCGCAACAGCCCAGCCACCGACATGAACGCCGGGTTGGCCGCCTCGTAGCGGGCAGCCGTAGTGGCATCAATACCTGCTGCAGCCAAGTCTTCGCGAACAAAAGCCAGAAAATCGGGCATGACCGCTTCCGCTTCTATCTGTCGCTCGGCGTAGGGTTTCATCCAGAGCGCCCAGGCCAGCAGGCGTTTTTCCAATTCCCGCAGGTGGGCATCTTTGTGGTATATCGGTCCAAAGTGGGTCAGGTAAAGCGTCTCTGCAGGTAGCGCGCGCAAAAGTGCTAAGGATTCTTGCCAGGCCTCCACGTCAATATCGGGCGGCGGGCAGGGCGGCGCTACATAGCGCTCATCCATACACACACCGGCGACGTCGCCCGTGAAGACGACCGCGCTCCCGCCCGGTTCGCGCACCTCCCACGCAATGTGGTGCGTCGCATGGCCGGGCGTATGCCAGGCCCTGAAATTCAGCCCTATGGCCTCAATGACCTCGCCATGCGCGGGCGTGTGCAACTGGTGGGGCGCTATCGGTTCCATAACGCCCCACAGCCGCTCCATATCGTCGCCGTAAATGCGGCGAGCCGACTGATAGAGCTTCTCCGGCGCGGCCAGATGCGGCGCTCCCACAGGATGCACGTAAATGTGCGCACCCTGGCGTGCCCAGGCCCAGGCAGCACCCGCGTGATCGAAATGGATGTGCGACAAGAAAACGTACTGGAAATCCTGCGGACGCCAGCCCTGTGCGCTCATTTGCTCGATCAGATGTTCATGGGTGGAATATGGCCCGGTTTCCACCAGCGCCAGCCCCTCTGGCCCTTCCACCACAAACACGGCAATGGCGCGCTCCAGCCCCAGAAACTTCAGGTCTAAGGTGTGAACGGTCATGCGCGGCTTCACTTTTCGCGCAGCACTTCGCGCGCAATCACCAACTTTTGAATTTCCGAGGTGCCCTCGCCAATGGTGCACAACTTCGAGTCACGGTAGTATTTCTCTACCGGAAAGTCCTTCGTGTAACCGTAGCCCCCATGGATCTGGACAGCATCCGTGCTGATTTGCACCGAGATCTCAGAGGCGTAATACTTTGCCATGGCCGCTTCGCGCGTGCATTTAAGGCCAGCATTCTTAAGATCGCCTGCATGGCGCGTGAGCAGCTCGGCAGCGCTGATTTTGGTGGCCATGTCTGCTAATTTAAAGCTGATGGCCTGGAAATTGGCGATGGGCTGGCCAAATTGGTGGCGTTCTTTGGCATACTTCACTGAAGCCTCGTAGGCGCCTTTGGCAATGCCTAAAGACAGGGCTGCTATGGAAATACGCCCGCCGTCTAAGATTTTCATAGCCTGAATGAAGCCTTCGCCTTCCTGGCCCAGCACCTGGCTTTTGTGGATGCGGCAGTTGTCGAAGATGAGCTCAGCGGTTTCGCTGGCGCGCATGCCAAGTTTGTTCTCTTTTTTACCGCTGCGAAAGCCCGGCGTGCCGCGTTCGACGATAAAAGCCGTCATGCCGCGGCTGTCTAAGAGTTCGCCCGTACGGGCAATGACCACAGCCACCTGCCCGCTGATGCCGTGCGTGATCCAACATTTCGTGCCGTTGAGGACGTAGTAATCGCCGTCGCGCTGGGCCACGCATTGCATTCGGCCTGCGTCGCTACCGGTGTTGGGTTCGGTCAGCGCCCAGGCGCCAATCCACTGGCCAGTAGCCAGCAGCGGCAGGTATTTGCGGCGTTGCTCTTCGTTACCGAAAGAATAGATATGGTTCGTGCACAGCGAGTTATGCGCTGCTACACTCAATCCAATGGAGCCGCAGACCTTGGCAATTTCTTCGATGATGGTGATGTATTCTTGATAACCTAAGCCTGCGCCGCCGTATTCCTCCGGAATGAGCACACCCAAGAAGCCCTGTTCACCCATGCGATGAAAGAGGTCTATGGGAAAATGCTGCGCCTCGTCCCATTCCATCACGTGAGGGCGGATGTGCGTTTCAGCAAAGGCGCGCGCGCTGTCGCGAATCAACTGCAGGTTGTCGGTAAAGTATTCGTGGGCTGCCGTCATAAAGCAAGAAGAATTAATCCTGTCCTTTTGGATGCGCCTGCTCGTAGACTTCTATCAGGCGCCCGATGCTGTTGTGGGTGTATATCTGGGTAGCGGCAAGGCTGCTGTGCCCGAGCAATTCTTTGATGGCGTTCAGATCTGCGCCCTGGTTCGACAGGTGAGTAGCAAACGTATGCCGAAGCACGTGCGGGCTGCGCTGTTCTACCGAACTAACCGCCGACAGATACCTATGCACAACGCGGTAAACAAAACTCGGTTTAATCTGCTCGCCTTTTTTGCTCAAAAAAAGCCAGGGCTCGGCATTGCCTGGAAAGGTCTCAGCGCGCAAGCGCAAAAAATGAGCCAGCGCATCGGCCAAATATTGCGCAAACGGAACCACGCGCTCCCGGCCACCCTTGCCCAAGACACTCAACGTCATGCGGCCCATGTCCACGTCCGACACTTTGAGATGAAGGAGCTCGCTGCTGCGAAGACCTGTTCCATAGAAAACCTCCAACAGCATGCGCTCTAATTGCCCGCCGTAATCCGATGAAAAGGAGATGTGCGTGAATAGCGCTTCCATTTCGCGTTCCGGCACAAACACAGGCAAGCGACGCCCAGTTTTAGGGCCCAGCACCTTGCGCATCGGGTCTTGTGCTATCCATCCTCGCGCCTTTAAGTACTTAAAGTAAGTCTTCAAGCACGACAGCCGCCGATTAACACTGCGCGCGCTCACGCCGCGCTGCAACTGCCCCGCCGCCCAGGCGCGTATATGCAAATGCCTCACCTCGGCAACCGAAGTGAGGCACTGTGTCCGTATAAATTGCAAAAAGTCCTCTAAATCACTGCTATACGCTGCTACCGTGTGCGCAGAAAGGCGGCGTTCTAAGGCAATGTGTTGTAAAAAAGACTCTTCGTAAAACATGATGAAAGAAAAGCCTCTCTCACGCAACTTGACAACACATGCGCCGCACGCATAGCGAGAGGCGATTTCTAATTTTTATTGCCGTACATCTTCTCGCGATACATTGCGCGCAGCACTTCCGAACGGCGCTCTACCGAGGGCTTGCTGAACGACTTGCGGCGACGCAACTCGCGCAAAATACCTGCGCGATCAAACTTTTTCTTGTACTTCTTTAGTACCTTGTCAATGGTTTCACCTTCTTTGACTTCTACAATGAGCATGCAAACTCTCCTTTTTTGTTTTTAAATTTAAAATGTAAAACAAATGGGCGGCAAATATACGTACAATTTCAAAAACGCCAGAGCGTAGATAAAAGTTTTTTTTGCAGCGCCCCAATAAACGGAAGGCTGGGGGCCTAGCCTAGCCCGCCTTTTGTTTTCATCATTTCATCGGCATTGAAGCATTGCTTTGCGGAAAGCCCACCTTTTCGGGCGGCCAGCACGCCATAGCGGAGATCGTGGATGCCTTCTTTGCTGTGCGCATCGGGGTTAATGCTGATGCGAATGCCGTATGCAAGTGCTCTGGGAATGAGTGACCAGTCTAAGTCGAGACGGTGCGGATTGGCGTTGAGTTCGATGGCTACCTGGTGTCTGGCACAGGCCTCAAACACTGCGTCCCAGTCGAGCGGATAACCCGTTCGGCTCAGTAGCAGGCGACCGGTAGGATGCCCCAGGATAGTCGTGCAGGGATTCTCGATGGCCTTCACGATGCGCTGGGTGGCCTTTTCGATGCTCATATTCAAATTGGAGTGCACGGAGGCAATCACAAAATCGAATTTCTCCAGCAGCGCCTGTTCGTAGTCCAGGGTGCCATCGCTCAGGATGTCGCTTTCGATACCTTTCAGGATGCGGAAGGGTGCCAGTTCGGCGTTTAGGGTATCTATTTCCGCCATTTGTGCTAGCACGCGGTCGGGCTTGAGGCCGTTGGCGTAAAAGGCCGATTGACTGTGGTCGGTGATGCCGATATAGGCGTAGCCCAGTTCGCGCGCACAAAGGCACATCTCGCGCAGCGAGTGCAAGCCATCGCTCCAGGTCGTGTGGGCGTGCACAATGCCGCGAATGTCGGCTTCCGTGATTAAATCGGGCAGACGGCCGCTCCGGGCCAGCTCTACTACGGCAGCACCTTCGCGCAGTTCGGGCGGGATGACCGGCAAGCCCGCGCGCTCGAACACCTCCTGTTCCAGACGCAATTGCGCATTCTTCAAAGCGGGAAAGGCATCGTAGAAGGCCTGCAAAAATTCGGCGGAACCGGTGGTCTCGAACCATCGCGAGCCAAACGCTTCGGCGCGGCAGTGGAACAGGCGAAGCGGCATCTGGCCGTCCAATTTGACGTGGTAAACGCTGCCCTCAACACGCTCCACCGTCAGCGCCTCGCCACTGAGGGCAGGTGTCAGGTCGCCGTTGTAGCCCACCAGCACATCTACGTGCGTTACCACAGGGCAGCGCCGGCGCACCTCGCCCGTGGGAGCCACAAAGGCGCCGGGCAAACGCCCGGTCAGCCATGCCCCTACAAAGTCAGCGGCTGCTTCAGCCGTCGGATAGTGCAGCTGGTCCCGGCTACGCAGGTAATACTCCAGCTGGTTTTTGAGCGTTTCCTGCGTTTTCAGCCCGAAGCCCTTAGCCGCCGCCAGCCGGTTTTCGTTGCAGGCGTACCACAGTTCGCCCACATCGGCAATCCCCATCTCCTGCCACACCGTCCGCACTTTTTTGGGGCCGAAGCCGCCGATATGCAGCATCTCTACGACCCCGGGTGGCGTTTGGGCGCGCATTTCTTCTAAGTTTCTCATGCGGCCGGTGCTGAGCAACTCGCGGATTTTTTTTGTAATGGCCGGCCCGATGCCGCGCAGCGACTGTATTTCGGCGTCGGTCAATTCGCTCAGTGGGCGCTCCACCTTGCGCAATGTCAGATAGGCATTTCGATAGGAGCGCACGCGAAAGTCGTCGGCCTCATGCAGTTCCATCAAATCGGCCAATTCGTTGAAGGCCTGGGCAATTTCGCGGTTGGTCATGGCAGCAAAGGCTCCGATTTTATCGGCAAAGATGCACCCTTTGCCCTACACCCATCGCCTCCAGGGCTTCCAGCGCGTGGGCGCCAGTAGCAGATGCTGTTTTTCCCGGAGAGCGGAGTCAAAAAAAACAAAAACCAGCTCAAAACAATCTATGCTCAGCGTTACCCGCGGGTGGGTCTGAATGCGCTGCCAGGCCTCCGTCATATCTGGCGACCAATAAACGTCATCCAACACAAAAACGGTCTTATCGTGCGCGAAGGGCAGGCATTGCTCAAAATAAGCCAACGTTGCCTCACCGCGGTGATGGCCGTCAAAAAAGACCAGGTCTAACACGCCTGAGTCTTGCAGCGCCTGGGTCAAGGTCTGGGTAAATGGCCCGCTTCGGATGCTGACGCGCTCGCTTAGGTGCAGCATGTCTAAGTGCGCCTCGGCCACCTGGGCGCAGGTAGCGCAACCCTCCAGTGAAATCATGCGCGCCTGGGGCCCCATGCCTGCGGCCAAGTAAGCCGTGCCTACGCCCACTCCAGCGCCCAACTCCAACACGCGCTGTGGGCGCAACTGCTGCGCTGCGCGAAACAGCCAACGCCCCTGTAAGGCCGAACTGGACGAACGCTCGGCCAACTGCCGCAGAGGCACACGCCGACGCTCAGGCCGCTCTTGTTCGCCGACATGACCATAGTCCTCCACGTCGAGTATCAGCGGACTGGCGCGCATCCGCTGCCGCAACACCTCGATGTCCTCGAAAGCGTAGTAATGGCGCTCGTCTTCCAGTACCGCTTGCGCCCATTCAAACGCCAGAGGACTGTGCGTCTGGTAAACCGTCCTGGCCCTCAGCCAGAAGCGCAAAAAGGCGTTTAATCGGTACAAAAACGATGACACGGAAATCCTTAAAAACAGCGGACAAAGGCGCTGTACCTGAAGCCCGAAAGGTACGGCAGCACCCTGACAAAGATGGCCATCACCGAACAATCACTTTCCGCACTGCCGTCTCGCCCGTCTCGGCGCGAAGCGCCAGGAAATACAGGCCAGCCGGCAGCGAACCCACCGATAAGGCTATAACTTCCTGACCCACATGTTTCAAGGCGCTAGCCACCTGGCGACCCATGGCGTCGCTCAGCCACAAGTGGCCGCCCAATTCAGCAGCCGAACGCACCCACAGCGAATTGCCCTGCAGCGGGTTGGGATAGACAACTAAGTCTACCGAAACGCCTGGCTCGGCAGTAGAAGTTGGGTTCAACCCTGCGGGCAACGGCACAAAGTAGTCTAAATAAAGGCGGTATTCACCCGGCCCCAGCGTCAGCTGGACATTTGGGTTGCTTACGTTCAGGGTGTTGCCCGTATAGTACTCGAACCAGGTACCTGTGTGCTGGAACGTCAACGCAGCCGTCGTACTGCTAATGCCTACGTTAGCCACTACTACCGCGTTGCCTGTAGGACTGTTGAGGTAAATGCTGCGCGTCTGCCCGCTGCCGAGGTTGAGCTGAACATTAGCCGTCTCAAACACGTCCTGCGTCGTGCGCAGATGCAGGAGCGCTGCCGTTACATCGAAGAGGCGTCGGCGGTGCGGATCCTGATAGTAGTCCCATCGGATAGGCTTAGGATCCACGCGGCAGTTGTTGCTGATGGTGCCGTTAGGGCAATAGTTGATGGAATAATCATAGCCTAATTCGCCGAACTGCCACAGCATTTTCGGCCCAGGCACGGTGTAGAGCAGGTTGGCCAGCATTTCAATGCGGCGTAGGGCCACCGGCAGCGTACGCACGTTATGCGCTGCGTTGGCTGTGTTACCAAAAGTCAGGCATTCGTAAGCGATACGCTCCTCGTCGTGGCTTTCCATGTAGCCAATGAGGTGCGGCGCATTCCAGCCGCGGCGCTGGTGTGATACCC
Organism: Saprospiraceae bacterium; assembly: GCA_025056735.1. GTDB lineage: Bacteria > Bacteroidota > Bacteroidia > Chitinophagales > Saprospiraceae > M3007. The sequence continues at coordinate 31,733 of JANWVR010000002.1, forward strand.
AGCGCAAGTCGGCATTGATGCCGCTGGTGAAGCCCAAAGCGACATCCTTGTAAGCGCCGAACATATTGCCCCACAGCATCATACCGTATTCAGCCAGCACCTTTTCTTCGTCGTTGTCGGCAAAGTGCTCTAAGATGACGTAAGCGCCGGGCTTCACACTCCAGATGTGGTCGGCGTATTCGCGCAAGATGGCCACGCGCGAGGCATCGTACTGGCCCCACGCAGCGGTGTTGCCAAGGGTGTTCCTTTGAGTAAAGCCTTTGGACAGGTCAAAGCGGAAGCCGTCCAAATTGAATTCTTCCAACCAGTATTTCAGGCAGTTTTTCACGTAAATCTTTGTCAGCGCGCTCTCGTGGTTGAAGTCGTAGAAGACGTTGAAGTCGTGCCGCGGCACCGGGTTGAGCCACGGGTTGTTGGCTGCCGGGCGGTTATTGGCCGCATCCCAGTACAGGCGCGCTAAGGGGCTGGCGCCAGTGGCGTGGTTAAACACCACGTCCACGATGACAGCCATGCCGCGGCGGTGGCATTCGTCCACAAGGCGCTTGAGCGCTTCGGGCGGGCCGTAGTACTTGTCTAAAGCCTTGTGAAAGGCCGGGTTGTAGCCCCAGCTGATGTTGCCGTCGAATTCGTTGATGGGCATCAGCTCAATGGCATTCACGCCCAAGCGCTGCAGGTAGTCCAACGTATCGAATAGGGTCTGATAATCGTGTCGAGCTAAAAAGTCGCGCAGCAGGAGTTCGTAGATGACCAGATCGGTCTTTTTTGGCCGGTTGAAATTGGGTATTTGCCACGGGTACGGCTTCTGGTCGGTTTGAAGCACCGACACAATGCCGTTGGTTTTTCCTGTTGGATACGGCAGCAGGTTGGGATAGGTGAGCGGCGGGATAAAGGGGTCGTTCCACGGGTCGAGCACTAAAGTGCTGAGCGGGTCGGCAATGCGCAAAGTGCCGTCCACGAGATACTGGAAGCGGTAAGGCCGGCCGGGAATTAAGCCAGAGAGCTCGAACCACCAGATGTTGCCCAGCACATTCCGTTTCATCTGGTAGGCATCGGAAGGCGTCCAGTCGTTGAAGTCGCCGATGAGGTGCACCACTTGTTTGCCTGGAGCATACAGTTGGAAGCGCACTGTCTGGGCGTTAATGTAATTAATACCGTACTCCGTGCCGCTGGGGGGGTCTTCAGGCGCCTGGCTGAGCGGAGCAATGTACACGAAGCGGGCCGTATCGCGCTGGCTGCCGGCTTCGGCCACAAACACTACGGTATGCACCCCCGAGCCGGCAATGATACTGGCTTCTAACAGCGTACCCATAGCGCTGGCGACCTGCACACCGTTGTCGTACAGGCGCAGACTTGCCGGCAGCGATGCCGCAGCGCGTACCGTCAGGCTACTGCCCGCCGAAGTAAGCACCGGGCTACTCGTCGGTGCCAGCAGGGCCGTTTGCAAGCCCATGTTATCCGGGTAGACAGGATAAAATATATCGCTTCCGTCAGCGGCCCGGCCCACGATAGAACCATTTGCGTTGCGAAAGACAAAAGCCAGCTTCAACACCTGCTCGCCCGGCGGAATGCCGAAAAAGCTGCGAATGTTGAATGCCTTCGTCCACCGATTAGGCCCCGCCTGCTGCATCAAGCCCACCGGGTCGGCAACGCCCCAAGTTGTTTTCACGTAGCGCCAGTCGTTGGGCGTAGTACTTTGCGAAGTGATGACACCCATGTGCGCATACACCGGCGAAACTCCCACCAATGCTCCATTGCCCAGCGTGGCATCATAGGTGATGGTAACGTCGTCGTCCACGCGCGGAAAAACAGGCAAACACGTTACCTGTGCGATCAACGCAGGGCTAAGGCACAAAGTCCCCCCTACCAAGCCGCCCAAAACAAGGCCGCGAAAACAAAGGCCGAAAGCATTTGAAATAGTCTGAACCATAAGAGCAACATTTTTTCGACATAAAAAATCCCATTTCACCCGCTACGCGAGGAAATAGGATTTCAGCGATTTCGCATCGGCGAAGGAACAGCTTTTCTCCGTCCCCACCAAAGTAGCGGCCAAACTTGTTTGGCCCCCGTGGCGACCAAACTCGTTTGGTCGCCCAAAATGCCACGCGCTCGCGCCATCAAGACCTAGCAGACTCGTCCAGATGGCACTCTTTTGGCCGCCCAAAATGCCACACGCTCATATCTGACATGGCTACTGGGCCAAACTTGTTCGGCCCCCCGTGGCGACCAAACTCGTTTGGTCGCCCAAAATGCCACGCGCTCGCGCCATCAAGACCTGGCAGACTCGTCCAGATGGCACTCTTTTGGCCGCCCAAAATGCCACACGCTCACACCTGACATGGCTACTGGGCCAAACTTGTTTGGCCCCCCGTGGCAACCAAACTCGTTTGGTCGCCCAAAATGCCACGCGCTCGCGCCATCAAGACCTGGCAGACTCGTCCAGATGGCACTCGTTTGGTCGCCCAAAATGCCAAGCGCTCATACCTGACATGGCTACTGGGCCAAACAAGTTTGGCGATTACCGGGCCAAACAAGTTTGGCAATTACTGGGCTAAAGCCCCAGCAAGTGCCCCATAAGTTCCTGTTTGGTCAGCAGGTATTGCCGGTTGTCGTCGTGCGGCGGGATGACAAGTGGGATGCGGCCTGCGACCTGGATGGGCGATCGGCGCAGGGCTTCCACCTTTTCGGGGTTGTTGGTGATGAGTTCGACTTGTTGGATGCCGAGGTCTTGCAGGATAAACACGGCGCATTCGTATTGCCGCGCGTCCACGTCGAAACCCAGGTGGGTGTTGGCTTCGGCGGTGTTGAGGCCCTGGTCTTGCAGGTTGTAGGCCTTCAGTTTGTTGATGAGACCAATACCTCGGCCTTCCTGGCGCAGGTAAATGAGCACGCCGCCCTGTTCGGCAATGAGACGGAGGGCCGCGTCGAGTTGTTCGCCGCAGTCGCAGCGGCGCGAGCCAAACACGTCGCCCGTCAGGCACTCGGAGTGGATGCGCACAGGGGTGGGGCGGCTGGGATCAAAGCCTTCGGCCACCACGGCCAGATGAGGCATGCGCTCGTCAGCTCGTTCGGCGTAGGCAATGAGAGTGAAATTTCCGGCTCGAGTGGGTATGCGGGCTTCGGCTTGCTTTTTCATGCTGCTGGATAAAGTAGCGGATTTTAGGCCCAGTTGTAACGCAAAGAAGGACGTCCCGGTTCGCAGGAGTGCATTTTTGTCAATACCGGACGGGCGGCAACAGTATTATGGCCTGGGTGTCAGCCGGCATCCAGCGGTACTGTCGCAAAAAACGCTCCATCTTGCGCATTTCTTTGCGTGTCAGTGCCGGCTCTACTTTCAGCAAGGAAAGAACGCCATCAGTATCAGTGCGCACCTGGAGGCGCAACGTATCTGCCTCTCTGCTGCGTCTCAGGAGGTTAGATTGCTCGTATTGATACCAGAATTTCGGCCAGCCTATTTCTGGGCAAACTCGGCCAGTGGGAAACCTCACCCGCCCAGGAGGCCCTCCGGGATAAGAAGAAGGAGGTAATGTCGCTTTCGGGGGGGGGGCCGGAGACTTGTTGCGTTGGGGCGAAGGCGGTGAAGCCGCTATTGCGGGCTCTTTAAAGTGGTCGCTCTGTTTAATAAAACGACCCGCTCGTTCTTCTGTTGACATCTCAACGACCGCACTCGTCGGCTTAAGGTCGAACGGTTGTATCGCCTCAGAGCGCAGACTGTCGCCCTGATCGGCCAAAGCGGCTGACGTATCGGATGCCTTGACGGCCTCTGCGGGTATAGCCACCAGTTTTGACTCTTCTGCCGGGGCAGGCTGCGCCGGGGCATGACCTGCTCTGGCAGCGCGCTCCGTTGTTTTAGGGAGACGACCGGTTGCCTTGCCGCTGAGTGTTTCTTCTTGGGCAGAGGGAACAGAAACGGCCTCAAAATCATCCCCGAAGCGCTCCTCTGCTGGTGTCTTTGCCTGTTCCGCTCCCCTGGGCGCGTTGGCCCACCACCAGTACAGCGTTCCTGCCAGCAGGAGAACAGCCGCCGCGGCGGCTAAACGCCGGATAGAAAAACCCACCCGTCGTCGGGCGGGCGCCAGGCGCTGGCGCAAACGCGCTAAAGCCGCTGCGTGCTCCTCGGCAGGCAAAGCGGTGAAGCCCTCCCAGGCCTCGCGCCGAAAGGCATCGTCGGCCAGCAAGCGGTGCAGCGCTGCCTCGTCATTGCGGGTGAAGGCCCCCGAGGCCCAGCGCTCCAGAAGCGTCGCAAAGAGCGCGTCGTCGTCGCGCAAGGGCGTGTTCATGACAATTTTTTCTCCATACACAGGCGCAGATTGCGCCGACCGTTTTGAATGTACGAGCGGATTTTGCCCACGTCCTCGCCCATTTCCTGGGCGATGTCGCGGTACGATTGGTCTTCCAAATAGAAGCGTTGGATGCTGAAACGCTGCTTTTCGGGCAGGTTTTGCAGGCATTCTTGCAAGCGCTGCCCGTCGTCAGGGTGAGGCAGTTCAAAGTCGTCGGCGGGCGTAGCGGCTTCGTAGCGCGCCAGGTTTTCCGGCGCCTGATAGTCCATGGGCGCGCGCTTTTGGCGGCGCAGCTCCATGAGGCAATGGTTGCGGGCAAGCACGTAAAGCCAGCCGCGAAAGGTCTCTACCGGGTGCGTTCGGGCCTTGCGCGTCAATTCCTCGTAGATGCTCATAACGGCATCTTCGGCAGCGTGCGCATTGCGCAAAATATGGAGACAGACCCCGTAGACCATCGTTAGGTAGCGTTCGTACAGCTGGCCCAGGTAGCGCGCCTCGCCCGTGCGCTGGTAATGCGCCAGCAGTTCTTCGTCCGAAAGAGCGCTGTGGGTGCGGGTGCGAGTAAATCGAAGCATGCGCGCTGCGCGTTTGTCGCGCCCAAAGGTAGGTATGAGATGCTGAAAAAGGTGGATTTGCACAAAGCACGCGGAGCAAACCATTTTATCGTTGCCGCCTCACCTACACCGGCCACAACGCCCTGCTCGTCGAAAAGTAGAATACCTCCGAGGATGTGCAGGGCACAACCCGAAACCGCGTCTCCAAAACCGCCGCCTGCGCGCGGCGCGCGGCATGGGCATGCAAATGGGCGGTTCGAAGGCAGACCTGGGCAGTGTATTTTGACACGGCATGGAATGCTGAGGATACGGGCAACGCACGCAAACGCGCTATCCGAAGGCTGGATATAGATGTAGAACAGACTTCAGGGGATTGGGCAATCGCCTAAAGGCGAGTGCGCCTATCTCAGCAAGGCAGCACTATCGAAGGCGAACAACACCACTCATAGAGCAGCACTTTAGTTTCTTCCACTTTCCCTCGAAGAATGGGATTGACAATGGGCTGGTCAGTGAGCAAATCTACCTTGCGCCCATACAGTTGCTCCAGGTCGTCCCACAAGGCCGGCAGCGCAAGCCCTTTCGTTACCGCGTCATTCGTCGGAAGCAACTCTACTTGAAAATCCAGGTCGCTTGTGTCCTCCTCAAACGCGCCAGAGACAGCAGAGCCACAAACATACAGCCGCGCTACGCCGTGCTTTTGACACAGCACCCGAAGCGACGCCATCCTTTGTTCCAACACCACAGGCAGTTTCATGCTACAAGGGTAAATACACCTGGTAACTCCACAAGCAGCGCGTGTCTAACCGCACTGCCCACCAACATTCCTGCTCTACCGCTTCAGCACCACTTTCTGCACCGCCAGCAGCGTGCGGTCGCGCGCGTCGAACACCTGCGCCACGTAGAAACCCTCCGGCAGATGACCTACCCACAGCGCACCGCCGTCCGTCGCCTCCTCCAGCACCAACTGACCCGCAGCGCTGAACAGCCGAACCCGCACCGGCGCCTCACCGCTCCAAAACAACTGCCCGCTCGACGGATTCGGATACAGCCGACCCAACTCGCCCACCAAACCCTCGCCCGCGCTCGACGTAGACAGCACCCACACCGTCTTGCACTTCGTGTCCGTGCCGTACGAGTTGCCCACCGTCAGACACACCTGGTACGGCCCAGGAGCCGGGTACTCGTGCGACGGATACTTCTGGTCGCT
>JANWVR010000097.1 GCA_025056735.1 Saprospiraceae bacterium
GCCTAATGTTATAGGAGTACGGCACAAAACCCATTACCTGCCAGCGCCGATGCGGCATCCAGCGGCCCCAAAAATCTAATGAATGAAAATACTCATAAGAATTGGCTTCGCTGCCGTGTGCAACGGTTCGGTAACCCTGCCCCTGCCAGCGAACGCCAGCTAAATGCCGTTGCACCAAGGGCAAAAGGCCCAGCGTTTGAGCACCGCTCGAACAGCCGCAAATATCGCATGACCATACCGCAGATGGCGCCACTAAGGCCCATCCTATCAAAATAAGAAATAGTTTTTTCATCCTTGCAAAAAGTGCTGAGAAACAGTTTCAATCCCCTTTGCTCGAGTTCAGAAAATAGGAGGCAGTCAGAAGGGCAACAATATTTCTCAACAGGGCGGATGAAAAACGCTGGTGGCATGGCCCTCGCAGGCGCTTCCGCTCCAAGGCGGAAAAATAAGAGCCGTCTCTTCGCAAAAAGGCATGAGAGCAAAAACAAGGGCGCTTTCCCAAAACAGCGGAATATCCTTCAAAGCTAGGAAAAATGCCGGCAGCGATTGACGGTCGTCTCGGCGCCGGTTTTCTAAGGCCGCTATTCGCTTTTTCAGGTAGCACTTACCGAAGCAATCCAGCTCAGGCCGATTGGCGTTCTCACAACGTTCCGCGTATGCCTGGCGATTCCAGTGGTAATGCAACACCACTACCGTCCGGACAAAGGCTTGGCCCAAGATGCTTATCGTCAATGCGAAAACGAGGAATCGGCGTACCATTGCGCCCGCAAAGATAGACAGCACGCCACTGCTTGGTAATTGACGCATGTCAATGAGCACGCTATTCTAAGTCTGCGGCGCGCTCGCGTCAAAGGTACTAAGGCGGTAGTGTGCATAATCAACAACACGATACCGCTGATGTTAAGGCATATGCAGGCCGCTTTTTACATGCAGCAGCCATTATTATGAAACTCACCACCATCCTCACCGGCTACTTCAAACTCGACGGCGGCGCCATGTTCGGCGTAGTGCCCAGACGCATCTGGCAAAAAATGAACCCGCCCGACGCCGACAACATGTGCACCTGGGCCATGCGCGCCCTACTGGTGGAAACCGCTGACCGGCGCATCCTCATAGATACCGGCATCGGCAACAAGCAAGACGAAAAATTCCGCGCGCATTTCCTGCCTGATCAAACGGGCTTGCTCTTCTCCTCCCTCCAGCAGGCAGGCTACGCGCCCGAGGACGTCACGGACGTCTTCCTGACCCACCTGCACTTCGACCACTGCGGCGGCGCCCTCTGGAAAGATGAAACCACCGGAGAAATAGCGCCAACCTTTCCCAACGCCATCTACTGGACAAACGAACCACACTATCGCTGGGCCACCGCGCCTAATGCGCGCGAAAAGGCCTCTTTTTTAGCCGAAAACTTCCAACCGCTGCACGCTCTGGGCCAGTTGCGCTTCGTCGAGGTTCGGCCCGATGTCGAGCTCTTTCCCGGCTTCCGCGTGCGCTTCGCCTACGGCCACACCGAGGCCATGATGCTGCCCATGCTCGACACAGGCCGGCGGACGGTCGTTTATTGCGCCGACCTCATGCCCTCACGCTGGCACATCGCGCTGCCCTACGTCATGGCCTACGATGTGCGGCCCCTGCTTACGTTGGAAGAAAAAGCCCAATTGCTGGCAGAGGCTGCGCAACAAGGCTACGTGCTCTTCTTAGAACACGACCCTGGCGCCGAGGCTGCCTTAGTGGCCGTACAGCCTGACGGTCGAATGGCTACAAGTCAAGTAGGAACATTAAAGGACTTGCTTTAACAGCGCTACTGAGAAGGACATGTCGCTGATACGCGCCTCAATAGCTGGCCGCTTTGCTGCCATTTTTCCGGAATGGAATAGGTTTCCAGGGCAATACCTCCACCTCCGACTGCCCTTCCTTGATGCGCACATAGGCGCGCATCGGAATGTTTCGATACACCGCCTTTGATGTGCCGGGTTTGGGCCACTGGATTTCCACCTGTTCAATCTTTTCGGCGTCGCCCAGCCCCATTTCTTGCTGCAGCGAAGAGGAGCCAAAGCTGCCACCCGTTCCTACAGTAGCGTAGATGTCGCGTGTCGAGCCGTTGGGCCGGCGCACCGTAACGCGGATGCGCGCACCGATGGCGTCCCGGTTACTTGCAGTGCCTTCGAGTAGCAAGGTTACCCAGGCGTTGTTGTTGCCGGGGTTCTCGTATAAGATGTTGTAGCCCAAATCGCCTTCCACGGCGCCGCCTATGACGACGTACAGGTCCTGATCGCCGTCGCGGTCTATGTCGGCGAAGGCAACGCCGTGGCCTTTCTGGAGGTGCCCAAAGCCGCGCATAGAGAGGTCCTCGAAGCGCTTACCTTCGAGGTTGTGAAACATGCGGTTGGGAATGAGCGCGCGCAGGTCGGGTTTTCCAGTGCCCAGATAGAGGTCGAGCCAGCCGTCGTTGTCGAAGTCGCCAAAGTTGTGGCCCATAGTGTAAGTGACGGTGTGCAAGCCCACTTCCTTGTGGACGTCGGTGAAGGTCTCGTCGCCGTTGTTGCGATACAGGCGGAGCCAGTCGCCTTCGGGTTGCTTGCCTAAGTATTCCATCACCAAAGGCGATACCGTAGGGTCTTCGTAGTTGGGCGGGAAGTTGGTGGACAGGATGTCTTCCCAGCCGTCGTTGTTATAGTCGAAGAAGAACCCCGGAAAGATGGTCATTGGGTAGAAGGTCTGCGTGCGGTTGGCCACGTTCTCGAAGCGCCAGGTATCGGGCGTAGGGCCGCAGCGGTTGATGAGCAAGAGGTTTTGGCCCATGAGATTGCTCAGGTACAGGTCGGGTCGCTGGTCGTTGTTGACGTCGCCCCAGGCAGTAGCTTTGAAAAAGCCCACGTAGTCCACCCCCACCTGGGCGGCTACATTGGTAAACGTGCCGTCGCCGTTGTTGTGGTAGAGCTCGCAGTGGTTGGGCTTATTAGGGTCGTAGGTTTCATTGGCGATGAAAAGGTCGAGCCAGCCATCGCCGTCGAAGTCGGCCCAATCGCCGGCCTGGGTGGGGTGGAAGGAAAGCAGGCCAGCCTCAATGGTAACATCGGTGAACGTGCCATCGCCGTTGTTGCGCAGCAGCGAGTTGGGATGATTGCCACAGAAAAGCCAGGCCCCGCGCAAGATGAGGATGTCGCGATAACCGTCGTTGTTGTAGTCGGCGTGTATGGCGTTTAGCCCGCTGACGATGCCCATCAGGTTGGCTTCAGCCGTGCGATCGGTGAACGTGCCGTCGCCGTTGTTGACGAAGTAGCGCGCCTGACCGTCAAGGCTGTAGATGGTGGTAAAAATGTCTATGTCACCGTCGTTGTCGAAGTCCTCTAAGCACACGCCGCCAGAGATGCCGCGTACGTCCACCCCCAGCGGGATGGCCACATCCTGAAAGAGTCGCTTTTCCCGACCTTCAAAGATGCGCTCCGGTAAGCGAAACTTAGGCGGCACGGCATTGGGCCACTGCCCTAAAGCCATATAGGCTAGGTTGAACAACCACAGCGTCTGGTAATCCTCAGGGAAAGCCTCCAAAATGCGCTCGTAAACCTTGACAGCATTCTGTGGCCCTGACTGCAGAGCATACACCCCGCTGCCCTGAATGGGCAAGACGCACGACTCCGGATTGTGCGTGTTGATGCAGTTTTCCTGCTCGCCTAAGCGCATGTAACTGAGCGCAAGTAGCTCGTACAGGATTTTCGTCTGGTCGTTCAGGACATCTCCCGTCATGGCTATCAGCTCTTTGAACTGCACGATAGCCGCCTCGTTCTGGCCGGCCTTAAGCAGCTCGACAGCGTGCGAAAACTTATTGGCCACGTGTTCCTGGCCTGTAGTGGTGCGCATGCGCTCCAGATAGATGGCTGCACGTTTGCTGTTCATGTGCAGATACTGGAGCGGGTCGGCATTGCGGTGAATGCTATCTAAGATGGCGACCATGCGCTGGTGGCCGCTGGTAACCGGAGAAGCGGACGGGCTGCAGCGTTGCAGAAGAAGGACTAAAACAACCCCAAACCCTGCTATCAGAGCGGGAAGGGCAGTGTACTGGCTTATGTTCATAACTGGGTGATGTGTTGCTTACGTTCGTGTGTGATAGGCAGTTTCGGTAAAAAACATGGAGCAAAATTAAGTTCAGGTGTTTGTTGCATTTTCTTTTCCCTGAAACACCGCCCTAAAATGGCGCCGCTAAAGGCAGCACTTGTGCAGCAATGGAAGCAGCGTGCATGCCAATGCCGAAGCGCATGGCCGATACTTATAGATATCACCGCGCCAGCAACCTACAAAGGCGCGCATTTAGCAGACATTTGACCAAATTTTCCTCAGCCTCCTTGCTGAGATACCTGAAGCAGTTTCTACATTTACCGCCGTTAATCTGCTCACCTGCTCAAACTACTGTACTGTGTTATGAAACCGACGGATATCCGGGACCCGGAGTATTTCCACAAAGTGGTGGACTGCCAGTATGCGTGCCCGGCGCATACGCCTGTGCCTGAATACATTCGGCTCATTGCTGCCGGTCAGTATACGGAGGCCTACATGCTCAATTGGGAGTCCAATGTGTTCCCCGGCATTTTGGGCCGCACGTGCGATCGCCCCTGTGAGCCGGCCTGCCGGCGCGGGCGCGTGGAGGAAAAGCCCGTCGCCATATGCCGCCTCAAGCGGGTGGCTGCCGACTACAAGGGCGAAGTGCGCTCCCTCATGCCCCAAGGCCCTTTCCCGCCCAACGGCAAAAAAATCGCCCTCATCGGCGGCGGCCCGGCTTCGCTCACCGTAGCGCGCGACTTAGCGCCGTTGGGCTACGAAATTCACCTGTACGACAACCAGCGAAAAGGCGGCGGCATGATGCTCAGCCAGATACCCGCCTTCCGACTGCCCGAAAGTGTGCTGGATGAAGAGGTGGATTACATCCTGAACATGGGCATACACACCCATTTCAATTGCTACGTCAGCAGCATGCGCGAAATGCTGGCCAAAGACTACGACGCCATCTTCGTCGGCACGGGCGCCCCGCGCGGTAGCGACCTGTCGAAACTGCCCGGACGCCAGGAAGGCGCCGCCAACATCCACATCGGCATCGAGTGGCTGGCTAATGTGGCCTTCGAGCACACCGACCGCATCGGAAAGCGCGTCGTCGTGCTGGGCGGCGGAAATACTGCCATGGACTGCTGCCGTACCGCCCGCCGATTGGGCGGCGAACAGGTAACGGTCGTCGTGCGCAGCCCCTTCAAAGACATGAAAGCCTCCCCGTGGGAAATCGAAGACGCCCTGCGCGAAGGTGTTACCATCCTCAACTGCATGCCGCCTAAGGCTTTCATCGTGGAAAACGGCCGCCTCAAAGGCGTTCTTTTTGAACACGTGGAAGCCGTTTACGACGAAAACGGCAAGCGTTCGCTTGTGCCCACAGGCCAACCCGATACTTTCATCGAGGCCGACGATGTGCTCATCGCCATTGGACAGGAAAACGCCTTCCCCTGGATCGAGCGCGACCTCGGCATCGAGTTTGGCAAATGGGACATGCCCGTGCTAGACCCGGTAACTTTCCAGTCCACACACCCTAAAGTCTTTTTTGGCGGAGACGCGGCCTTTGGGCCTAAAAACATCATCACTGCCGTAGCACACGGCCATCAGGCGGCCATTTCTATTCACCTTTTCTGCACCGGAAAAGACTTGCACCGCGACCGGCCCGCGCCCACGGTCAATATTTTTCAGCAAAAAATGGGCGTACATGAATGGCTCTACGACAGCTACGTGGTCAATGACCGCCGCTACGCCGTGCCGCATGCACCCGAAGAAGTTGCGCTGCGCAACCGCCGCATGGAAGTGGAATTGGGCTTCGACCCTGAATTAGCCTACAAAGAAGCCGAACGCTGCCTGAACTGCGATGTGCAGACGGTCTTCACCACCAATCTCTGCATTGAATGCGATGCCTGCGTGGACATCTGCCCGACCTCCTGCATCACCTTTACCCACAACGGCGACGAAGACGACCTGCGCATGCGCCTGAATGCGCCGGCCAACAACCGGACGCAAGACCTGTACGTCTCGGACACCCTGCCTACAGGCCGCGTTATGATTAAGGATGAAAACGTCTGCCTCCACTGCGGCCTGTGCGCCGAGCGTTGCCCCACGTCGGCCTGGGACATGCAGAAGTATCTGTATCAAGTAACCAAAGCCTGCAAAATCTGGGACATCGCCCGCGCCTCAGTGGCCGAACCCGTCTAAAATGTTCCTGCCAATGGCTTTGACTCAAGCAAATCAAAACACGTTATGTCTAATCTGGTCAACGATTTCGTTATCCGCTTCGCTAACGTAAACGGCACAGGCTCGGCCAGCGCCAACACGCTGTTTGCCAAAAGCGTGTTCCGCATGGGCGTGCCCGTAACGCCGAAAAATATCTTTCCTTCCAACATCCAGGGCCTGCCCACGTGGTACGAAGTGCGCGTCAACGAGCGCGGCTACCTGGGCCGCCGGGCCGGCATTGACCTGCTCGTGGGCGTCAACCCACAAAGCATGCCCAACGACGTCCGCTCGGTGCGACCGGGCGGCTATTTCCTCTACGACAGCAGCCGTCCGCTCGACCCTTCGCTGCGGCGCGACGACATCCACTACATCGGCATTCCCATGATCCTGCTGTGTCAAAAGCACTTTGAGGTGCCGCGCGTGCAGCAGCTGCTCAAAAACATGGTTTACATCGGCGCCCTTACAGCGCTGTTGGATTTGGAAATGGATGTGGTGAAACAGCTGGTGGTCGAGCAGTTCAAGAGCAAGGAAAAATTGGTGGCGTCCAACCACTTAGCGCTGGACTTGGGCTTTCAGTACGCGCGCGAGCACTACGATTGCCCGCTACCCCTGCGCGTAGAGCGGCGCAACAGCATCGGAAACCGTATCATGATGACAGGGAATACTGCTTGTGCGCTGGGCGCCATTTACGGCGGCGCCACCGTAGCGGCCTGGTACCCCATCACGCCCTCTACGTCGGTAGTGGATGCCTTTGAAAAATATGCCAACCGCCTGCGCACTGACCCCGAAACGGGCGAAAAGAAGTTCGCCATCGTGCAGGCCGAAGATGAACTGGCCGCTCTGGGCGTCGTCATCGGCGCCATGTGGAACGGCGCGCGCGCCTTTACGGCCACCAGCGGCCCGGGCATATCGCTCATGAACGAATTTCTGGGGCTGGCCTATTTCGCCGAAATCCCTGCCGTGCTCATTGACGTGCAGCGCGGGGGCCCCTCCACCGGCATGCCCACGCGCACGCAGCAGTCCGACATCCTGCTGGCTGCCTATGCCTCGCACGGCGATACCAAACACCCCTTGCTTTTCCCCTCCACGCCCACCGAGTGCTTCGAGATGACCGCCGACGCCTTCGACCTGGCCGAACGCCTCCAAACCCCCGTCATCGTCATGAGCGACCTCGACCTCGGCATGAACGAACACCTCACCCCGCCCTTGCGCTGGGACGACCAGCGCCAATACGACCGCGGCAAAGTGCTGGATGCCAAAGCCTTAGAAAGCATCCAAAACTGGGGCCGCTACTTAGACATAGACGGCGACGGCATCCCGTACCGAACCATCCCGGGTACACACCCAACCAAGGGCTCGTTTTTCACCCGAGGCTCCTCCAAAGACGAATACGCCCGATATACCGAAGACGGCGAAGCCTACCGCCGAAACATGGATCGCCTGCTGAAAAAATGGCAAACCGCCCGCAAACTCGTTCACGCTCCAGAGTTCCTACAGCCTGAACCGCGCCATCCAGAGGCCATGATCTTCTTCGGAACATCGGCCTATGCAGCTATGGAAGCGTTGGACGAACTGCGCGCCATCGGCATTGACTTGGACGCCATGCGCCTGCGCGCCTTCCCATTTAATCAGGCCGTCCACGACTTCATCGAACAGCACGAGCGCGTCTTTGTCGTAGAGCAAAACCGTGACGCCCAAATGCGCTCGCTCCTAATGATCGAGCTGGGCATTTCGCCCCAAAAACTCGTCCCCGTGCTCCAGTACGACGGCTTCCCCATCACAGCTGCCGCTATCGTGAGTCAGATTGCCAGATACCACCCAGCAGCAGCGGAGCTGCTAGGCGGAAACGGCTATTCGCATGCAGTTACTGTCTCGCAGAAATCATAATCGAATTTGCCCATCTCTTGAGACCTTCTGCCACCTAAAAGCATTACTCATATGACTTACCTGCGTCCCGATATTCGCCATCCGGAGAGTCAGCGCAACGCGTTGGGTTACACTCGCAAGTATTACGAAGGCGCGCTCTCGACGCTGTGCGCCGGCTGCGGCCATGACTCCGTCAGCGGCGCCATTATTCAAGCCTGCTTCGAGTTGGCCATCGAACCACACCGTGTGGCCAAGCTATCGGGCATCGGATGCTCATCTAAGACACCCACGTATTTCCTCGGCAACTCGCACGGCTTCAACTCCGTGCACGGGCGCATGCCCTCTGTGGCTACCGGTGCCAACTTAGCCAACCGCGACCTGATTTATCTGGGCATCTCCGGCGACGGCGACACCGCCTCCATTGGCATGGGCCAGTTCGTGCACGCCCTGCGTCGCAACCTCAACATCACCTACATTGTGATGAACAACGGCTGCTACGGTCTCACCAAAGGCCAGGACTCGGCCACCGCCGACGAAGGCTCGAAGAACAAAACCGGCCACGTCAACCCCTTCCACGGCATTGACCTGTGCGGAGTGGCCATCGAACTGGGAGCCACTTTCGTGGCGCGCAGCTTCTCGGGCGATAAAGGGCAACTCATCCCACTCATCAAAGCAGCTCTGTCGCACCAGGGCTTCGCCTTCATTGACGTGCTTTCGCCCTGTGTAACTTTCAACAATAACCCCGGCTCCACTAAGTCTTACGACTACGTCCGCGAGCACATGGAAGTTACCGCTGCCGTGGACTACATCCCTGAAAAAGCCGAAATCACTGCCGCCTATGCCGAAGGCGAAGCCTGCGTAGTTACCCTACACGATGGCTCGCATGTGGTGCTGCGTAAACCCGACCCGGCTTGGCAACCCACCGACCGCATCGCGGCTATGAAACGCCTACACGAGGCGCGCCAAAAGGGCGAAATTCTAACCGGAGTCGTCTATCTGGAGCCTGCCGGGCGCGACCTGCATGCGATGCTTAATACCAGTCGGCGCCCGCTCAATAGCCTGAGGGAAAGCGACTTATGCCCAGGTAGCGCAGCTTTAGAGCGCATCAACGCCGAAAATCGCTGAACGGATAGGTGGTGAGTGCTTGTCAAGTCCGTAAGCGTTGTGTCCACCGATGCCAGGCGCTTAAGCCCAGGCCAAAGAGCATGAGCAGCGAGCCTAACCACACCAAGTTGATGCCTGGGAAAACGATGGCTTCCAGCACGATATAGTCTGAGCGTGGTGCATTTTCGGCAATCTCAACGGGTATGCGTCGTGCCTGTGCAGAAGCCCGTGCTGCCAGGATGGTCATGGTAGCTGTGCTGGGTTCAATGTTCTCAAAGCGGAAGTGGAGCCCCCATTTGGCTACCTCGTCCTTGAGGTTGAGCGAGCGGCTGTCTCGGATGAGGAAAACAGGAGCCGCTTTGGCGGTGGCGCCATCCGGAGCAGTGACGAGCAGTTCAGCAGTTACAGCAATGTCGCCGGCCTCAGGCGTATAGTGCGGGTGCTCTACGTTGCGGTTGAGGCGCACTAACTGGATGCGGTAGCCCTCGAACTCGGCGCTTTCGCCCTCTTTGAGGCGTAAAGAACGATACTGCAGCGTTTCATCGGCGTCAATAAGCCGCGCTAAGGAAGCCTCGGTCAGGCGTACGCGCATTTGCAAGGCGCCAATCTGGGCGGGCAACGTGAAAGCACCCTGCTTGGGCCGCAGGTAGAGCATGGGCGCAGCGGCATGGCCAACGGTGTCGTCCAGCGCAAAGGCACGCAGCTTCAACCCAAAGGCTAAATCGCCCTTTTCGGGGCGATAATCCGGGTGCTGAGGCGCCTTGGTGTAGTCGTCCAGCACCAGATAGTGTTTTTTAGTAAAAATCGTATCGCCAATAGCGGCTTCATAGGCCTCGAAGCGTATACTGTCCTCTTGTTGCCGGGCAAACTCAGGGTCGAGCTCAGCCTTGGGCAGCGAAGAAACGTGGGTGAAGATATCGTAGGTCAGGTAGTGCTTGGTCGAAGGGTTGGAGGCCACCACTTGTGAGAATTGGCGGTCGTACATGACGTTGGGATAAAGCACGAATTCTTCGCCGGTGGGATTTCCCTGAGCGTCGCGTTTGCGGAAGCGCACTGCAAACGTGCGCGTTTGCCGCTCGATGGTGTCCTTCAGATAAGTAGCCTCGTAGCCGCGAATAGGCATAGGGGCGTCTTTAAGCAGCAGCACATTTTTATTCAATTCTTCGCTGCCCATACCCTCGATGAGGCCTTCCATGGCGAAACTGTTTGATGAAATCCAGTGCTTATTCAAACCTGTGCCCAAGATGCCCAGCAGCAGCAGACCAAAGCCTATATGCGACAGTGCCGAGCCGGCTTGCTTAAGGTTTTTCCGCAAGAAAGTGATGAGGTAATCGACGTTGGCCACCACAGCAAACATAGCGGCGAAAAGCAAGGCAAAATGCTGCCAGGCAAAGACATTGAGCCACAGGGCGTTGAGCGCTGTCAGCGCTGCCGCTCCGACCAGCGCAATAAGCATGTGTCTGGCAAAGGTGCGTCGCCAGATGGCGGCGTTGCGCTCTTGATAGCGCAACCATTGCGCCACGCCCGTAAGCAAACCTACAAAGACACCGATCCACAACTGATAGCGGTTGTGATGCGCTACCGGGTCTTTCAGTGCCGCGCCTACATAGTCGGGCTTGAAAATTTGCACCAGCTTGTTCCACACCGGCAGCGAGGTAGCGCCCGTGATGAGCACGGCGGAGAAGAGCAGCACCAACACGCCGATAAACATCCAGAACTCACGCGAAGCAATAGCCTCTTCCTGCTTTGGCGCGGGAATGCCTTTGCTGCGCGCCGCCATCAGGGCGATGGATAGAGCCGCAAAGGCGCCGATAAACGCGATGAGCTGCGCGCCCAAGCCCATTTCTGTAAACGCATGCGCCGAAGAGTCGCCCAGAATACCGCTGCGCGTCAGATAGGTAGAGTACAAGACCAGCACGAACGTCATCAAATAAAAGGCGTAGGCGCTGCGAATGGAGTAGCCCGTATTGCGCGCAATAAGGTGAGCGTGAATGCCTGCCACCAATGTGATCCAGGGCACGAGCGAAGTGTTCTCCACCGGATCCCAGGCCCAATAGCCACCGAAGGAGAGCGCTACATACGCCCAGGCGCCGCCCATGAGGATGCCCAGCCCCAGGATGGCCGCTGAGAACAAAGCCCATGGCAGCGCCGGCTTCAGCCACTCGCGGTGCTCGCCCGTCCAAAGGCCCGCTATTGCATAAGAAAAAGGCACTAATGTAGAGGCAAATCCCAGGAACAGCGTGGGTGGGTGTATGGTCATCCAGTAGTTCTGCAGCAGTGGGTTCAGCCCGTTGCCCGTAATTTGGCTCAAATAGTCGGCCCGCTCAAAGATAGGCGCATCCATCGTGTGGCGCAACAGGTCGAAGGCGCTAACGCCTAACCGATACTCGCCGATATAAAGACCCAGAATCATGGAGCCGATGAACGCCTCTGCCGCCGACAATACCGTCAGCACGGGCGCCTCCCAACGGCCGGCGCGAAAAAGCAGAATCATCCCCAGCACAATGTGCCAGAAACTCCACAACAAAAAGCTGCCCTGCTGCTCTTTCCAGAACGCTGAAAATGTGTATTGAAACGGCAGGTCATCCGAGACGTTCGCCCACGCATACTGGTATTCGTAGTATTTGTTGACCAAAATCCAGAACAGCGCGACAATAATCCCCAGCGTAGCCAACCCGTGCACGACGAAAGCGCCACGCCCCAGCAAGCGCCAACCTGCCTCATCCGGCAGCGTGCGCCGGCGAACGGCCAGAAAATAGGAGACAGACGCCAGAAGCGCCGCTACAAAAGAAAGTACCGCGAGCAGGTGTCCGATCTGCCCCGGCAGCAAGTGTTCTCCGATGTATTGCATGGCTTTTTATCGCTTTTCCGAGCGCACGTACACCTCTTCGTCCTTGTATTTCGACGGGCATTTGAGCAACATGTCAGAGGCCTCAAATACATCGCCGCGCATCTGGCCCGTCAGCACAATCTGCTCTGAGCGCTCAAAATCCTGTGGCTTGCCGGCCCGAAGGATCACCCGGCGAACCTCGCCAGCGTCGTCGCGCAGGTAGAAAGACAGGTAGTTCGGGTCCTTCACCGGATCGTACTCCACCGGGCGGTCTTTGACCAACTGTCCCACCATCTTAACGCGGTCGCCCTTAGCAGTGGCCTGGGCGAAATTAGCATAAGTGGTCATATCCTGGCTGGCCGAAATGAGAATACCAATGGCAATAGCAATGACGGCTATGGCAATCAAGTGCGAGCGTTTCATATGTGTTTATTTTTTTAGCAAAGGTACGCGGACTATCCGCAGTTCGGGATGAATCTCCTTTAAGACGAGGCTGACCTCGCACTCCGTTGGTCGTCGGAAAAACGCTTTTTCAGAGAAAAACGTTTAATTAAGCGGCAAACTTCTATTGCCCGCACGAAGGGCAACGCACGGCCACTACAGCAAAGAAGGCATCCGGCGGAAACGCCACTCCGACCTGAGTGCCGCCCGCTTCTGCCCGGACGTCTAAGGTAAAGCGAATGTACTGCCGGTTGTCGTATTCCAGCCGAGAAGGCGCACTCATGGGTATTGTCAGGTATTCGGGCCGCGATAAACAGCGCGGGAACTGCGCCCCGGTGAAAACCTCCACGTTCCCGTCGGGCTGCGGACGCAAGAATAGATTGGCCCGTGCAAAGTCGTCGCCCACTGTGAGCCAGGTTATGCCTGAACGCAAGTAGAAAAAACGCCGGTTCGGATGAGACGCATCCGCGCCAAACACTTCCGTTTCGGAGAACTCAGCCTGACACCAGTCGAGCCGAGCGTCCGTCTCCGCTATCGCACGCGCCGTGCTCATCCGAAACACTGGCCCCACCGGTGTTCGCTCCGACGAGGCCTCCGCAGAGGCCTTTGAGCCGCCTGAAGAGCACGAGGCCCACAACAAAACAACTATCCATCCGAAGACGTAGTATCGGCACATGCTGGCTGGTATTTTTATGGAAAAAACGGAGGGAAATTCAAACTCAGGGCAAAGAACGCTACCTAACGGCAAAGCAAAGAAGCCAGAAGCAAAAGCACCTCCAAACGCATCGTTTTCAGCCATAAAACTGGGCGACGCCTATCTTTGCCCCACACACGATGGACTCATGAGCCTACCTGCCGACTTTTTCGCTGAATTTCCGCCCGTCAGCAAGACGGAGTGGTTGGAGCGTATCGCCAAAGACCTCAAAGGCAAGGCCCTCGATGACCTGTACTGGGCCTTAGGCACCGACCTTCGCATTGACCCCTTTGGTCACCCCGACGACCAGCCCGAGCCGCCGCTGCCGCTGACAGAGGAACCGCATAATTGGGCCATCAATGAGGACGTTGAACAGCCTGACCCGCAAGCAGCCAACCGACAGGCCTTAGAGGCGCTGGCTTTTGGCGCCGAAAGCCTGCGTTTTCGGCTGGCCGAACTCGCTCAACTACCCACCTTGTTGGAGCGCATCTACCTGGACTACATCCAGCTGAATTTCAGCGGCCCAGCCGTAGAAGCCGGGCCAGCCGCCCTGCTCGATGCGCTGGGCCAGGTCGCCGACCAGCAGGGTATAGCCCGCCAACGCCTCAATGGTGCGCTGTATTACGACCCATTGACTACCTCAGCGCCCTCCGATTGGCGCTATATCGGCGACCTGCTGACCTACGCTCGCGAAACCTTTCCAGGCTACCGAACCCTTAGCGTCAACGGAGACAGCGAGTACCGCGGCCCGGCTCACGCTGCAGAAGAATTGGCCCAACTGCTCCGGCGCGGAAACGACTACCTCCGCCTCGGCGCCGACCGCGGCATCGAGCCTGCCACCTTAGCCAACCAAATGCAATTCCAACTGTCGGTAGGCAAAAGTTACTACGTCGAAATTGCCCGCCTGCGCGCCTTCCAACTGCTGTGGCTCAACGTCTTGAAGGCCTGGAACCTGCCCTTAGAATACCCCGTGCTCGATGTGCGCTTCGCTCCGGAGGCGTATACCGATGAGTTATACACCAACATGATCCGAGCTACCACGATGGCTATGTCCGCCGTTTTGGGCGGCGCCAATCGCCTCACCGTGCTGCCTTACGATGCCGGACGCGAACACTTAGCCCAGTATCCGCAAACCTTCAGCCGGCGCATTGCCCGAAATGTACAGCATTTGCTCAAGTTGGAGAGTGGCTTCACTGAAATCGCTGACCCCGTGGCCGGCAGCTATTTTTTAGAAAAACTAACCGCACAATTGGCCACCCAGGTCTGGAAGACTTTCATCGAGACCTAAGCCAGCGCTGCCTGAGCCATGGCTATTAAATAGCCCGATATAAAAAAATGAAGTCAAGCATTTGGAAATGTAAAACGGATGCTACTACCTTTGCACCGCTTTTTCCGAAAGGAAAGGCAGACGCCAAAAAAGGCCCGTTCGTCTAGCGGTCAGGACACGTCCCTTTCACGGATGAAACACGGGTTCGATTCCCGTACGGGTCACAAAGGCCCTGTGAGGTGTAAAATCCTCGCAGGGCTTTTTGTTTTTATTGGCGATTTTTGCTGCTGAAAAAAACCAAAAGCCGATACTACCGCCAGAGACCGACGCACCTTCGTCTCCGAATGCCTTTTTCATCTTCATCTTTAACCTGACGTTTATGCCTGTATTTACCCGCTTACTGTTTTACCTGCTCCTACTGGCCCTGATGGCCTGTCGCCAAACACCGCCTCCGCCCAAAGCAGACACCGCTGCGGAGGAGCGCGTTATCCTGGACTCCTTCGCTGACCTGCAAATCCTGCGCTACGACCTACCTGGCTGGGACGAGCTAAGCCTGCGGCAAAAAACCTTCATTTACTACCTCAGCGAAGCCGCCCTCGCGGGCCGCGATATCATTTATGACCAGCATTGCAAGTACAACCTGACGGTGCGCAAGACCATTGAAGCCATCTTCAACACCTGGAAAGGCGACCGC
The DNA here is from genome assembly GCA_025056735.1 of Saprospiraceae bacterium. Lineage (GTDB taxonomy): Bacteria > Bacteroidota > Bacteroidia > Chitinophagales > Saprospiraceae > M3007. Next base: position 15,152 of record JANWVR010000097.1, read on the forward strand.
ACCACTCCCGAATGGAAGACCTTCGAGACCTACGCCAAGCGCGTGTGGTTCAGCAACGGTATCCACCACCACTACAACGAGGTGAAAATTCAACCCGAATTCTCGCCCGAATACTTCGCGAGCTTAGTCAAAGGCGCCGACCCTAAAGCGCTGCCTATTAAAGAAGGCCAGACTCCTGCTGCTTTGCTGGATACGCTGGCGCGTGTGATGTTCGACCCGAATTTTATGCCCAAACGCACCAACAAAGAAGCCGGAGTGGATGTCGTGCTCACCTCCGCCGTCCATTTTTATGAAAACATCACCGCCGATGAGGTGGATCGCTTTTATCAACAACAACTGCGCGCCGCCGGCCCCAACCCGCCTATGGTGGGCCTCAACTCCAAACTCATCGGCGTCAAAGGCGGAAAACCCTATGAGCGCGTCTGGCGCGCCGGCGACGGCATGTACGGACCGGCCATTGACCGAATTGTCGAAAACTTAGAAAAGGCCACTCCCTTTGCTGAAAACGAACAGCAGCAAAAGGCTATCCGGCTGCTCATCGAGTACTACCGCACGGGCGACCTGCGCAAGTTCGACGAGTACAACATTGCCTGGGTGAAAGACACCACCAGTACCGTGGATTTCATCAACGGCTTCATCGAAGTCTATCACGACCCTAAAGGCTACAAGGCCGACTGGGAAGCCGTCGTGCAGTACAACGACCCCGAAGCCACGCGCAAAATGGCCATCATCAGCAAGAACGCCCAGTATTTTGAGGACAACAGCCCCATCGCGCCGGCCTACCGGAAAAAAGAGGCCAAAGGCATCTCTTACCGCGTCATCAATGTGGCCATGGAAGGCGGCGACTGCGCGCCTTCGACGCCTATTGGCATCAACCTGCCCAACTCCGAGTGGATACGCGCGCAACACGGCTCCAAGTCCATCAGCCTCAACAACATCGAGAACGCCTACGCTCGCTCGGGCGGCGCGGCAGCAACGGCCGAATTTGCCCACGACGAAGAAGAAGTAGCCTTAGCCAAACGCTACGGCGAAGCGGTCAGCAAGATGCACACAGCCCTGCACGAGGTTATCGGCCACGCCAGCGGCCAGCTGAAACCGGGCGTGCCTCAACCCAGTGCTACGCTCAAGCAATACGCCAGTACCCTGGAAGAGGCCCGTGCTGACTTAGTGGCGCTCTACTTCTTGCCCGACCCGAAACTGGTCGAATGGGGCGTCATGCCCGACACGCTGGCCTATCGTACCGGCTACGATTACTATCTGCGCAACGGCCTGCTTCAACAGCTGCGTCGCATTCAACCTGGGCAAAATCTGGAACAGGACCACATGCGCAACCGCCACTTAGTCTCTTCCTGGGTGCTCGAGCGTGCCCAGGCCGACAGCGCCGTGGTCAAATTAGCGCGCAATGGCAAGACTTACATTGACATCCGCAACTACGCCCGCGTACGCGCGCTCTTTGGCCAGTTGCTTGCCGAAGTGCAGCGCATCAAGTCCGAGGGCGATTTCAACGCCGCCCGCCGATTGGTAGAAACCTACGGCATCCGCGTGGACTCCCACCTCGTACAGCAAGTGCGCGACCGCTATGCCAACCTACCGACCAAGCCCTATTCGGGTTTCGTGCAGCCGCGCTTGGTGGCCGTCAGGGATGCCCAGGGCAACATCACCGACGTGCGGGTAGAGGTGGAGATGGACTTTGTGCAGCAAATGCTCCGCTTCGGGCGCGACTATGCCTTCCTGCCCGTGCGCAACGACTGATCTTCGCCAGCGACAACAGCGTTTTTTCTGCAAACCTATCCGCCTTTGGCCGGCAAAGAGGCAGCATCTTTGCCGCGCGTAAACCGCCTTTCATAACAGCATGGCCAACTACGAAAATCCGCGCTTGGTGCTCGACTCCTCCCGCCCGCCCGAACCCGGAAGGGTCACCTGGAGAAGTCCCAGCAATATTGCCATCGTCAAATACTGGGGCAAACACAGCGTGCAACTGCCGCGAAACCCTTCCATCAGCCTCACCCTGACGGCCGCCTGCACCGACATGACGCTCGAATACGCGCTGAAAGAGCACCCAGACCCGAAAATTGACCTGGCGTTTTTCTTCGAGGACAGACCCAACGAGGCCTTCCACAGCAAAGTGGTAGCCTTTTTGGAAAGCATAACGCCCATCTTTCCCTTCCTCCGGCAGCTGAAGTTGACCCTGCGCACCTCAAACTCCTTTCCGCATTCGACGGGCATCGCTTCGTCGGCTTCCAGCATGTCGGCCTTAGCGCTGTGCCTGTGCTCGTTGGAGCACCGCTTCTTCCAGACGTTGCCTGACGACGATGCCTTTGACCGCAAGGCTTCCTACGTGGCCCGCCTGGGTAGCGGCAGTGCATGTCGTTCTATCTATCCCTATGCGGCGCTATGGGGACACACACCCGCCTTCCCAGGCTCGTCTGACGAGTGTGCTGTGTCGTTAGAGGCACAATTACATCCGGTATTCAAAACCTTTCGCGACGACGTGCTGGTAGTGAGCGCCGCCGAGAAGGCCGTCAGCAGCCGGGCAGGGCACGCGCTCATGGAGGGCAATCCGTTTTCCGAAACGCGCTATACCCAGGCGCGTCTGCGGACGGCCCAGCTTTTAGAGGCGCTCCGCAGCGGCGATGTAGAGACCTTCGGGCAAATCGCTGAAGGCGAAGCCCTCGCTCTGCATGCGCTCATGATGTGTAGTCAGCCGCCTTACCTGCTCCTGCAGCCCAACACCGTGGCCATTCTGCACCATGTGCGCGCCTTCCGACAGGAAACGCGCCTGCCAGTGTACTTCACCCTCGACGCCGGGCCAAACGTTCATCTTCTCTATCCCGCCCAACATGCCGATGCTGTGCGCCCCTGGGTCGAGAGCGCGCTAAAGCCGTTGTGCGAAAATAACTTTTACTTAGCCGACAGCGCCGGCGAAGGGCCCGAGGAACTGTAGTTGCCTTTTTCCGCGGACAGGATAGCCATCACCTCGCGGGCAGAAGCATTATCATCAGAACCGCACCGTCACCGCGGCTCCTAATCCCGTGGGCGCCACGGACATACTCCAGGAAGGTTTTGGCTGTGGCGGAGGCGCCGCCCCGTAAAAGCCCAGCTTCTCGTTGTACTGGCGGATGGCTGGCCCGAAGTGATTGGCTGCCTCAAGGGTGGTAGCCGTGCCAATAATACTTGCGAGGGCGCCTACTCCAAAGAGCATCCAGCCGCCCAGCGGGCTTCTCTTTGGGCCATTGTCGTATCGGTATGAGCTTCCAAAAGAAGTGTAGATGTAGCCTTCATCGCGGTCAGCCATGTTGATAATGGCCAATGTAAGACCAGTAGTGCCTACCAAGGCACCCAGATAAATCAGGGGGACGCCTGTAACGACCGCTTCACGCCCCTTCTCAAACTCCTTCAGCGCCTCCGGGCAATACGCCTGCACGTACGCGCGGGCCACGCGCATGTTAATAGGATGGCCGTTCATCATAAAGTGCGAGCCGCCCGTGTATTGAATGTAGGCATTTCCCGCGGTTTCTAACGTCAGGATGGAGCGCTCGCCTCGAGGCGACACGTTCCGATTGGGCAGCGCACCCGGCGCTACTCTGCTCGAACAGGGAGCAAAGCGCTCCACCGTTCCGTTGCCCAAGCGGATGTAATCAATGTCGCAGACCTCGTAGACGTATATTGGCCCCTCCAAATTGTCAGAGCGATAAAAACGCACCGTTGTGGACGTTATTTCCACGACTTTGGCCTCAATGGTCCTTCCCTGGCGAAGGAAAATGCGATCTTGGGCGTGCGACGCCCCTGCGGCGAGCCAGCTCAAGCCGCACAGCAGCAAAACAACACGGAAGTACTTCATGATACTTTGTGGTAATAGCGTTTATGAAAGAACTCATTTCGGGCCTTGGCGCTTTCAGCATTAAAGATATAGGGCGAAAAGGGTATATTCCAAGCCTTGAATGTAAGTTTAACATTTTGCTAACCCTTTCCTAAGACGGCGCTAACACAGTGCAAAATCAGCGTCTGTATTTTGGGCCGGTCTGCCGGTAGTCCTACCTTTGCAAAGCATATGAAACACGCCTTTTTCGTCTCGGTTATCCTGGGGGCAAGTCTCATAGGGCTGACGGCTTTTCAGCCGGAGCGGCGCGAAGACCTGACGCGCGAGGAATTGGGCCGTCTGCTGTTTGAGGACAAAGAATTATCGGCCGATAGGAGCATTAGCTGCGCCTCGTGCCATATACCTGCTTTTGCCTTTGGCGACACAGCGGCTGTAAGCCTGGGGGTAGGCGGTCAGAAAGGCACGCGCAACACGCCGGCGATCACCAACATGTCGTTTCGCTCCAGCTTCTTTTGGGACGGGCGGGCTGCCTCGCTGGAAGAGCAGGTTTTGCGCCCGATTGAAAACCCCATTGAGATGGCGCTGCCGCTATCGGAAGCGGTAGCCCGCCTGCGCGCCAACGCGCGCTACGCCGGCTACTTTCAGACACTCTACGGCCGCGCACCCGACACGACGACACTGGCCGATGCGCTGGCGGCTTTTATCCGAACCTTAGAAACCGCTGACACGCCCTTCGACCGCTGGATGCGCGGCGACGAGCAGGCCATGAGCGCCGCCGCCGTGCGCGGCCGCACCATCTTCATGAACAAGGGCAAGTGCTTCGACTGCCACTTTGGGCCTGACTTCACAGGCGATGAGTTTCGCAACATCGGCCTCTTCAACGGCAAAGACCTCAACGACCCGGGCCGCTTTGCCGTCACCCAAGACTCGGCTGACCTGGGCCGCTTCAAAGTGCCTGGCCTGCGCAACGTGGCCGTCTCGGCGCCCTACATGCACGACGGCTCTTTTCGCACCCTGCGCGAAGTGATTGATTACTACGACAACCCCGACCGCTTCGTGCCCAACAGCATCGGCCGCGACACGCTGCTGGCTCGCCCGTTGGGGCTGACCGATGCCGAAAAAGACGACTTAGAGGCCTTCCTGCGCGCGCTGACCGACGACCGCTTTGCGCGAAAGCCCTGACTGCTCCAGATGGGCGCGCCGGGGCACCTCTCTCGCCGGCCAGCATAAGAGCGTTCACTCTGCAAAATAATCTGCAAAAATCTATAAAACAATGCCTGGCTTCCGCGCGGGGGGTACTTTTGCGGTAGAGCGCCCGCCGCTCTTTAACCTTTTCCCAAAACCCGTGTTTACCGACCCGATAGACAATTATTCACTAAAACCTGGTTTTTTCAGCATGAAAAACTTGCTTCAGACCCTCGTTTTCGCTTTGTTGCTGGGCGCATCGTCGCTATTCGCCCAAATCAAGACCCCCCAACCCAGCCCGCTGGGCAACCTCAGCCAGGTTGTCGGCTTAGTCAAAATTGATGTTGAGTACTCGCGTCCCAGCGCTAAAGGGCGCAAAATCTTCGGAGGATTGGTGCCCTACGGCGAAATGTGGCGTACCGGCGCTAATGCCTCCACAAAAATTACCTTCGCCGATGAGGTAAAAGTCAACTACGTCAACCTACCCAAAGGTTCGTACGCCCTTTACACCATCCCTGGCGAGAAGGAATGGACAATTATTTTCTATAAGAATACCTCCTTCTGGGGCGTGCCTGACGCCAAATCGTTCAAAGAAGAGGACGTCGCTGCCCGATTTAAAGTACCGGTGAAGACCGTCGCCGAAAAAGTGGAAACCTTCACTATCAACATCGGCAACCTGACCAACAGCAGTGCAGACCTGGAACTGGTCTGGGAAAACACGAAGGTGGTTATCCCGATTCAGGTGGACACCGACTCCAAGGTCATGGCCGACATCAAATCCACAATGGCTGGCCCAAAAGCCAATGACTACTATGCCGCTGCTCGCTACTACTACGAGGAAGATAAAGACATGCAGCAGGCGCTGGAGTGGGTGAACAAAAACATTGAGATGGCTGGCGAGAAATTCTGGGTGCTGCGCCTGAAAGCCAACATTCTGGCCAAATTGGGCCGCTACCAAGAGGCGATAGCTACGGCCAACCGCAGCACCGAATTGGCTAAAGCCGACGGCAACACCGACTATCCGCGTATGAACGAGGAGTCCATCGCGGAGTGGAAAAAGAAGCTGTAATACTCATCCCAAAACCTTAGAAACGCGTCAAAGCCTGCGTCGGCCTTCCGGCGCGGGCTTTTTGCTAAACCTGAGCGCTTCGTGAGGCAGGCTGTGTGCGGGAAAATTTCCGCTCATTCGAGCAAAAACCGCTTTCTGGCCGCGTCCAATACGCCGCGTTGTCGCTTCTTTGCAGGGCGTAAGAAACAAAGCATTCCATGTCGAAAACAGCACTAAACGTAGAAGCCGAGAAGAATGCCGATGCCATGCGCTTAGCCGTGGGCAAAATGAACCGCCTGCTGGAACAGATAGCGCAGGGTGGCGGCAAAAAACGGATAGAGAAGTTGCACCAGGAGGGCAAGATGACGGCGCGTGAGCGGATAGATTATCTGCTCGACCCTGGGGCGCCGCGCATCGAGATAGGCGCATTTGCCGGCTACGAGATGTACGCTGAGCACGGCGGCTGTCCAGCTGGCGGCGTAGTGGTCGTTATTGGTTATGTGCGCGGGCGCCAGGTGATCGTGGTGGCCAACGACGCTACGGTGAAGGCAGGCGCATGGTTTCCCATTACGGGCAAAAAGAACCTGCGCGCGCAGGAGATTGCCATGGAAAACCGCCTACCTATCATTTATTTAGTAGACAGCGCAGGCGTTTACTTGCCGATGCAAGACGAGATTTTCCCGGATAAAGAGCATTTTGGGCGTATCTTTCGCAATAACGCCCGCCTGTCTGCCGCCGGCATTCCGCAAATAGCGGCCATCATGGGCGCTTGCGTGGCCGGAGGCGCTTATCTACCCATCATGTCCGATGAGGCGCTCATTGTGGAGGGCACAGGGTCGGTCTTCCTTGCCGGGCCTTACTTAGTGAAGGCCGCTATTGGCGAACAGGTGGACAAGGAGACGCTCGGCGGCGCCAGCACGCATTCGGAAATATCCGGCGTTACAGACTACAAAATGCCCGACGACAAGACCTGTTTGGATACCATTAAAGCGTTGGTGGACAAGCTGGGCAAGCCGCAGTCTGCGGGCTTCGACCGGGTGGCACCTCGACCGCCTTTTGGCGACCCTAACGATATCTTTGAAATTTACCCGGAAAACGGCGCCAAGCCTTACGATACTCTCGAACTCCTGCGGCGCATCGTGGACGACGGCCATTTAGTCCAGTACAAAGAACACTACGGCAAAACCATCATCACCGCGTATGCGCGCATTGATGGGTGGGCTGTGGGCATCGTGGCCAACAACCGGCAGGTGGTCAAAAATGCAAAAGGAGAAATCCAGTTTGGCGGCGTTATCTATTCTGACTCTGCAGACAAGGCGACGCGCTTCATTCTGAACTGCAACCAGAAGAAAATTCCGCTGGTGTTTTTCCACGACGTTACGGGCTTCATGGTGGGGACGCGATCCGAGCACGGCGGTATCATCAAGGACGGCGCCAAGATGGTGAATGCCGTAGCCAACTCTACCGTGCCCAAATTCAGTGTGGTGGTGGGCAACTCCTATGGCGCCGGCAACTACGCCATGTGTGGCAAAGCCTATGACCCCCGCCTCATCGTCGCCTGGCCTACGGCCAAAATTGCCGTCATGGGCGGCGACCAGGCGGCCAAGGTGCTGACGCAAATCCAGGTGCAGGCGCTTAAAGACAAGGGCAACCCAGCCGATCCGGAAGCAGAAAAGGCGCTTTACGAACAAATCAAAGCCCGCTACGACGCGCAAACAACGCCCTACTACGCAGCGGCCCGCTTGTGGGTGGACGCCATCATTGACCCGCGCGAAACGCGCCGCTGGATCAGCATGGGTATCGAGGCTGCCAACCATGCGCCCGTGGAGAAGTTCAACGTCGGTGTCATCCAGGTGTAGGGTAGGGCAGGGCGGCGCTTGAGCCTCCGGCCTACGGGGGCAGGTTTGAAAAGCCATTACAGGGCAAGCCCATGTTCACCAGGCCTGCATGCGATGCGGATAGCGCGTCAGGTATAGCCCGCGAATGTGGCTGCTCATCCGTTCGCGCAAGGCGTCAATGCCTTCGCGCGTCAGTGCAGAAATGAACACCCCCTCGCCGTAGGTGTGCTGCAGGCGTTCGGCCAGTTCGCGTTCCAACTCGCGCCGCGTTTGGGCGTCCAACAGCGCGTCGAAGTAGCGCTCTCGATACAGGTCTATTTTGTTGTAGACCATGATCGTCGTCTTTTCTGCCGCCCCCAATTCGGCCAGCGTCTGCTGCACCGTGCGGATATGGTCTTCAAATTGCGGGTGTGCCACATCCACGACGTGCAACAGCAGGTCGCTTTCGCGCACTTCGTCTAAAGTGCTTTTGAAGCTTTCCACTAAGTGGTGCGGCAATTTGCGGATAAAACCTACCGTGTCAGACAGCAGGAAAGGCATTTGCCCAAAAACCACCTTGCGCACGGTGGTGTCTAAGGTGGCAAACAGCCGGTCTTCGGCCAGCACTTCGGATTTGCTTAGCAGGTTCATCAGGGTGCTCTTGCCGGCATTGGTGTAGCCCACTAAGGCGACGCGCACCCATTCGCCGCGGGTTTTTCGCTGGGTCTGGGCCTGTCGGTCTATTTCGCGCAGCTTTTGCTCCAGCGCTTTGATGCGTTGCTGCACCAATCGGCGGTCGGTCTCTATCTGCGTTTCACCCGGGCCGCGCATGCCTATGCCACCGCGCTGTCGTTCTAAGTGCGTCCACAAACCGCGCAGTCGCGGCAAGAGGTATTTCATCTGGGCCAGTTCAACCTGCGCTTTAGCCTGCGCCGTTTGCGCCCGACGCGCGAAAATATCTAAGATGAGCGACGAGCGATCCACGATCTTGACCTTTAGCGCTTCCTCTAAGTTGTTGGTTTGCTTGCCAGTGAGGTCATCGTCGAAGATGACCATATTCACCTCCGGATGGCGCTCTAAGTAGAGGCGAATCTCCTCCACCTTGCCTTTGCCGATGAAAGTGCGGTGGTCGGGATGCTCCAACCGCTGCGTGAAACGCCGCACCGTATGCGCGCCTGCCGTCAGGGCCAGGAATTCCAACTCGTCCAAATATTCTTGCGCTTGCGTCTCGCTCACTTGAGGCGTTATCAGGCCCACTAAGACGGCATATTCCTCCTGGATAGTCCATTGGTCCGTCTTTTCGCCCAGCGTCCATTCTTTGGCCATGCGTTTGCGTGTTTTTAAACAAAGGTAAGTAACGTAGAGCCAGGTCGTAAAAATTTTATAATCCTAAGCTACGGCAAATGTAGTTATTAACAGCCCTCAGGCAAGCCCCCTCAACCACAGCAACATCCATCTATTTCTTTCTTTGCAAACCGTCGAGGGGGCGGCACAATCTTCATTTCCAAACGCCCAAGATGCCGAAGAGCACAGGAAAAAAATGAGCCTTTATACGGCCTTTTGCAGTTTTTCTAATTTTTAATCGCCGATGATAGGCATTTATTTTCGGTTTTCAATAAGAAGAGTTAGAAAATATACAGGGCTTTATGAGAGGAGCCTTCCCATTTTTGCGTAACATCAGCGGGTGGGCATTCCGTTTTTCACTTTTAGATAGAAAGGCGAAGTTGGCGGAGAAGAGATAGAGGCCTGTGGTGATACATTTTTTTTGGAGCAGATAAAAGGTTGTGATGAAAAATTATATCCTTGTAAATGAGTTGATTAAGATGATGGTGGTCGAAAAAATCGCGTTAATGATGCGCGCAATTTTGCGTTGTCTATTATTTTTGGCCTCGGTTTTGTGGAGGCGCGAAAATTTCATCCGACAACCGGCTTCCGCGCTCCTCAGTACCGCTTCTGGAACCACATTTTTTAATCTTTTCAACGAACGCTTATGGCTGTTGCTACCAAGCAAGTTATTACCCAAACGGTGAAAACTGTTCTGTCTCCTCAGCAGATTCAGACGATGAAGCTGCTGCAAATCCCAACAAGCGAGCTTGATCAGCGCATTCAAGAAGAGCTCGAGGTCAATCCAGCCTTAGAGAGAGAGGACGATGAGCGGGAAGCATCTGTGGACATAGAACTAGAAGATAGCTTTGGAGACAACGAGGCAGATGTGGATACCGACAGTGTGGAAAGCGAGTTAGAGACGCTGGAGCGGGAAACCAGTGAAGAGTATGCCGACGAGGAGACCGAACCACTCGCGGATGAAAACTCCACCATAGACGACGAATTCATGAGTATCTTCGTAGAGGATGACCCCAATACCTACGGTGCTCATGGCGGGGATTACGATCATTCGGAAGAAGAGAAAATCATCCCAATTAAATTTGAGAAAACTTTCCATGAATATCTGGAGGAGCAGCTCGGCCTTCAAAAATTGGATAGCGAACGCGAGCGGATCATCGCCTTGCAAATTATCGGCTCTATTGACGACGACGGTTATTTGCGCCGCGACTTAGATGCCATGGCCAGCGACCTGCTGTTCAGCCAAAACATCCACACGACGCGAGAGGAGTTAGAGGCAATCCTGCACATCATCCAACAATTTGACCCGCCTGGCATCGGCGCCCGAGACCTGCGCGAATGCTTGCTCATCCAACTCAGACATAAACTGCACTCTGAGCAAGATGCCCCATCGGCAAAAGAAAAGCAGGCCATTCAGGCTGCCATTAAAATTCTCGAGGCCCATTTCGAGGAGTTTTCCAAGAAACACTACGCTAAACTGGCTCGCTACTTAGGCATCAGTGAAGAAGACTTGAAGCCCATCATTGCTGAAGTGCTCAAGCTCAACCCCAAGCCTGCCAGTAGCTTTTCTTCGGGCGGCGAAATTGTGCACAACTACATCGTCCCCGATTTCATCGTTACCAACCGCGACGGTGAGCTTGAACTCTCGCTAAATGCTCGGAATGCTCCGGAACTGCGCATCAGCGACCACTATCGCGAGATGCTGCGCGCTTTCCACCACCAAAACGGTAACGGCAAACACCTGTCCAAACAACACAAGGATGCCTTCCTCTTTATCAAGCAAAAGATAGATAGCGCTCGCTGGTTTATTGACGCCATCAAGCAGCGCCAGCAAACCATGATGCTTACCATGGACGCTATCCTTCGTCATCAGCGCGACTATTTTATGACGGGTGATGAGAAGCGGATACGCCCGATGATCCTGAAAGACATCGCTGACGCTACCGGCTTAGACATCTCTACCGTATCGCGCGTGGCCAACTCTAAATACGTACAGACCGAATTTGGTACCAAGCGCTTGAAAGACTTCTTTTCCGAAAGCCTTCAGACCCAGGAGGGCGACGAAGTCTCTACGCTGGAGGTGAAAAAAATCCTCTCCGAACTCATCTCCCAAGAAAGCAAGCAGCGCCCGCTATCGGATGAGAAACTCAAGGAAATTCTGCTCAAGAAAGGCTACAATATTGCCCGGCGCACCGTGGCCAAGTATCGCGAACAGTTGGGCATCCCGGTGGCGCGTCTGCGCAAAGAGCTTTGAACATGATAGACCAACTTCGAGTGCTGGTCGAGGCCGCTTGGGACGATCGCTCCCGCCTGGCTCAGCCGGAAACCCAGCAGGCCATACGGGAGGTGATTGATCTGCTCGACCAGGGTGCCTTGCGCGTGGCTGAACCTCAGCCCAACGGTGAGTGGCTCACGCACGAATGGGTCAAGAAGGCTGTCATCCTGTACTTTCCCATCCAGGAGATGCACACCATCGAGGTGGGGCCCTTTGAGTACCACGATAAAATTCCGCTGAAGAAGGGCTTTGCCCGCCAGGGCGTGCGCGTTGTCCCTCAGGCGCTGGCGCGCTACGGCGCGTACATCGAGCGCGGCGCTATTCTGATGCCCTCTTATGTCAACATCGGCGCATGGGTGGGCGCAGGCACGATGGTAGACACCTGGGCTACCGTGGGCTCATGTGCACAAATTGGGCGCAATGTGCACTTGGCCGGTGGGGTTGGCATCGGGGGGGTTCTGGAGCCGCCACAAGCGCGGCCCACCATCATTGAGGACGATTGCTTCATCGGCTCGCGCTGTATTGTCGTCGAGGGCGTCCACGTCGAACGCGAAGCTGTTCTGGGCGCCAACGTCGTGCTCACGCAAAGCACGCACATCATAGACGTTACCGGCCCTGAGCCCGTCCGCTATACCGGGCGAGTGCCCGCGCGCTCGGTCGTTATCCCGGGCAGCTATACGCGCCAGTTTCCGGCAGGTACCTATCAGGTCTCGTGCGCCCTCATCATCGGTCAGCGCAAGGAAAGCACCGACAAAAAAGTTTCCCTCAACGATGCTTTACGCGACTACCAGGTCGCCGGTTAGTTCCCTTTCTCAGTGTGAAAACCATCGAAATTCCCACGCTGCAAAACATCGTCGTGCAGTACGAGCAGGCTACTGCCCTGAGCCGCCTTGTGGCGGGCCTGTTAGATCTGTTCTTAGTCAGCTTGGGTTGGCTTGCGCTTTACATGGCCCTCCTTTTTACGGATGTTCTGAATTTTTTGGCCTCTGTCCCTGTCGCGATATTTTCCTGGATGCTGCTTTACCTGCTTTACCACGTCATCTGTGATGTGTGGAATATCGGCCAGACGCCCGGAAAGAGCGTCATAGGCATTCAAACGGTTCGTTTAGACGGACGCCCCTTGCGCTGGAGCGATGCTTTCCTACGAGCTCTGCTGCTGTTGGTGGACGGCCTCTTCTCGTTTAGCTTCTTAGGTGTCCTGCTCATTCAAACAAACCCGCGCAGCCAGCGCCTGGGCGATATGGCAGCCCATACTACCGTGATCAATACGCGCAGCACCCGGTCTGTTAGCCTGAGTAGCGTGCTCGATATTTGCACTGCTGATAATCACGCCGTTACCTACCCGCAAGTGTGCCAGCTAAGCGAGTCCGATATGCTGCTTGTCAGGGCCGTACTCCTGCGCTGGAAGCAATATCCCAACCCAGCCCATCAGCAAACTGCGCTGCGTCTGGCCGAACGATTAGCCCACCTTCTGAAGGTTTCGCCGCCCAAGAGCACAGATACTTACGAATTTTTGGAGACCCTTTTGCGCGACTATATTGTGCTGACGCGCTGAACTACGCCAAGCGGCTAATCTTTATCCGGTGTTTGCTGTTGTTAGGATATGTTGTTCAAATGGCTCTTTACGCTCTTAGCCATTGCCTGGCTGTGGTTCGTCTGGAGGCGATACTTTGCTGCGCCGACAGAGCTGCCTGGAGCATCTGAGTTGCCACCCCCACCCTCCGAGCCTGAGCCTGCGCCAACACCCGAGCCCAGCGTCCACATACAGCCGCGCGACGATGTTGGCGAATACATTGACTACGAAGAAGTTAAGGATTGACCTTCTCCTCTGCCGAAGGCGCGGCGGCAAAGTACTGGGCCACTCGCATAGCTACAGCCTTACCAGCCACCTGCGCCATTTCCTCCACCGATGCCTGGCGCAAACGCGCTACGGAGCCAAAATGCTGCAACAGCTTTTCCGCCGATTTAGGTCCAATGCCCGGTATCTCCGTTAGCTCTGTGTGCAAAAACGCCTTGCTGCGCTTAGCGCGATGAAACGATATGGCAAACCGGTGCGCCTCGTTGCGCGCCTGTTGGATAAGTCGCAGCGACTCCGATTTTTTGTTCAAATGTAACGGAACAGGGTCGTCGGGGAAGTAAATCTCTTCTAACCGCTTGGCGATGCCAATAACAGTCATCTTGCCTTCCAAACCCAAAGCGCGCAGACTTTTCATGGCAGCACTCAATTGGCCCTTGCCACCGTCAATAATGACGAGTTGAGGCAGTGATTGCCCTTCGGCCAGCAAGCGTTTGTAGCGCCGATAAACGACCTCCTCCATGGAGGCAAAGTCGTTAGGGCCTTCTACGGTCTTCACATGATAATGCCGGTAGTCGCGTCGGGCGGGTTTACCGTTTCGGAACACCACACAACTCGACACTGGATTGCTTCCCTGGAGGTTAGAGTTATCAAAGCACTCGATGTGCATGGGCAGTTCCTTCATATGCAGGTCGGCTTTGAGCACATTCAGCACGCGCTCAGCTTGTGTCTGGCGATTAGTGCGGTTGATGGCCGCCCGGCGCTGCTGCAGCTGGTATTGGCGCGCATTCCACTCCGACAGATCGAGCAATTTCTTTTTGTCGCCAATCTTGGGTACCGTAACCGTTACCCCTTCTGGGACCACCACTGGGAAGGGCACAATGACTTCTGGCGCCTCGCTGCCCATTTTCAGCCGCAGCGCCTCTATCGCATACGAGAGCAACGTGCTGGGGTCTTCGTCTAAGTTCTTCGTTAGCGTCAGGGTGTAAGTGTTGATAATGGCGCCATTCACCACGCGCAGACAATGAACGTAAGCCTCCTGCTCGTCGGCAACCAAGGAAAACACGTCCACGTCGCGGATATTAGGGTTCACGACCGTGCTCTTGCCCTGGTAATCCTCAAACAGAGCGAGTTTTTCCTTCACCTCCTGTGCCTGCTCGAACTGCAGGTTTTCTGCATACCGCTGCATTTCCTCCCGGAGGTGTGCCTTCACCGAGGCGAAGTTGCCGCGCAGAATATTCTTGATTTGCTCAATCTTGCGCTGGTAGGCTTCCTCGCTTTCGTAGCCCACGCAGGGCGCCGCGCAGTTTTTAATGTGGTATTCCAAACAGGGCTTGAACTTCCCACGCGAAATATTGTGTTCCGACAGGTTCAGCGAACAGGTGCGCAGCTGAAACAGCCGGCGTATCAGGTCGGTTATCTGGTCCACACGCCCTTTGTGCAGGTAAGGGCCAAAATACGTAGAGCCATCCCGAACGACCCGCCGCGTAACAAATACGCGCGGAAACCGCTCCGCCTTAATGCAGATGTACGCCAGCGGCGACTTTTCGTCCTTCAGCATGACGTTGTACCGCGGCTGATGCTTCTTAATGAGCGTGTTCTCCAACAGCAGCGCGTCGGTCTCCGTCTCCACTACCGTAAACTCAATGCGCTCAGCATGGCGCACCAATGCTTTTGTCTTGGCCGACTGGTGCTTCTTATCGCCAAAATACGAAGCCAGCCGGTTGCGCAAATTCTTGGCCTTACCTACGTATAAGATGACGCCCTCCTCGTCCAGAAACCGATAAACCCCCGCCTCCGGCGGAATGGTAGGAAAGAAGTCCTTGAATTGCTCGGTAGTCATAGTAGCGGCCAAACTTGTTTGGCCCGGAAATTAAATGAGAAGTGAGAAGTGAAAAATGGTCTTTATGCCTTCCTGTCTTTTTAATGGCGAAGGCTGATTCGCTGAACGCCTCTGCAACAGCTGTGTTGAAGTAGACTCCCGCCTCCGCGTTTGTGTCGAGGAAATTAAAACAGCAAATCCCCCAGGACATGTTTTGAAATGCGCGGCTGTGGCACCCACTCGCCTGTTTTCCAGATCATGCGCTCAAGATTGTAGAAGTTCAGTTTGTAATCAAACTGCGAGGGCACGTCGTAGCAGTAGCCGTGGTAGTAATACTTTTTCCCTAAGCGCCGCGCTAAATCCATTTCGAGCAGCATGGTGTAATACCCTGGCCGATAGTGCCCAAAATCAGGGTCGAAGAAGCAGTATGTCGCAGAGACGGCCTTATGGCCCAAGTGCATGTAGCTGCAAGCGAAGAGGCGGCCCTGATCATAGACGCACAGTTCTATTCCGGGTACGGGTATGGTCGGGTCTGGGTGGAGGAAACTAAGGATAGACTCTGGAGCTGCCGCGCTAAAACGGCGGGTGTGCTTCAGGAAAAGGGCCTGTTTTTCTTCGGTTAGATTGATAGCGCTAGTGCGCACCTCTAAGTGGGCATTTCGGCGCAAGAGTTTGCGCTGGCTGCGCGAGAGCAACGGCGGGTAATCCAACCGAATGCGCAGTGGAAGCGTCCGGCACAGCTCCTCGCGGTTGATGCCGTAGCTGTGTCGAACCATCGAGAAACCCAAGAGCCGCCATCCCTTGTCCAGCAAATCGTCGAAATGAGCCAACGACATCGGCTGGATGTTCAGGCGCTCGTCAATAATTCCCTCCAGAAAAACCCGGTGCGTGCGCATGATTTTTCTTGCAATGGCATTTTTTCTCCCACAAGTCTTTTTCGCTGCAAAGACGCCAAAGCACACGGGGAGAATTATTGTGTGTGGGCATCCCCTTCTCGCGTCCTGGCCGACCGCTTATTCCGCTCTCAGCTCGCGCTCTACCTCTTCCATCATGACGTAATCTATCGCCTCGTTCAGCGTCGGAATAAGCACCAACACCGAGTCTAAACGCGAAATCTCAATCAGCTTGGATACTGATGGGTGCAGTTGGCCGGCAATCACATAGGCACCGGTCTCCTTCCATAGCCGGTTGCCTGTCAGAATGGCGCTTAACCCGCTCGAGTCTACAAAGGTAACCTGCGACAAATCCAAGATCAGATTGCGCGTGCCTTCATTCAGCAAGAAGATCAACTCGCTCTTTAATTTAGGAGCAATGAGCGAGTCTAATGTAGGTTCCTCCAGCGTCACTATCGTGTAGTGCTCTTGTTTGTCTATCTTGTATTTCATGACAAACTGATTTTCAATTTTTAATGAAAAAGTGAAGCGGCGCCCTGCACCATCTTAACTCGGAATGCCAGGACAAAAGTAGGCATGCCTTTCGGTACTTCCACACGCTGCCCAATGCTTTTTTCTTGCGAAGGCCTCTCTCCTTAAATCCGGCTACTGAAAAAGGAGAGAAGGCATCGAAAGGCCCTTGAAACCCGAGCCAGGATTGTGTCCATGCCTGCTCAGACCGCTCATATGCCTGGCCAGAGACGTCGGCAGGAAGTAACTTTTCTTGGGCGTGCTCTTGGTTTGCTCCCTACAACCCGCATAAAACGTCCCTAAAATAGACGTGCTCATCCCTTTCCGTCCTCGGCAACGCTTAGAGGTTGCGTGCTTTGCGCAAAAAGACAGTTATGAAAAAGATGTTTGACAACCCGCATTTAGCAAAATGCCTCTCTGCCGTGGTCGTTGCGGCCATTCTTTTGTATGCGCGCCCAACGAATGCACAGACTGCGAACGACACAGTTCGCTTGTTGCTCGACCTCCCGCTGCTCGATTTGCCCTATCAGAGCTACGCCTCTCGCACTGAGGGCAACTTCCTGGCCGGCTACGGCTCGCCGAGCATGAAGCAAAGCCTACAGATGACGACTAACCTCTACAGTGCTGCGCATTTCGGAGCAAAGGAAGCGTTCAAGGGGATGAATAGTCCACTATTGAGGGCTATTCTGACCTACGGCACAGCCACCCTTTTCGACCTGCTATCCCTTCAGGCGCCGCTGGGCAACGCCTGGCTCCATGAAGAATACCATCGCGCCGTACTGACGCGCCGGGAGGTGAAGAGTGCCAACGAAGTCAACCGCTTCCCTATCGGCCAGGAAGTCATCCGGGTGTATCGCATTGCTGATGCCGACTTAGAGCGCATGCATGACAACCACCGCAACGACTGGCTCAGGCTCCAGGTAGCAGGCAAGGAGGGCGAACTGCACCTGCTGCAAACCCTCCAGCGCAACGACTTCTTCTACAGCCAGAAGATGCCGCATATCCCGCTGTACTGGCTGATCACCTTCGCTACGGGCGAATACGTGCGCAGCTGTGCAAAAGGCGATTTCAACCGTATCGTCAACGAAATGAACGATAAAGAGGGCAGGGACATCCTTGCTCGGGATTTCACTGGCCCCGACTATACAGCCTGGGCGTATGCGCTCTTCCGGCCCGAGCAGCGCTATAAGGCGCGTGGCGTACACCCCTCCGGCGTGGGCATCAATCGTTACATCAAACCCGCTGACTTGACGGAGGAGGAATTGGACTACATCCGAAAACAAGGCCGTTTGCAGTGGCTTAACTTTCTGTCGCCCACGCTCTTTGGCTTTTCCAAAATATGCCTCAAAAAAAGCCCAAAGGGAAACCATTACGGCAACTTCGCTGTGCGGAGCGTTCTGACGCCCTTTGGAAATGACGTCTCGGTCGAAGCCTGGTATCAATCGCCCGGTTACAACCTATTCTTAGTACTCCACAACTATTTGAACCGGGATGGCTTTCTAACCGGTCTGGAAATGGGCATGGTAGACCAGCCCGTCTTTAAGGGAAAGCTGGCCCTTAGCCCGCGCCTGATGATGTGGCGGCAGCCCGAAAACCTCTCCTTTACGACGACGGAAGGGCAACTCGGCGGTCTGTTGGGCCTGAAAGCCCGTGCCAACTTGGGCCGTTTCAACCCCTATTTTGAGATAGAGGGCAAAACGGCCGGCTGGGTGATGGGCAATGTCTTCTTAGAAGAAAACGTCAGCGTGAATGCAGGGGTGAACGTGCTCTTCCGGTAGGAGACTCGACACTTTTCACCAACGAAGCGCTGCGGACTCTTCCCTGGGCCTTGCTTCCTGGGGATAACTGGGTCTCACCGTCCTTTTTTGGCATCGAGTGCATCCTCAAGGCGTCGCAAGCAGTCGTGGTAGTGGTGTCGGGTGGTGGCGTCGTTGACGGCAGTGCTGGCGGCCTTGAGGTCGCCTTGCAACTGCTGCAGGAGGGCTAAAGCCAGCGACGGCACATCGGAGTAGTAGAGGTTGGGTGTTTGGGCACCCCCAGACGGGTTGTTGGGCAACTGCGCCAGCGTGCTCATCTTCTCGATGAACATTTTCTGCAGATTACGGCGCTGGAGGCTGACGGCCGAACGCGCAGGTAGTTCGCTCCAGATGCCGGCCCGCAGCTCGTCAAAGAGCTGAGCGACGGTGTATGTTTTCGGGTCGAGTGCTTCGTTCTCGATCATGCGCTGCAGGCGCGTGGAGCTGAGCAGGCTGTTGAGCGTGTTTTCCTGCAGGCGCATCAGCGCCGATACGCCGCTTTCGGGCCGCAGCAGGCGCAGCACTTTGGGCTCAAAGAGCCATTCGGGCGTCTGGAAAAGGTGTTTGTGCAGGAAAGCAACGGCTTCTCGCTGGCGTTCGGCGGGCGCTATTTCATAGACGAAGCCAGGCTGGTCGTATGTCTTGGGCGTTTCGTACACGCCGCCAACCCACTTGGCTACGTGGCCGATGTATCGGCTGAACTGGCCTACAACGTTGTCGTACAGCTCCTGAGCGCGCTCAAAAGTCTGGGCCTCCTCTTTCGTCCAGAGAGCGGCATTAGGCAGGATGCGCTGGAGGTTTTTGATGCCGTACTCAGAGGCGAGCATAGAGTTGTCGCCAAGGTCTTCGGCTTGGGCGCGCGGGTCGTAGGGGTTAGTCTCCGTCAGGAAGTGCAGGCGCGGATTGTTGGCAGCCTTTTCCAAGTACCAGCGGTTGAGTATCTTGCGGTCTTCCTCGGCGTCTTTGGTGCCGTAGATGGGTTTGTAGCCCCATTCAATGGCCCAGCGGTCGTAATCGCCCACGCGAGGCATAAGGTCTGTAACGCCGTCTTCGGGCTGCGCCACGTAGTTGAAGCGGGCGTAGTCCATAATGGAAGAGGTGTGGCCGTTGGCTTCGACGAATTTTTTGTCGCGGAGTTTCTCTACCGGTGTGGCGTGGCTGGCGCCGAAGTTGTGCCGTAGGCCTAAGGTGTGGCCTACCTCATGCGCCGAGACGAAGCGGATAAGTTCGCCCATGAGTTTTTCGTCGAGTTCATTGGCGCGAGCGCGCGGGTCTACGGCAGCCGTCTGAGTGGTGTACCAGTTTTTGAGCAGGCGCATGACGTTGTGGTACCAGCCGATGTGGCTTTCGATGATCTCGCCCGTGCGCGGGTCGTGCACGTTGGGGCCGTAGGCGTTCTGAATGTCGGAAGCAAAGTATCGGATGACGGAGAAGCGGGCGTCTTCGAGGCTCATGGTCGTGTCGTTCTCGGGCCAATCGCGGGCAATGATGGCGTTTTTCCAGCCAGCTTGCTCGAAGGCGGGCTGCCAGTCTTCGACGCCCTTTTTCAGGTAAGGCCGCCACTTGAGCGGGGTGGCTGGGTCAATGTAGAAGACGATGGGCTTGGCTGGCTCGATCTTTTCGCCGCGCTGTTGGCGTCGGGCATCGGCTTCGTTCTTGGGCTCCAATCGCCAACGGACGATGATGGTTTCATCTTCAGCGCGCTGCTGGTCGTCGGTATAGACCTGATACCCGGTGGCAAAGTAGCCTACGCGCGGGTCGAAGAAGCGCTTTCGAGCCGGGTTGCGCGGCAGCAAGATGAGCGAGTTATTGATTTCAAACGTTACGACAC
The DNA here is from genome assembly GCA_025056735.1 of Saprospiraceae bacterium. Taxonomy (GTDB): domain Bacteria; phylum Bacteroidota; class Bacteroidia; order Chitinophagales; family Saprospiraceae; genus M3007. The sequence continues at coordinate 35,288 of JANWVR010000097.1, forward strand.
CGGCATTCAGGCCGGCCAGCAGATTCACCGTGCCGGGTGTCTCCTCACGCAAGGAGGGCGGGCTGACTTTGTACGTCTTCACCGTGCGTACCTCGAGATTAATCGGATAGGCACGCATGCTTTGAATGTAACTGCGGTCCTTCTGCAGGTCGCCCATTTTATAGCGCTGCTTGGTGAGGGGCGGAATGCTGAACACCTGGTTTTCGTCTTTGAAAAAATCCGTCACTTCGATGACTACCGACGTGTCGGCCCGAACGGCTTTGATGTCGAATGCCGCAGCAATGGGATCTACGTTAGAACTGCGTACTGCCTTGTAAATAGGCGCCGTTGTATCCGGACTAACGTTTCGATAGGCAATGGCCCGTATGAAGACCTTGTCCGACGGGCCGCGCTCGAAGCGGATAACCTGGCGATTGACCTGCTCGCCGCCATAGCCAGCGCCCGTAGGCGTCTGAGACACGCGCGTTATGGCCATAATATCGGCGCCAAACACCGAGTCTGGAACTTCTAAAAAGTATTTGTCTTCTATCCGGTGCACCGTTACTAAGCCTGTCATACTGACGGCCTTGTCGGTGATGACCTCTCGGTAAGGTTTAGGGCCTTTTTTCTCCTCTGGTTTTTCTTTCTTTTCGGCTTTTTCGTCTTTAGGCGGCACGGTGTCTTTGACAGCAGCAGGTGCAGGTGGCAGAGTATCGCGCTTGGTGGGCGTCTGAGCCTGAAGGAGCGTAGCCATCAGCAAGAACGCAGATAGCAAGCTAACGCGAGGCAGAGCAAAGCAGTTCATACGCAGTAATGTGTTTTTTAGCAAACCATAAAAACTTAGGTCGTGCGCAAAGACACAAAAACTTTGCACAACTGAATAAAAAATCCGCTATTTTGGCATGCGAAGTCTTCTACCTCTTCGACTCTGTCAGCCAAAACATGTTGGAGCCTTCCCTCCCGCGTCCTGAGGCAACCCAAATCTTCGCGAGAAAATCCCGCACACCAAAGCGATTGCGCAGCGCTTAGAAAGCCGACTGGTCACCGGAAATAAAAAAAGGCCCACTGCCTACCTCCCAAACGCAATGGGCCAAAATCATAAACGAAGTTATGAGTCTTTACTTCACATCGGCAAAGAAGTCCTTCACCTTGTCCTTGTGAACAATCATCTCTTTGTAAGTGTAACGGCCAGTGGTTGGGTCTTTGATGGCCTTCACTACCTTGACGTGGTCTTTGCCACTACCGGCATTAGCGGCGCGCTCGGCAACGCGGGCGTTTTTTGACACTTTCTTAGCCATGGCGCTGGATGTATTTTAACATGAAAAAATGTGCTTCAGCAGCAGGTTACTTGATTTCGCGATGCAGTGTATAACGGCGCAAAATAGGGTTGTACTTTTTCAGCTCAAGGCGCTCCGGAGTGTTCTTCCGGTTTTTTTGCGTTACGTAGCGCGAGGTGCCGGGCAGGCCACTGTTTTTATGCTCGGTGCATTCCAGAATGACCTGAATGCGATTGCCTTTGCTCTTTTTTGCCATTGCGATGCGGTGTTTGAATGGTTCGTTTTTCGATTAGCAACCTTCAACGCGAGCTGGGGTGTTGAAGAAGATAATTTCGCCTTTATCTTCTAACTCCTTCAGATAGGTGTAAAGGCCTTTCTTATTGATGGTGCGCAGGGCCGCGCAGCTCACCTTCAGCGTTACCCATTCGCCAGTTTCGGGCATGAAAAATTTCTTCGTTTGCAGATTCGGGTAAAAGCGCCGCTTGGTTTTGCGGTTGGAGTGCGACACGTTGTGCCCCGAAATTGTCTTCTTGCCCGTCAAATCGCAGACTCTTGCCATGACTAATATGTAGGTGGTGTTTCTTCAAAAAAACGCCCGTCGCACAAGTCAACGGGCAGATAATCAGGAAATTTTCGTGACTCCGAGAGGACTCGAACCTCTAACCTTCTGATCCGTAGTCAGATGCTCTATCCATTAAGCTACGGAGCCAATGACGTTGTTTCGGGCGGCAAAGGTAAGGCTATTGGAGATTTCCGTGCAAGTTCTTTTTTTATTTTTTCACAAATTTCACCGACCGCCAGGCGTCGTTACGTCCGAAAGAAAGGCTATAAACGCCGGGGGGAAGGTGAGCAAGGTTTCGTTTCCAGATGCTGCTGCCAAAAGGCTCGGGCGTATAGGTCTCTTCTAAGAGTTGTTGGCCGAGCATATTGAAAATGCGCACCCGATAGGGAGAGTAGGAGGGAGTTTGCAGGCGTGCCTGTATTTCGTCGGTTACGGGATTCGAGCGCACCCAGAGGATTTCTAATTGCCCCAGTGGAGAGCCATCGCAAAGTTGCTGGACGCGGCGTACAGCGTTGGCCACATTGAGACGTCCACCGGTGGTAGTGATGTTGGCTAAGGTGGGCTCTGGGCTTACGCTTTCCAATAAAACATCGCGCACACGGCGGGCGCAAGCCGTCGGATTGGTCAAGGCGTCGCCAATGAAGTTACTGCACGGCAGGCTGTAGAGGAGAGCAACGGCGCCACTAACGTGCGGAGTAGCTGCCGAAGTGCCGTTAAAAATACCATAGGTGGGGTTGTTGCCGTCGCTGCGGGCGGTATAGGTGCCGTCCCCAGGGGCGCCCAAGTCCACGTGCGTTTTGCCGTAGCCGGTTTCGGTGATCTTGCGGCCTGCCGTTTGGTCTACATTATTAACGATAATCAGGTATTCACTGGGACAGGTACTGGGCATGTCGCCTACGACGTCCACATTGGTATTGGTATTGGAAGTGGCGCCGACGCTCAGGATACCGACCTTGCCCAGAGAGTCATACACCGCGCACCACAATGGGAAATCTCTGGGCCAGGCTTTATCAATACCAAAAGAGGCGTTGGTAACGACGACAAAAGCACCCTTGGCGCCGTTGGTCTCGTTGTACAGTCGGCGCATGCGAGCGGCGTAGTGGTATCCGCCAACGATTTCATCCTCATAGGTGATATCGGCCAGGTTCATCAGGCGGACGTTCCAGTTGATGCCTGACACGCCGATGCCGTTATTGCCCTTAGCGCCGATGATGGCGTTGACGGCCGTGCCGTGAAAGCCGGGTGTGCCCGGGTCGTCGCTGTTGCGGCGCGGATTCCATCCGCGGAAGTCGTCCACATAGCCGTTGCCGTCGTCATCGCGGCCGTTGTTGGGTATTTCCTGGCGGTTAAACCAATAACTGGGCGCTACATCGGGATGCGAGCGCAGGGCGCCCTTTTCCAGCACAGCCACGACGATGGTGTCGCCCTTGAGCGTCAGGCCGCCAGTAGAAATGTCCCAGGCGTCGGGCATGCCGATGAGCACTAAGCCCTTTTGTCGGCTCCAATCCGGGTCGTTAGGGAAGGTGGCGCGTTCGTCGGCGCGGTGATTCCATTGCGCGGCGGCAATATCGGGATGGCGCCGAGCAGCCTGTAACAGCGCTTCAGCATTGGCAACGTTTTCGTCGAAACCCAGCAGGTAGATATGCCAGTCGGGCGCCACGATTTTTTTCCACATTAGAGCAGCTTCGACGGGTTGCGTAGCAGCCAGCTGATGCAGCACCGTAACAGGCGAGGCTTCGGGCCGCAATTGGATGAGCAGCTCTCCGCTGCGTCGTTCGTGTGGCTGAGCATGCAGAGAGGCAAACGCTACAAGGGCAGCAATAAGTAGAAGGCTTTTTCTGAGTAATATCATGAGCAGCGTATTTTTTAGCAAAGGTCGGTGCTGACAGCAGAAAATGTGCGCCCACCTTGCAAAGACGCAGCAGAGGCGCTTTGCGTTGGCGGCGTTGTTGTCTTTCTTTCAGCAAAAAAATGGCGTGGGTGCTCCTTGTGGTACAGGCTGCTTAAGAGGCTTGCAGGCGGCCGATTACCGCTGCCGATACCGTTCCTCAAAACGCCGGTACAGCTGCTTGTGTTTGTTGTCTAAATTGATCTCGCGCCCCTGAATGAAGGCTGCAGTAACCTGATGCGTGCGCATGTCGAGGGCGTCGCCTTCGCTGATGAATAGGGTAGCGTCTTTCCCGACTTCCAACGAGCCGATACGACCAGCCACACCTAAAATGACAGCGGGCGTGAGCGTAATGGCCTGAATAGCAGCCTCGTACGGCAATCCGTAGCCGACGGCCTGCCCTGCCTCGAAGGGCAGGTTGCGCTGTTGCCAGGCGCCTTCGGAGGCAACGGCAAAGGGAATGCCGGCCGCGTGCAGAAGGGCGGGCGTTTTGTACGGCTGGTCAATATCTTCGTCCTGGCGGCTGGGCAGGCGGTGCGTTTGTGTGAGCACCACCGTTACTTGGTGTTCGCGCAAAAAGTCGGTGATGAGCCAGGAATCGGCGGCGCCTACTAATACGGGGCGTACCTTCATCTGTTCGGCAAAGAGGATAGCCTCTTGCATCGAGCGCGCGTGGTTGGTGTGGATGTACAGGTTTTGCTTGCCCTCTAGCACACCGCGCATCGCCTCAAAACGCGGGTTGCGCACCTCCGGGCTTGGGTTTTGGCAATAGGCTTTGGCTTCTTGGAAAAATTCGCGTATCTCTTTGACCCTCTTATCGTAAGCGTCTTCGGGCTGCTCTTCGGCGGGCATGGGCCCAAAAGCCGGAGTCCGGCGTGCACGCGGCGCAGGCCAGTTGAGGTGCAGGCCGTCTTCCATGCGCAGCGCGGCATCTTCCCAGTTCCAGGCATCGAGCTGGACAACCGACGAAGTGCCCGAAAGCACACCGCCTGTAGGCACGACTTGGGCTGCCAGCACACCGTTGGAACGCACCGTGGGCGTGATGTCGGAGTCGGTATTATAAGCAATGATGCTGCGCGCGTTCGGATTGTACTCGCCAATCTCGCTGAAGTCTTGAGTGGCGCGTACGGCGTCCACTTCCACCAGACCTAAGCGACTATTCATGGCTATAAAGCCTGGATAAACGTGCTTGCCCTTGGCATCGAAAATACGCCTGTATTTCGACGGGTCAATGCGCGTGGTGGTGGCGTCGGCTACCAGCGTAATGCGGCCGTCTTCGAAGGCGATGGCACTGTTAGCGATGGCTTGGCCATTGCCCAGATGCGCTGTAGCGCCCAAAATAAGCACGCTGCCGCGCTGTGGCGGTGCTGGCGTGGGCGGCTGGCCAAAGGCCGTGTAGCCAAGCGAAAAAAGCAGAGTAGTAAAAATTAAATTCCGCATACGCATTTTTAAAGTAATGTTGTGCAACAATTCAGCCGCTTCACCCGAAAATATTCGCGTCTCAGCGCTTCCTTCGCATTTTTGCAATAAAATGCCTATTTAATGGCACAGGTCAGCATCGGACGTCCTTCGATAAAACCTTCCAGTACGTCGCCAATCTGGACGGGGCCCACGCCGGCGGGTGTGCCGGTAAAGATAAGATCGCTTTTTTGGAGGGTAAAGTAGCGCGAAATGTACACGATGAGCGTCTCGAAGGAAAAAATCAGGTCGCGTGTGTGGCCATCTTGCACGACCTGGCCGTTCTTTTTGAGTTGAAAATGAATGTCCTTTGGGTTGGGCAGTTCCTCTAAGGGTACCCATGGGCCGATGGGCGCCGAGTGGTCAAAGGCTTTGGCAATTTCCCAGGGCTGGCCTTTTTGCTTGAGGCGTTCCTGCACGTCGCGCGCTGTGAAGTCAATTCCGAAGGCCACGGCGTCGTAGTAGCGGTGGGCAAACTCAGGCTGTACAGAGCGGCCGTTTTTGCACACGCGCAAAACGATTTCGCCCTCGTAGTGAAGGTCTTGGGTGAAGTCGGGGTAGTAGAACGGCTTGTTGTTGACCACGAGCGCCGTGGGTGGCTTCATGAAAATGAGCGGCTCGGTGGGTACCGGGTTATTCAACTCCTTCGCGTGATCGGCGTAATTTCGCCCGATGCAGAAAATTTTCATGCGGCGAAAATAGAAATCGCCTGCTCACAGAAACGGGTGTCGCTCGACGGAGTCTGCCCGATGTGCGCCATGCCGCGGGGAAATGCCTATTTGAAGGTCTTTTTTAGGCGGTCGAGTTCGCGTTTTTCATCGCGTTGTTTGATGGTTTCGCGCTTGTCGTAGGCTTTTTTACCGGTGGCTAAAGCGATATGGACTTTGACCAAGCCGCGTTCATTGAAGGCAATTTTGACAGGCACGATGGTAAATCCCTTTTCGCGAACGCGGCGTTCGAGTTTGCGCAGTTCGCTTTTGCGCAGCAGGAGCTTACGCAGGCGGCGTGGATCGTGGTTTTGGTCGCTGCCAAAATCGTACTCTGCGATGTGGAGGTTGCGTATCCAGAGCTCGCCATTCTCAAACAGGCAGTAGGCGTCGGTCAGGTTGGCGTTGCCGGCGCGTAAGCTTTTGACCTCGGTACCGGTAAGGACAATACCGGCCACATACTCCTGGACGAAGTGGTACTCGTAAGGGGCCCTCCGGTTGACGATTTCGGGCGGGGGCGATTTAGCGCTTTTTTTCGTCATGGCGCGCGTCAGGCTTTGAGGGCAGGCAGGCCGACGATTTCGCGCACTTCGCGGAGGGTTTGTCGCGCGCGCTCGCGAATAGCAGCGCTGCTGGCTTCGATTTGGGTTTTCACCTGCTTTTTATTGGCCTGCAGGTGGTGCAGCCGTTCGCGCAGGGCTGTAATAAGGGCCGATAAGGCATCAGCCACGGTTTCTTTCAAATCGCTGTAGCGGAGCGTGCCACCCTGGTAGTCGGCCATCAAGGCATTGTAAGCATCTATCTGGCCACAGGCGCGCAGGATTTCAAAGAGGTTGGCCACACCGGGGCTCATCTCGCCAGCCGGCGTGTTGCCCGTGTCGGTTACTGCCGAGCGGATTTGCTTGCGGATTTGGGCCTCTTCACCAAAAAGTTTGATGTAATGCTTCTCACCCAGGCTTTTGCTCATCTTGCGCGTTGGGTCGGCAGGCGAGAGGATTTTAGGCGTGTGGGTAAACAGCGGCTCGGGCAGCGGAAAGTACTCGCGCCCAAACTGCTGGTTGAAGCGCTGGGCGATATTGCGCGAAAGCTCCAGATGCTGCTCCTGGTCTTTGCCAACCGGCACGTAGTGCCCGTGATAAATCAGGATGTCGGCTGCTTGCAGTATGGGGTAGGTGAACAGGCCCGTGCTAATAAGGGCGTCTTTGTCAGACTCTTTAAGTTGATCCACCTTGTCTTTAAATTGCGTCATGCGCGTCAACTCGCCGTAAGAACTCACACAACCCAAGATCCAGGCCAGTTCAGTGTGTTCGGGCACGAGGCTTTGGATGAATAGGTTTTCCGGCTTAATGCCGCAGGCCAGCAGGCTAAAGACCATCTTCCAGGTGTTCTCGCGCAGTTGGTCCGGCTTGTAAGGCATGGTCATGGAGTGGTAGTCCACCACGCAGAAGTAGCAGCGGTATTGCTCCTGCAGACGCACCCAATTTTGCACGGCGCCGAAGTAGTTGCCGATGTGGAGGTCGCCAGTGGGCTGAATGCCGGACAAAACGTTTTTCATGGCGGGCAGCAGCATTATACCGTCGCAATGACGGAAATCTCCACGTTGACAAAGCGCGGCAGTTCAGCCACTTGCACCAGTTCACGCGCAGGGGCAAACTCGGGCCGGAAGTATTCGCCGTACACCGCATTGACTCGGCTGAACTGGTTAATGTCTTTGACAAAGACGGTAGCCTTGAGCACGTTTTGCAGGCCGGTGCCCGCGGCTTCGAGAATGGCTTTTACATTGCGCAACACCTGATGTGTTTCGGCCTCGATGCTGTCGAGGACGAGTTCGCCACTTTGCGGATCGAGTGCGATTTGTCCCGAGACAAAGAGGAGATTGCCTGAGCGCACAGCCTGATTATAGGGTCCGATGGGCGCTGGCGCATCGGGTGTGTTGATGATTTGCTTCATGATCAGCAGGGCGGTTTCGGGCATTATCCGAAATAAAAAACGGCCTGAGCGATGAGCAGCACAAGCAGACGATGGGCGGAAGGAGCAAAATGGGTTAACGACGCCACAGTGGCTATGCCTGTGTGGTGTTTTCCTCGCCTTTGGCGTAGTTTACCAGCATGCGACCGCGGTAATATAGATTTCCATCCACAACGTAGGCGCGATGGCGCAGGTGCGTTTCACCTGTTGTTGAACAATTCGACAGCGTCGGCAGCGGCGCTTTGTAGTGCGTGCGGCGGGCGCGCTTACGGCGCTTGGAGTGCCGCCATTTAGGATTGGGCATATCCGAGTGATTTTATTTTTTATGAAAGTCAATGATTTGCGTTATTGAAGCCCTTTGAGTGCTTCCCAGACAGGGTTTGGCTGTTCGTCAACGGAAATGTCTTTCAAAATGCGGAGCGCTTCCTGGTTACAAGGCTGCGGCGTTTCGCTCTGGCAATCGTACGTGTTGGTCATCGGCAGAGCCAGCATGGCAAATTCGTACAGGTAGGGCGCCAATTGAAACTGCGGTGTTTCGCGCGGAATAAAGACCACCTCATCGTTGTCGCCGTCCTCTTCAGCGTCGCCGTATTTGATAATGATCTGGCGCGTCCCTTCGTTTAGCGGCAGCCGGATGGGAGCGGTGCAGCGATCGCAGGTCGTCTCCGTATAACCCGACAGGTGAAAATCCAGGACCATGAGGCTGGGGCGTTTATCCACCGAGACGAGTGCTTGTACCTTTCCTTCCTGGATGAGCGAACCCTCAAAATGACGAAAAAAATGGCCTTCCAGCACATACCGGTATTCGTGCACACCGGTTTTCAGCCCTTGAATGGGAAGTATGTATGCGGAAAGAGGGTCCATCCCTGAGCGCATTAAAAAATTGGGCTGCAAAGGTAGAGCGCCGCCCTAAAATCGCCAAAGATTTTTTTTGAAAGAAGCACGAATTCAGTGCTATCCCCGAAGGATATTAGCCCTTAAGGGCCTTCCCTGGGCTTGCCTCGGTCTTTGGGCAGGTCGTCGGGTGGCGGGATGGGTTCTATCTCAATGTCTTCTGCGTTTTCCGGACGGCTTTTAGGGTGGCTTTCAATTTCCTCAAAATCAATGTATTCTCCCTCTTCAGAGGCGGAGTATTTGCGGGGTGTTGGCCCAAACATTTGCTCCATGCGGCGATAGCCTACAGCGCGCAGGAGCAGGTAAAGCGCTGTAACAGGGTAGAGCACCACCGCCAGCACACTCATAAGGAGGCCCGAGAGCGGGCGCTCCAGCAGCAAAGACCAGACCTCTCGAGCAGTATCCCATACGGCGCGCCAGTTGATGACAATAGCTGCTATGAGAAGCACGGGAGAAACAACATATAAGAAATAGAGCACCGCGCGCAAGAGGTAAAAAAGCAGGACGAGTGCCACTGCTCCAATAAGCAGGCATCCCCAGCCGCCGCTGTATCTCGTGTAAATCATGTCAAGAGCAATATGTAAAACGAAGTCACAAAAGTAGGTGGAAGGCTCGAGCAGGAAGGCTGTCTTTATTTATTGAGAGGTGCGCTCATTAGCTCGCTAGAGCGATTATTCACGGTTCCACTCGCGCAGGCGGCGTTCGTAGCGCCTGCTGCTGGTGGGCCACAGGGTTTTATCGGCATCGGCCTCGAGGCGTTCTTCTGCTCCGCGCAGCAGGCGCAGGAAAAAGTCAATGCCGGTGATTTTCTCCACCTCGTCCACCGAGCAGGCGTATTCTAAAAGTGGGCGGTCGCTCATGGCGTTCGGAATGACGAAGCCAATGGCGTTGCGCTGTTGAGGCGCATAAATGACTTTGTAGAACGCTGACGGCACGGTTACCCGGTTGAATCCGATTTGGCCCAGACCTGGGCGAGTAAGTACAGGTCCTGTAACAACGTAAAGCACATCCATGCGTTTGGCCCAGTCGCGAATGTTTTCTTCCAGTTCGCGCCAGACGCCGCCATTAAATGTGCGCACCTGTGGGCTGATGTTGCTCATGAAGAAGGTTTCGTCCATGGCTTTGGCATCGAAGGCCATATCGGCAGCCGGGACGAGGTGGCCTCGGTCGTATCCGCTGCCGCTGTAGTCGCGCGGAGTGGCGCTTTCGGTGCGCACGTCCGGGTCGGGGCGGAAGGCGCCGAAGCGCTCAACCCAGGGCTGCTGGAGGCGTTCGCGGAGCAGCTCGTAAGCGACCCATTCGGCCTGTTCGTGGTCTTCCGAATACGATAATACATAATAGGTGTGGCGCACTACGGCCCCCGTTGTGCTGGTGGGTAAAATGTCTTCCGGCACTCGGCAGGTAGCAGGCGCCTCGCGTGGACTTTCCACCTTGGGCAGAGACTCTTCTTTTTTGTCGCCGCCAAACTGCTGGAATATCCAGAAAGCCAGGCCAGCCAGCAGGGCAAAAAGGCCGGTTTTAAACCAAATGCCGTCGTCGGCAGAAGAGGGATGTCTGTACGTGCGCATGATGGGAAAAAGGGAAGTGCTTTTGGGCGAAGGTAGGCCAAAGCGCGCGAAAACAAGGCGCTCTGAAACTGTCTTTTTGGAAAGCGTGCGGATTTACGCCATAGCCTGCGCTTTTTGCCCGAAATTTGCTGCGTCTAATCCATCCATCACCGATTTGGGCGGCGAGGTGCGATAGCAGCCGTAAGCTTGCTGCATTTTCGGCACTTCGCTTGCTGCTTTTAAACACGATAAAAGGCCATGTTCACCGCGCGTTTTTGGTTCAGTATCGTTTTTTTCTGGATATCGGCATCCCTGATGCAGGCGCAAGACTGCTTCAGCGTTAATTTAGCCAATTCTCGGGCGATTTACGCCTCTGGCGAAGCGGTCGCATTGCCTGCTGCAGGTGGCAAAGTCCAGATGCCCTGCACGCAGGCAATACGAAATTTTGCCTTCGTCATACAATTTGTTGCAGGGGCAGAGCGGTATTTTGAAGACTCTACCCAATTCATTGGCGTGCTCAATCACAAGAACTCGACGTTTGTGCTGCAGTACGACAAGAGCCAGAACACCTTTCGTCTGGCGACCAACCAGTCGCTGGGCGAGGGTGCCTACACGCTGACGCTATCGTCCATTATGTGCGCGCCATTGGGCATTCCCTGCAAAAACTGCTTTGTTCAGTACTCATTCGGAGTAGAGTATGTGAACGACCCTACGTGGGGAGTTACCATAGAGACCGAGCCTGATCCAGCAGTGCTTACATGCCTGCCCGGCAGTAAAGTTTTACTCAAAGGTTCCCAGCCTCCGCACGGGGCATTTCAGGTGCAGTGGGCGCGGTTAGTAGGGGTGCAGTTTGTAGACATTCCTGGCGCAACGCAACCCAACTACACGACTTCGCTAAGTGGCACCTATCTTTATACCGTAGCGGGCCCGGCAGGCTGTCGGGCGAGCAATTTGATCGCCGTACGACCGCCGGAGCGGCCTGATATCCAGGTGGCCGAGCCGCAGCAAAGGCTTAATAGCTGTGCTCAGCCTATTACCGGTGTATCCGTGGCCGACTCCAGTTCGCCAGGTAATCTTGTCATCGCCTGGACGCCCTCACTGGGCGGCGTCCTCCTCAGCGGCACCACTACGCTCAGCCCAATGATTGGTACTCCAGGCGTCTACACGTTGATTGTTCGACGAACCGACAACGGCTGCGCCGATACGGCTGCCGTTAATGTAGTGCCAGGGGATATCCCTGTAGTGAAGGTAAACGTCAACAGCGTTTCGGGCTCAGACATCTTGGACTGCAAGACAACAGCGCTGACCCTCCGGGCCGACGCCTCGCTTTCTTCAGGGGTCAGTTCGTACGCTTATCAGTGGAGCAATGGCGCCACCACAGCGACAATTACTGTTAATAAACCGGGCATATATGCCGTTACAGTAACCGCTATAGACAACGGTTGCATAGGCTACGGCGACCGGGCTGTTTTTCAAAACATTCAGCCGCCTGTGGCAAGCATCAGCAGCAGTCGAGACACCGTATGCGCAGGCGAGTCTGCTGTATTGTCGGTTATGACTTCTGATCCTGCTGCCTTTCGCTGGTCGGATGGCTCCACTGGAATGGTTCTGTCTGTAACACCGCCCGCCGACGGTTCGAATACGTACACAGTGACAGTTACTTCCGCCTCCAACGGCTGCTCTGCTGTTGTGGAGCGCAGCCTTGTGCGCATTCCATATCCACCGCTGACGTGTTTACCTGCTGAGATTACCCTGTCGCATGGTCAGACAGCAACGCTCAACTGCACGACTACCCCGCTGGCGCAGCTGCATTGGACAGCTGCAATTACAAACGTTGCAGGGATTTCTACGTCCGGCATCGGCCCTGTGCAAGGGCGGCGCTTCGAGCTGGCATCCCTGAAGGCACCCGGCCGAGCGGTGTTCATAGTGTTTGCGCGCCGAGGCACCTGCGCCAGCACACCTGCTCAAGTAACCGTCAACGTGCTGCCGCCCACCGCTGAAGGCATTTACATCCCAGAGGTCATCGTCCCTGACGACGAAGGACAGGGCGGCCTTTGGAAAATCGTGCTCCCACCCGATGCCGCAGACCCATCTGCTTATGCCATGGTCATCTACAACCGCATGGGCGCTATCGTGTGGGAAAACACCCTGGCCACTCCCTTCCAGGCGGCAAACTACCCCGATGGTGTGTATTTCTACGTGCTCACCCCTCCCGATGGAACGCCTATCCGAGGCGCCGTCTCTATTCTGAGGAGAAAATAAACCTACACACTCTCCATAAGTCGGATACGCACGAAAGGGCAAGAGAGCGATTTTTTTACTAAATTATTGCAAACCTCATTGCCCTGCCTACCTTTGCCGCGCTTCGACCTTAACGGCGCGTTAACGAACCTTATGCAATAAAAATTTAGAGCTTATCTAAATACGCTGGAACTGCTCTGCGCCTCCAAAATAAAGAGATAAGTAGAACTACCTTTGCGGCAAATACAAATAGACCAATAAGTAGCACTCTGTCAATATGTTGTTGAAACGCATCTGTCCGATAGTGCCAGCCCTCTTACTCGCTGCCAGCCTTCTGCAGGCTGCGCCTAACGTGGAAGAAGGCAAAAGCTTATTCATGGCGAACTGCGCCTCCTGCCACAGCCGAGACATGAAGACCAATCTGACCGGGCCTGCGCTGGGAGGAGTAGAGCAGCGTTGGGCGGCTTATCCGCGCGAGGACCTCTACAAATGGATACGCGCCTCGCAAGCGATGGTACAAGCGGGACATCCGCGCGCCGTGGAACTGTGGAACCAGTGGAAACCTACGCTGATGAACAACTTCCCGGGTCTGACCGATGAGCAGATCGAGAGCATCCTCCTGTATGTTAACGATGTCGTCAACAAGGCCGCTGCTCCCAGCACTGCCAGCCAACCCGGTCAGCCCGTTGTCTCCAAGAAGGAGGACTCCACCTTCTGGATTTTCTTGGGTATAGCGGTGGTTTTGGGGCTGTTGTCATTCGCGCTCATGCGCATCGTGGACAACCTGCAGAATCTCACGCGCGTGCAGGCCGGGCAAGCGCCGGTGCGTCGCACACTGGCTCAAATGCTGACCACCAAAGGCACCATTGCTTTCGGCGTTTTTGCAGCCACCCTCATTTTTGGCTACAAAACCGTGGACAACGCTACCCGCATGGGCCGTCAGCAGGGCTATCAGCCCGAACAACCCATCGCGTTCAGCCATGCGTTGCACGCGGGCACGAACAAGATTGACTGCCAGTACTGCCACGACTCGGCACGCCGCTCCAAACACGCTTCTATCCCGGGCGCCAATACCTGCATGAACTGCCACACCGTGGTGAAAAAAGGCACGGTATCCGGAACGGCCGAAATCACGAAAATCTTCGCCTCCATCGGCTACGACCCGATTGCTAATAAGTACATCCCGGACTATGAGAACTGGACCGAAAAGCAGATAGAAGACCTTTACAAGCGGTGGATCGGTCAGGAATACGTAGCCGACAACGGCCTGACGACCCTCAATGATGCAGGCCGCATGGTGGTCGAAACCCAGTGGGAAGGCATCGTCAAAGCGCTTAAAAACGACTCGAATGGCAAAATCCAGGGCCCAATTGAGTGGGTGCGTGTCCACAATCTCGCTGACCACGCCTACTTCAACCACGCCCAACACGTAGCCGTAGGGCAAGTGGCCTGCCAGCAATGCCACGGCCCCATCGAGCAAATGGAGGAAGTATATCAGTACTCCACGCTCGGCATGGGCTGGTGCATCAACTGCCATCGCCAAACGGAAGTCAAGTTTAAAGACAACGATTATTATCAGCAGTACGCCCGCTATCACGAAGAACTCAAGGGCGGCAAACGCGAAAAGGTTACTGTCGCCGACATTGGCGGCTTAGAGTGCCAGAAGTGCCATTATTAACCTGTACACCTTTTTAACTTACTTTGCTCATTACCTATCCATCCTTCCAGCGATATGCAGCATCAAGATAACGGTATCTGGGTTAGCGCTGACGATTTAAACCGCGAAGACGCTTTCCTGAAATCTGCTGAACAGGAGTTTCTGTTGGAGGAATTGGCCGATGCCCCCAGCGGGTGGACGCCCTCCCGCCGCGATTTTCTCAAGCTGATGGGCTTTGGCTTAGGCGCCGCCACGGTAGCCGCTTCCTGCGAAATCCCGGTGCGCAAGGCCATTCCATACGTAACCAAGCCTGATGCTATTGTGCCGGGCGTTGCCAATTATTATGCCTCATCCTTCGTCAATGGTAGCGATTATTGCGCAATTCTGGTCAAGACGCGCGAGGGGCGTCCTATTAAAATCGAAGGCAACACGCTTAGCAGCGTAACCTCGGGCGGTACCAGCGCGCGTGCACAGGCCTTAGTGCTGAGTTTGTACGATACGCGTCGCCTGAAACACCCAGGAAAAGTGGAAGACGGCGAGGTGAAGAAACTCTCCTGGAAAGATTTAGACGAAAAAATAAAAGGCCAGTTGCAACTGGGCGGCAACATCCGCATCATCACAAATACGATTACCAGCCCTACGGCCAAAAAGGCCTTAGGCGAATTTATAGCCAAGTATCCGAACACACGAGTGGTTACCTACGACCCCGTGTCGCATGCGGCATTGTTGGCGGCCAATCAGGCCTGCTTCGGCGTGCGCGGCATTCCCACCTATAAATTTGCCGAGGCTGACGTTATCGTTTCTTTCGGCGCCGACTTCTTGGGCACATGGGTTAGCCCTATTGAGCATGCTCGCGACTACGCTTCACGCCGCAAAATTCAATCGCTCGATAAGCCTTCCATGTCGCGCCACTATCAGGTGGAGAGCCATATGAGCCTTACCGGTTCGAACGCGGACGTGCGCATCCAAATTCGTCCCAGCGAAATGGGCGCTGCCATCTGCGCGCTGTACAACGAAGTGGCCCAGCACGCCGGCGCTCCCACCATCAGCGGCCCGGCGCTCAATGAGAAGGCCAAAGCAGCCATTAAAAAGGCAGCAGCCGACTTAGTTGCCTTGCGCGGTAAGTCGCTCGTGGTGTGCGGAAGTAACAACGTGATGGAGCAGATTATCGTCAACAAAATCAACGACCTGCTCGGAAACCTTAATAATACTATAGATTTTAGTGTGCTCAACAACCTGCACCAAGGCGACGAGCGCGATATGATGCGCCTTATTGGCGAAATGAACGCCGGACAGGTAGCCGTTGCTATCGTGTGGGGGGCCAATCCGGCCTACGAGCTGCCAAACGCCGACCAATTCAAAGCGGCTTTTGCCAAAGTCAATACGCGCATTTCCTTCTCCGGTGTTCTCGATGAAACTACGGCGCTGTGCACCTATGCTGCTCCAGCGCATCATCTGTTGGAGTCCTGGGGCGATGCCGAACCGAAGACAGGCCACTATAGCTTGATCCAGCCCACGATTGCGCCGCTGTTCGACACGCGCCAGGCCGAGCTGTCGCTGTTGGAATGGGCCGAAAGCCCGAATCTGAACCGCCAGGACGAGCAGCCGTACTACCAGTACCTCAAGTCGCATTGGGCCAACGACATGAAGGCCAAGCAGTCGAAATACGCTACTGCCGCCGCCTTCTGGGACATGAGCCTGCACGATGGCGTGTTTGAAGTGCCGCCCGCTTCGCGTACTGTGTCGTTTAGCCAGGGTGTTAGCCTGAATCCGGCGCAGGTAACACAACCCGGCTCGGCTCCGGTAGAAATCGCCTTCTACGAGACTATAAACATCGGCAACGGCCAATACGCTCACAATCCCTGGCTACAGGAGATGCCCGACCCCGTGAACCGTACGGTCTGGGGCAACTATCTGAGCATTCCAGTGGAGTGGGACGGCAAGAGCAAAATGACCGGCTGGATGGGTCTGGAGGACGGCGATAAAGTCGAAGTCGAGGTCAATGGTAAGAAGCACGTTTGCACGGTAGTGCGCGCATTTGGTCAGGCGCCAGGCACGGTGGCCATTGCGCTGGGCGGCGGCCGCGAAAGCGGTGGCTGTGGCGTGGGCCACGGCGTCAACGTGAACCCTTGGCTGCCCATAGATGGCGGGTTCATTCAGTACTTTGCCAAAGAGGTCAAAGTGTTGGGCAAGGTGGGCGCTGAAAAGAACTTCGCCTGCGTGCAGCACCATCACACCATGGGTCTGGCGGCCAAGGATGAAAAAAGTGGGCAGACCATTAACGCTGATGAGCAAGTGCTGGCCTACCAGGGCGCATTGACCGATCGCTCGATCATCTTTCAGGCGCACGTCAACGACTTGCCCAAGTTGCGGGAGAAGCTGGCTGACTTTCACAAACATGCCAGCCATCTCAACGAGCAAACGCTGTATCCCGATCGCACAGATTATTTCGGCACTGGCCCAAAGTGGGGCATGTTTATTGACATGAATGCTTGCATCGGTTGTGGCGCCTGCCAGGTGGCCTGTGTGAGCGAAAACAATGTGCCCGTCGTGGGTAAAAATGAGGTCGGACGCCATCATGAAATGACCTGGCTGCGCATAGACCGCTACTACTACGGGGACTTAGAAAACCCTAAGGTAGTCTACCAGCCCATGATGTGCCAGCACTGCGACAATGCCCCCTGCGAGAACGTCTGTCCGGTGAATGCGACCAACCATTCGGCAGAGGGCATCAACCAGATGGCCTATAACCGCTGTATTGGTACTCGCTATTGCGCCAATAACTGCCCTTACAAAGTGCGCCGTTTCAACTGGTTAGACTACACCACCGCCGATACCTTCCCGGCCAACGAGGAGCGTCTGTTCCGCGTGGAAGAGGGCGATATCCCGTTCTACGCTGACAACTTAGTGCGCATGGTGCTCAACCCCGACGTCACGGTGCGCAGCCGCGGCGTCATCGAAAAATGCTCTTTCTGCATCCAGCGCATTCAAGAGGGTAAACTCACGGCTAAGCGCGAAGGCCGTCCGCTGGAGGACAATGACGTTCGCTCTGCCTGCCAGACGGCTTGCCCAACGGGCGCTATCGTTTTTGGCAACCTGAATAATCCGAACAGTGCTGTGAGCCAGGCCATTAAAAAGCAAGGAGAACTGGCTTACCAGGTGCTGGAAGAAATCAACACTCGCCCTGGTGTGCGCTATTCGGCTAAAATCTACAACTCATAAAGCACCTTCAGGCGGCAGGAATTTCATTTTTTCACAAAGACAACACTAATAGCAATAGATATGTCTCATCCCGTAGCACCCGTCAGACATGTCCTCATCGAAGGGAATAAGTCGTACCATCAGATATCGGAAGACTTGTGCGTGCCTACCGAGCGCGCGCCCTCGCGGGAATGGATTTTAGCGTTCTCTGTTGCCTCGGCATTTACGGCGCTATACGTCTTTGCCGTAGTATGGACGATATGGAAAGGTATCGGAGAGTGGGGCGCCAATCGCACCATTAACTGGGCCTGGGACATTACCAACTTTGTGTGGTGGATCGGTATTGGCCACGCCGGGACGCTGATTTCGGCTATTTTGTTGCTGTTTCGCCAGCGCTGGCGCACCGGCGTAAACCGTGCCGCCGAGGCCATGACCATCTTTGCCGTGATTTGCGCTGGCCAGTTCCCGCTCATTCACATGGGGCGCCTTTGGTTGGCTTTTTTCATCTTCCCCTTCCCGAACACGCGCGGGCCGCTGTGGGTGAACTTTAACTCACCACTGCTGTGGGACGTGTTTGCCATCTCGACCTACTTCTCGGTATCGGTGCTGTTCTGGTATACAGGTCTGGTGCCCGACTTAGCCACCGTGCGCGACCGCGCCGTTGGCTTCCGCAAAAAGATGTATGAGATTTTCTCCTTTGGCTGGACGGGCAGCGCCAAGCACTGGCAGCGCTGGGAGTCGCTCTCGCTCATTCTGGCCGGTCTCTCGACGCCGCTGGTACTTTCGGTGCACACGATCGTATCGTTCGACTTCGCTACGTCGGTGATCCCCGGTTGGCACACCACCATCTTCCCGCCCTATTTCGTGGCCGGCGCTATTTTCTCCGGTTTTGCCATGGTGCAGACGCTGATGGTGATCACCCGTAAAGTGCTTAAGTTAGAAGAATACATCACCATCAACCACATTGACTCGATGAACAAGGTTATTGTGCTCACGGGCACAATTGTGGGTGTGGCCTACCTGACCGAATTGTTCATTGCCTGGTACTCGGGATACATCTACGAGCAATTTGCTTTTTATAACCGGGTGTTTGGGGTGTACTGGTGGGCATACTTCGGGATGATGTTCTGCAATGTAGTCAGCCCGCAGCTGTTCTGGTCGCGTCGCATTCGCCGCAGTATCTGGTGGACGTTCTTCTTGTCCATCGTGGTGAACATCGGCATGTGGTTCGAACGCTTTGTAATCATCGCTACCACGCTGGCACGCGACTACTTACCTTCTGCATGGAGCTATTACACGCCTACGTGGGTGGAAATCTCAATTTTCTCGGGCACTATCGGCCTCTTCTTCTTCTTGTTCATGATCTTCACCCGCTTAGCGCCTGTGGTGGCTATTGCTGAGGTGAAAGCCATTTTGAAAGTGGCAGGCGACCAATATATCGGCCCGAAGGCGCGCAAAGACGTCCACCACCACGCTGAGCAGGTTGCAGAAAAACAAGAGGAGAAAAACTAAAGCCCAATTTCATCAGCAAAACAGCATAATCTACCATGTCCGCTGAAAGCAAGAAAGTTTTGTACGGTTTATACACCGATGAAGAGCAGTTGAAAAGCGCAGTAAAAACAGCGCGCCAGGGCCATTTAGATATCATGGATGTTTACTCGCCCTTTCCGGTGCACGGTCTCGATCCTATTCTGGGGCTGAGCGAAAGCCGTTTGCACATTCTGGGCTTTATCTACGGCGCAATAGGAGCTTTATTCGGCTTCCTTTTCATGTCGTGGGCTTTGGCCAAAGACTGGCCTATTTTGTTTGGCGGCAAGCCTTACTGGCCCGTACCCTCTTTCATCCCAATTACCTTCGAAATGACGGTGCTTTTCTCAGCCTGGGGCATGACCATCACCTTTTATACGATTTGCGGCATGTGGCCTGGGGTGAAGGCTAAAATCTTAGACAATCGCATTAGCGATGACAAGTTTTGTATCGCTTTTGACGTGACAGAGGCTGAGCAGCGCACGATATCTGGATTTAAAGACTTTTTTAAGCGAACAGGCGCTGCCGAAGTACACGAGAAGACGATTTGAATGACCGCTGTTTTCGCATAGAAAACCACTTCATTAATAGAAAAGAAATAACATGAAATACGCAGTAGGCGCTATTTTGTTAGTTGCTTTGTTTGCCTGGCTTTTCTCTTTGTGTTCGCCAGCGGGCAAAAACAAGACGGGGCACGAGTACATGCCCGACATGTATCACCCGGTTACGTATGAGGCCAACGTGCTGGCAAATTACAGTTGGAACCACTGGGACGACGAGAGCACGTTTCCAAAAGCACGTTTGTCGCAGCCGCGCAAGCCGGTGCCAGGTACTGTGGCACGTGGCTATACGGCGGTAAATTATGCAGGCGCAGAGGCGCTCGATGTGGTACGGGGTAAGAATGCCCCCAACGCGATCGCGGCGCCTGTGAATGGTCAGGTACCTTTTTATTATGCAGACACGGAAGAGGATCGCTTGCGCTGCGAGCAGGAGATGACGACTAACCCTATTCCGTTAACAAAAGAGGGCTTAGAGCGTGGAAAGAATCTGTATAACCTGTACTGCGCTATCTGTCATGGTGAAAAAGGTGATGGTCAGGGCTATATCGTTACAATGCCCAATTCGAAGTATCTGGCTCAGCCGAAAAACCTGACAGATGACGAGATGAAAAAAGCCAAAGAAGGGCGCTATTATTTCGCCATCATGTATGGAAAAAACGTGATGGGTGGCTATTCCGACAAACTCTCTTATGAGGAGCGTTGGCAGGTCATCCACTATATTCGCTCGCTACAAAATCAAGGGAAGTAAAAGGCCTATTCACTGCTGACTTAAACATCTAAAACTCCGGGACTTACACCGGTTTCGCGATATGAATCTGAACACACAGTTCGTCTTCGACAGTAAGCTGAAGCGCAATCTGATGATCGGCATGGCCGTTGGGGCTCTGTGCTTAGCGTGGTCGGCTGTAGGCGACGACGCCTTTTATACGCGCTTCTGGACCAACTACCTGCATAATGCCGTGTTCTTTACGGGCATTGCCTTCACAGCCATGTTCTTTTTGAGCGGCCAGATTACGGCCTTTGCAGGCTGGATGATAGTCATCAAGCGCTTGTGGGAAGCCATGAGCCAGTTTATGCTGGTGGGCATTTTCTTGCTATTGGTGGTTGTCATCGGCGTTTGGGGGCACCTGCATCATCTGTATCATTGGAATACGCCAGGTATCACAGATCCTTCCAGCCCTATTTACGACAAAATTATTGCTGGGAAGTCTGGCTTCTTGAATCCTATTTTCTTTACGGTAGGTACGGTGGGTTTCCTGGCCATCTGGTATTTCTGGGCCTATAAGTTGCGCCAAAACTCGCTGGCACAGGACAAATACGAGACTCCCTCTTTCGATTACTACAAGCGCGAGCGCAAGTGGGCCGCTTCCTTCTTGCCGTTGGGTGGCTTCCTGAGCACGGTGTTCCTGTGGCAGCTGATTATGTCCATTGACACGCACTGGTATAGCACCATGTTCGCCTGGTATTCCACCATCTCGCTATTCTTAGGCGGGCTGGCTTTGTTTATTGTGCTTATCCTTTATCTTCAATCAAAAGGCTATTTAGAGTATGTAACGCGCGAGCACCTGCACGATCTGGGTAAGTATCTGTTTGGCATTAGCATTTTCTGGACGTATCTGTGGTTCGACCAATTCATGCTCATCTGGTACGGCAATATCGGTGAAGAGACGATCTACTTCAAGGAGCGCATGGACAACTATCCGGTGCTTTTCTGGGGGAATTTGGTGCTCAACTTTGTGGTACCTTTCTTTGTGCTGATGCGCAACGATACCAAACGCAAGGCCGGTACTATGTTCTTTGCCGCCCTGTTGGTATTCCTTGGTCACTGGTTGGACTTTTTCTACATGATCAAGCCAGGTGCGCGCATTGCTGCCATAGAGGCTATGGAACATTTAGAAGGCGGACATCACAGTGGTCTTAAAAGCGATGCAAAAGACTTGAGCGCAGCACCTGAGGCTGGCGAAATGCCGCGGGTTTTAGCCGGCGTAAGCGCGCCCGTTGCTGAACAAGGACACAAAGGCGGCGAGCAGCATGCGCAACCGAAGGAAAAAGCACCTGCCGGCAACGCGGAAAGCCGGGCTGCTGATCACGAGAAGACCAGCCATGAGGAGAATGCGCATGCTGAAACACAAGATGCGCACGCTCAACACACTGGCGAACACGGCGAGGAGCATGGCCATCACGAAGAGGCCAGCCGAGGATTCTTATTGGGCTACACCCTACCGGGTTTTCAGGAAATTGGCGTGCTGATTGGCTTCTTGAGCCTGTTTCTATTCTTCTTCTTCCGCCAGCTGGAGCGCGCGCCTCTGCTTCCGCTCCGCGACCCGTTCTTAGAGGAAAGCCTCCACCATACGACGGGTGTTTACATTGATGGCGAGGAAAGCGAACACGATCACCATTAGTTTAGAATGATTCTAAGTGAAGTGGCGCCTGAATATCCTGTTCGAACCCATCGAAAATTACTGTGTTTTTAAGTAAAAAATTACCGCAATGACTGCGCTTCTTATTCTTCTTTGCATCATTCTCGTCGGCATTGTTCTGGTTCAAATCGCCCGGGTAGTCGAGTTGACGGCCCAGATCAAGGGCGAGCGCGAAGTAATGCGCGAAAGCAGCTGGTGGAATGGCGTACTTTCTTTGGGCTTTCTGGTAGTCTTTTTGGCTGCCGTGTTCGTCTCGTCTTATTATTACAAAAACGAGTTGCTGGGTTACGGTCCGCATGCGGCGGCTTCTGAGCATGGCGGCGCCATAGATAGCATGTTTAACGTTACGCTGTTCTTCACGGGCCTTGTATTCATTATCACGCATATCGCGCTGTTTTGGTTTGCTTATAAATATCGCTGGCGCGAAGACCGGAAGGCTTCTTTTATTGCGCACGACGATCGTCTGGAGATTATCTGGACGGCGGTTCCGGCGGTAGTGATGACGCTGTTGGTGGTGCGCGGTTTGGATGCGTGGAATACGATTATGGCTGATGTAAGCCCAGATGAGGACTACCTCGAGATTGAAGCCACAGGTCAGCAATTCAACTGGATTATTCGTTACCCAGGACCTGATGGCAAATTGGGTGCTCGCGATTATCGTCTCACCACGGCGACAAACCAAATCGGTCAGGATTTCAAGGATCGTAAGAACTGGGATGACGTCATTGTTAGCCAGGAGCTTTATTTGCCGGTTAACAAGAAGGTGCGCGTGCGTATCATCGCTAAAGATGTACTGCACAATTTCTACCTGCCGCAATTTCGCGTGAAGATGGATGCTGTGCCGGGCATGCCTACCTACTTCGTATTTACACCCATAAAGACGACAGCAGAGTATCGCAACGAGCTGCGCAAGTACCCGGAGTATCACCAGCCGTATGACCCTGCTGAGCCGCAAGGCCCGAAGCGCTGGGAAAAATTCGAGTACGAGCTGGCCTGCGCTGAACTTTGCGGCAAAGGGCACTACTCGATGAAGCGCATCATTCGGGTGGTGTCGCAAGAAGAGTTCGATGCCTGGTATAAGAAGCAGGAGTCCTACTATCTGTCGCAAATTCGCGGCAAGGACGAAGATCCGAACAAGGGTAAGGTGTTGGATATTGACCCACCTGCTCAAGATGCCAACGCTCCAGTCAAGACAGAAACTACCAGTTTATAATTCGAACGAGAGAAACAAGAACACCGGGGGCCCTTGACCCAACGTTCACCTACTAAAACATTACATTTGGCTATGGCTGAAATGACCAAAGTCGCTGTTGAGTCCTTAGACACGCTGGAGGAAAAGCTCATCCAGGAGATGGGGTATGACGACCATTTTCATGAGCACCACCACGGCGACAAGTATCAGTCCAATTTTCTGACGACGTACATTTTCAGTACGGATCACAAGATGATTGCGCGTCAGTTCTTAATCACCGGTATCTTCTGGGCCTTGACGGGCGCCATGATGTCGCTGGTTTTTCGCCTGCAATTGGGCTTCCCAGAGGCAGACTTAGCCTGGCTCAAGCCCATATTGGGCAAGTGGATACAGGTGAACGACGCCGGCATTGGGAAGCTAGACCCGGAGTTCTACTATGCCTTGGTAACCATTCACGGCACGGTGCTGGTCTTTTTCGTGCTGACGGCGGGCTTGAGCGGCACCTTTTCTAACTTGCTTATTCCGCTGCAAGTAGGCGCCCGCGACATGGCTTCGCCGTTGCTCAATTCCTTTTCCTACTGGTTTTTCTTCTTAGCCAGTGTGGTGATGTTCCTGTCGCTCTTTCTGAGCACCGGGCCTTTCTCCGGTGGTTGGACGGCTTATCCGCCCTTGAGTGCGCTACCGCAAGCCTCGGAAGGTTCGGGCGCTGGCATGACGATGTGGATTGTTTCGATGGCACTCTTCATTGTGTCGGCACTGCTGGGAGGTATTAACTACGTAACGACAGTGCTTAACCTGCGCACAAAGGGGATGAACCTGTGGCGCATGCCGTTGACAATCTGGGCATTCTTCATCACGGCCATCATTGGTGTACTGTCTTTCCCGGTACTGCTGTCGGGCGTTTTGCTCCTGATGTTCGACCGCAGCATGGGCACGTCGTTCTACCTGAGCGAAATTGTGGTGGGCGGCCAGATTCTCGACCGCATCGGTGGTAGCCCGATATTGTATCAGCACTTGTTCTGGTTTCTGGGCCACCCGGAAGTGTATATCATCATTTTGCCGGCGATGGGTATTGTGTCGGAGGTGCTTTCGGTACATGCGCGCAAGCCTATTTTCGGCTATCGCGCGATGGTGCTCTCGATGCTGGCTATTGCCTTCCTGTCGTTCATCGTGTGGGCGCACCATATGTTTATGGCGGGC
>JANWVR010000139.1 GCA_025056735.1 Saprospiraceae bacterium
GGTGGTTACAGGATGGTAGATGAGCCTGTATCCGGAAACTCCCGTTTCCGGCGATGAAAGAAGCATCGCTTCGTCCCTCGCCAAACGTGGAAAACAGCCGTCCATCCGGAGTGGACACCGGCCTGAAACGCTCATCCTGCCTATCTACCATCCTGTAACCCTCTGATTTATCAGAGGGTCTGGCGTGCCTCCCCCCTACCTTTTCATCTATCATCCTGACAGGCATCACATCCCGGCAGGCGGGCAGGGTAGATGTTAGAGATATGGCCCTGCGCCTGTTCCACCCGATTCATCGGGTGGAACAGGATGGTAGATGTGCCTGCCGCACCGACAGACGGTTAAAACCGTTCCGAGAGGAGGGGGGGCTTGCTAGTCCCACGGCTGAAGTCGTGGATTAGATAGGTCAGGCAGCGGGGCTTTAACGATGTGAACAGGCAGGGCGACCTTTTCTATAAAGAATTTGCGCCCTGTTTTTTTGAAAATACTGGAGTGTTTCTTCTACGCCCTTACCTTCGCCCCGTCGGAAAGCGCCTTAGCCATGTCCTTGCAAGACAACCTTATCGAGCGCCTCAAACAGCGAGACGCCAGCGCCTTGAGCGAGTTGTACGACGCTTATAGTGGCGCGCTTTATGGCGTGGTGCTGCGCATTGTACGCACGCCCGAAGTGGCGGAGCAGGTGCTGCAAGACGTATTTCTGAAAGCCTGGCGCAACATCGAGGCTTACGACCCGGCCAAAGGGCGGCTGTTTACGTGGTTGGTCAATATTGCGCGCAATGCGGCCATTGACGCTGTGCGTTCGGCTTCGTATCGGCAGCAGCAAAAAACCGATTCCTTGGAAACGCTCGTACATAGTCCTGGCGGTCAGGGCGTACATCCCGACCATATCGGTCTTCGCGAGCTGGTGGCCCAATTGGAGGAGAAGCACCGCACGCTCATCGAGCTGCTGTACTTTCAGGGCTACACGCAGGAGGAGGCAGCCGAGGCAGTAGGTATTCCGTTGGGTACCGTAAAGACGCGCGTGCGCTGGGCGCTTCGCGAGTTACGCCGTGCTTTTGGCGAGCAGGTTCAGGTGGTGTTGCTCACCTCGCTTTTTTTGTTTTAAGTGCCATGTGAAGATGTAAATTGCAGTCAGTCAGCCATTATGGATGTTAAGTCCTTCATAGAATCCGGCCTGTTAGAAGCCTACGCTCTGGGCCAGTGTGCGCCTGAGGAGCGCGCTCTGGTGGAGCGCATGCTCGCGGAGCACCCGGAGCTCCGCGCGGAGCTGGAGGCGGTGGAGCGAGTGTTGGAGCAGGTGGCTCAGGCGTATGCGGTGATGCCGCCATCGGGGCTGAAGGCGCGCCTTTTAGCGCAAGCGCAAGCCGAAGCGCCGACGGCGAAGCTGCCAGAGCAGGGAAGGGCAGCCCGCTTCTGGCTTGTGGCGTCGGGTTGGGCGGTAGCGCTTTTGCTGGCGGGTGTGTTGGGTTGGCAGCTGTGGGAAAAAGAACAGCGCGCCCAGCGCATTCAAGCGCTGGAAAAACAGGTGTCGGACTGCGAGAAGCGCGCCCAACAGCAGGCGCGCCTGCATGAAGTAGTGGCCCTGCTGCGCGACCGCGACACGCGCGCCATTGTCCTGAGCGACGCTGCGGGCGAAGGCCCGGCCAAAGTAACTGCCACCGTGTGGCACAACCCCGTGCGCGCCGAAACCGTGCTGGATATCAATACGCTGCCCGCTCCGCCCCCGGGCCGCTACTTTCAGTTTTGGGCCATCGTCGAAGGCAAACCCGTCAGCATGGGCATGGTGAACCTGCGCGGCGACGATGCCTTCCAGCGGCTGCCTTTCCGAGCCGACGCCCAGGCTTTTGCCATTTCGGCAGAGGATAACCCCGACGGCAACCCCACGCCCACGCAGGTGGTGCTGGTAGGGAAGATATGACGCGAGGCCTGAAAACCTCGAAAAATAAACGCCGAAATGCCTCGGAAGGGAGCGCAGCGCAGAAATGACGGCCTAGGTATCTCCCAATTTTTAGAAGACTTTTTGACCTTTGTCTCCGTCGTATTTGTTTAAGACCGACCGGGCCGGTAGTGGTTGTGCGGGCAAATGCCGGATTTCGGTTTTTGTGCGGCATCTTTACCACGTCTTTAGCAAGCAGACATTTTGAAGCAAATGCGACCAACGAATGCCGGGGCGCCTAACTGGAGGAATGCCGCGCGAAAAAGCATGCAAGGGTATGCTCTGTGGCTGTTCGTTGGGGGTGTTTTTGCGCTTCATTTCCTGCCGCTGCTGCTCAATGGCCGCCACGCCTACGTGCGCATCCACGACAACTTAGAGGGCGAATGGGCCTGGCTGATGCTGCTGGTAAAGTTTGGGAAGGCGCTTGCTTTTTCGCCACAGGCGTTCCTCCCGCAGATTTTGGGCGGTCAGCCGCGTACCGTTATGCCGACGGGCCTTTCGGTCAACGTACTGCTCATATGGCTCTTCGGCGGCCTCAATGGCTATAAGGCCAGTTACCTCCTGGCGCGGCTGCTGGCGTTTTGGGGGATGTATCGGCTGTTGCGCGCGTACTTTTTGCCTGAGGATAGCCACGCCTTTTTGCGGGCAGGTGTGGCGTTGTGTTTCAGTCTTGTTCCCTTTTACCTTCAGTTTGGCGTGGCGGTGCAGCCTTTTTTATTGCATAGCCTGCTGAATCTGCTTCGCCGAAAGGATACCTGGACGGATTGGGTATGTCTGCTATTGATACCGTTTTATTCCAGCATTGTGTGGATGGGCACGTCGGCCGTCATCGTGGCCGGGTTTTTATGGCTGAGCTGGAGCGCCTGGAAGCGCCGCCTTCGATATAAGCCCATGCTGGGAGTAGGGCTGTTGGCGCTTTCGTATGCAGTGGTCAATCTGCCGCTGCTGCAGTTGTACCTGGATCGGGCTTTTGTCTCGCACCGCAAGAGCTACGACGCGCTGGCTATGTTCGATATTAACCTCTATGCCAGCCTGTTGGAAGCCGTCTTTCTGTGTACTATTTCTCATTATCACGTAGGTATCGTAGTGGCGCTACCGCTTTTAATAGCGGCTTCCACGGTCTTGTTTAAGGCCTTATCTCGCGCTGACTCAGGTGTTTCTCGATACCGCGCTTTGCAGCTGGCGCTTTGCCTGTTCATCATAGCCGTTTTCTCCCTGATGTACGGACTTTACCCGTACATAGCGGCGCCGTTGGACGATTTCTTTCCGCTGCTCTCTCAGCTCCGGCTCAACCGGATGATCATCTTCTTGCCTTTGCTGTTCTTTCTGGCCTTTGCACTGACCCTGAGCCTGATGAAACAGAGAGGCTTCTCGCCCTCGGCCGTGGCGACGCTTCTGGGCTGCCAGCTGGTCATGGGCTTCTTTGCCAACGACGAGTGGTTGCACAACATGCGCCGCTTAGTGGGCGTCCCCGTGAAACCCGGCTATGCAGATTTTTGGGCCAAAGGGCTGTTTCAGCGCATTGCCGCGCACATTGGAAAGCCGCAGCACACTTACCGCGTGGCCAGTTTAGGCATTCACCCCGTAGTGGCCCAATACAACGGTTTTTACTCTTTGGATGGGCTTTTGCCGTTGTACAGCTTAGCGCATAAGCAGCGCTTTCGGCCCATTATCGCCGATGAAATTGCCAAAGACCCGCGCCTGCTGGCCTATTTTGACGAGTGGGGCAACCGCTGTTATCTCTTCTCGGCGGAGTTGGGTCTGTCGGATCAAAACTACCTCATCGGGAAAGACCAGCGAGTCGTCCTGAAGGATTTCCGATTCAACGCCGAAGCCTTTCGTCAGGCCGGCGGGCAGTACGTGCTCTCCGCGGTGGTCATTGAAAACGCTGAGCAGATCGGGCTGCGCCTCTTGACGCTCTTTGAACCGCAACCCGGCGAAGCCAGCTGGTGGAAAGTGTATCTGTATGAAGTCCCATAAGCAACCCTGGACGCCGCAAGAGCGGTGGCTGGTTTTCTTGTTTGCGCTTTTTGCGCTTCTGAGCATCATCGTCTTCACCTGGGGGCGCAAGGTCTTTCCGTTGTTGGATTCGTTTTACTAAGGGATGTTATGCACGGGTGGGATGGGGGCTCGTTGGCGTCCAATCTGCTGAGCAAAACCTTTTCATCGAACGTTCTATCCTTCCGAGAGACCTTCTACTTTTGCGTTTAATCTTATGCGTGATGTGATGTTCGTCAGGATGCTCGATGTGGTATAAGAGGGATTCTGCCTGCTCCACCCGATGAATCGGGCGGTTACAGGATGCTCGATGTGCCTGCCGAGACAGCACGATGCGACCTTCGGCGAACGGCATTTTGCCTCGTCTGCGTAAGGTCAGTTATTAACGGATGCTAAGCGCAATAAGAGGCTGCGCCGAGGGCTGCGGAGATGTTTCCCTTCGCGTTGCCCGGTCTCTTCGGTGGTCGAAGAATAAAAAAACTTCGTAGAGTGCAGGCACCCTCGGTGAAGTGGCTCGCTCTACGCTTGCAGTCACTCTGCCCTGATTAGGGCACAACGTGCGCTCTCCGGAGAGTGTGCGAGAGGGTGTGGAGGTTATCGAGGGTGTGGAGGTTCGGACGTACCTGGTAAAGTACGACGAAGAAAAGTGGTGAGGCGCGGCCAACATTCCGCAGCGTTGTTTGAAGGAGGGCAGTGATTTAATCTTGTGCCCATAAGGACGATGTTTGTGGCCCTGCGCCCGACCTTTGCCCGAAAAGGCATTGCCATGAAAAATATCTTACACCTGCTCCTGTTTTCAGCATGTGCGCTGCTGGCTGCCGTTCAATGCTCTACGCGGCATACACCCGACCGTTTGCCGGCCCAACAGTTGCGCTTCGGCTCGGGCGGCGGCTTTAGCGGCGAAGTAACGACCTGGACCTTACTATCTAACGGCCAACTGTTTATCACTCGCGGCCTCAAAGGCGACATGGTCGAGTGGAAGCAGCACGCGCGCCGTGAAGGGCGGAAACTGTTCCTCGAAGCCGAAGCCCTGAAGCTGCTGGAAAAGCCGGCGTTCTCGCATCCGGGCAACGTTTACCGCTTCATAGAGTGGACCAATGGCGAGCGCACCCAGCGCTTTACCTGGGGCAGCCGCGAACACGCGGTGGACAGCGTTGTGGAGGCCTTTTACGGGCGACTCATGGCGCTGACGCGCGACCAGTAGAACGCGCCCTATTTATTGGCCAGCTGCCCGCAAGCAGCGTCAATGTCTTTGCCGCGGCTGCGGCGCACCGTAACCGTTACGCCGTGGTTGGCCAGATAGGCGGCGAAGGCGTTGAGGCGGTTTTCGTCCGATTTTTCAAAGGAGGCGCCTTCGATGGGGTTGTATTCGATGATGTTGACGCGCACCGGGAAGCGGCGGCGGCACAGGCGTACCAATCGGGCGGCGTCTTCTAAGGTGTCGTTAAAGCGCTCGAAGGCGATGTATTCGTAGGAGATTCGGTTGTGCGTGCGGGCGTAGAAGTATTCGAGTGCCTGCATAAGGGCCTCGAGGTGATTGGTTTCGTTGATGGGCATGATGGTGTTTCGCTTGGCGTCGTCGGCGGCGTGCAGGCTGAGGGCGAGGTTGGAGCGGTAGCCGTCGTCGGCCAACTGGCGGATCATTTTGGCGATGCCGGCCGTGCTGATGGTGATGCGGTGGGCGCCCATGCCCAGGCCTTCGGGCGGCGGGGCAGTGAGGCGGCGCACGCTTTCTAAGGTGTTGGCGTAGTTGAGCAGCGGCTCGCCCATGCCCATGTAAACGACGTTGGTCAGCGCGTGGCCGTAGGCTTCCTGGCACTGGCGATTGACCAGCACCACCTGGTCGTAGATTTCATAGGCTGTCAGGTTGCGCTTGCGGCCCATGCGGCCAGTGGCGCAGAAGGAGCACGTTAGGCTACAGCCCACCTGCGTGCTGACGCAAACGGTATAGCGCCCGTCTTCGGGTACAGGGATGAGCACGCTTTCGATGCGATGGTCGTCGTGGGTGAGCCAGCGCGTTTTCATCGTTCCATCGGCGCTGCGCTGCACCACTTCGGCGCGCAAGATGTGGAAGGTGAACGTCTCACGCAGGCGTTGGCGCAGTGGCTTGGGCAGGTTGGTCATGGCGTCCCAGTCCGTAGCGCCTTTGGCCCACAGCCATTCGTAGAGCTGGCGGGCGCGGAAGCGCGGCTCGTTCCAGGAGAGCAGAAGCGCTTCCAGGTCAGGCAGCGAAATCGTTCGAATGTCTCGCACGGTGGTCGTCATGGCAGATCAGGCATTTCGGCGGGCACGTAATTCGGCTAAGTAGCGCTCCAATTCGTTCGTATCGTAGTAGAGCACTTCGCGCGGTTTGGAGCCTTCTGCCGGCCCAACGATGCCCAGGGCTTCGAGCTGGTCCATAATGCGGCCAGCGCGGTTGTAGCCCAGTTTCAGGCGGCGCTGGATCATGCTGGTAGAGCCGTGTTGGGTCTCGACCACGAGCCGGGCGGCATCCTCCAGCATGTCGTCCATTTCGGAAAGGCTGAACGATTTGGCGCCCTCTTCCTCGCTTTCGGGGTGGAACTCCGGCAGGAAGAACGGCTCCGGGAAGCCCTGCTGTCTGGAAATGAAATCAATGACGCGCTCCACTTCGGGCGTGTCAATAAAAGCCGATTGAAGGCGAATAATATCGCCGCCTACCGAAAGCAACATGTCGCCTTTGCCGGTAAGCTGTTCGGCGCCCCCAGCGTCTAAGATGGTGCGGCTGTCCACTTTGGACACTACTTTGTAAGCAATGCGCGCCGGGAAGTTGGCCTTGATAACGCCCGTAATGATGTTGACCGACGGGCGCTGGGTGGCAATGATGAGGTGGATGCCTACTGCCCGCGACAGCTGGGCCAATCGGCCAAGGGGCATTTCGACCTCCTTACCCGCAGTCATGATCAGGTCGGCAAATTCGTCAATGACCAGCACGATGTAAGGCAGAAAGCGGTGCCCTTTGTTGGGGTTGAGGCGCCGGGCCACAAACTTGTCGTTGTATTCGGCAATGTTGCGCACTTCAGCCAATTTGAGCAGGTCGTAGCGGCGCTCCATTTCAATAAGAAGCGAGTTGAGCGTCTGCACGACTTTGCTCGTGTCAGTCACAATAGGCTCAGGCTGATCGGGTAAGAAGCCAAGGAAGTGATTTTCCAAGCGCGCATAGGGAAACAGTTCGACCTTTTTGGGGTCAATGAGGATGAGTTTGACTTGCGAGGGATGCTTTTTGTACAGCAGGCAATTCAGGATGACGTTGATGCCCACCGATTTGCCCTGGCCCGTAGCGCCGGCGATGAGCAGGTGCGGCATTTTGGTCAAATCAGCCACAAAGACCTCGTTCTGAATGTTTTTGCCCAGCGCAACAGGCAGTTCCATTTTGGCGCGTTTGAAGCGCTCGTCCATCAGCACTTCGCGCATGCCCACGGTCTGGCGTTTTTTGTTGGGCACTTCGATGCCAATGGTGCCTTTGCCCGGAATGGGCGCAATGATTCGGATGCCCAGCGCCGATAGGCTCAGGGCGATGTCGTCTTCTAAATTTTTAATTTTAGAAATTCGGATGCCGCGCGCCGGCACGATTTCGTACAGCGTAACGGTAGGGCCGATGGTGGCCTTGATTTTTTCAATATCAATTTTGAAATTCATCAAGGTGCTCACAATCTGGTTTTTGTTCTGCTCCAGTTCGTTGCGGTCAATTTCCATCTGCGAGTTGTCGTACTCGTGGAGCAGTTGCAGGTGCGGATGTTCGTAGTGCGGCAGTTCGAGCGTGGGGTCATAAGGCTCGCTGAAGTTGGGCGTGTCTTCCTGTACGACCTGCACAGGCGGCTTATATGCGGGCGCTTCGTCGGGTGTTGAAGGCAGTAGGGTAGAAGGGGTGGCTTCGACAATTTCCAGCTCGGTGTCTTCAATGCTTTCGGTTGCCTTAGCGGGCGCGTCATCGGCGAATAAGGCGCTTTTTTGCGACAGGTCAAAGGTGAGCTGAGCGCCGGTGACGGGCGCGGGTTTAGGCTTAGGAGGAGCCGCTTCGGGCGCGGTTGAGGTGGGTTTCGCCCCTGGCTGAGTGTCCGTGGCCGGTGCTGTAGGCGGCGCTGTGGCGCGACGTGTTTTGCCGTACTGACCGCTGAGCAGGTCAAACCAGGCGCGTCGGGTTTCGTAGATCAGCTGTCGCCAGGTGAAGTCTGACAGGTCAGGGTTATTGCTCCACACAAAAACGATAAGCAAAGCAAATACCAGCAGCAGCAACGTGCCGGCCACTCCGACGAAGTTCTGTACCCAGGAGCTCACCGATTGACCGAAGACGCCGCCCACTGGAAACTCTGCCCACTGTAGGAAGAACGAACCCAGAATCGAGACGACAACCGTCAGGATGACCGTACGCACCAACAGGCCGTTTAAGTGCGACAACGGTACGCGGCGAATGAGCGCCATACCATACTTGTAGCACAGGTAAACCAGCGAAAACGACCCTACGCCAAAGCCCCAATAGACCAAACTATCAGCCACAAAAGCGCCTAATCGGCCCAGCCAGTTCTCCACAGCCACATCGCCTAAGAAGATTTCCCACGAAAACTGATGCACGATATCGTGGTCAGTATCCCAGGTGAAGAGGTAGGAAAAAAAGGCAATGGCTAAATAGCAGGCCACAAACAGCAGAAGCAGCCCCAGGATTTTGGGCGTCCGCTCGCTGTTAAAATTCAAGGTAAGTAAGCGCTTGCCTTTGGCCATGTGTGTGCGTGCGGGCTTTTCAGGCTGTTTTTTGAATGAAATTAGTGGGGCAAAGGTAGCACCTGGTGATCACTTGCGGCAGTATAGTGCTTCTTAGCCGTTCACTCCTCCCGGCCAGCAACGACGATCACCATCTCGCCCTTGACCTCTCGCTGGCTGAATGCGGCGAGCAATTCGCCCAAAGGCGCCGTCCGCACTTCTTCAAACACCTTCGTCAGTTCGCGCGCTACGCAGGCCATGCGTCCAGGGCCACAGACCTCTGTCAGCTCAGTGAGGCAACGCAACAGCCGGTGCGGCGACTCGTACAGCACAAACGTGTGGGGCAGGGCGGCCAGATAGCGCAAGCGCGTCTGGCGGCCTTTCTTGTGCGGCAAAAAGCCCTCAAAGTGAAAGCGATCGCAGGGCACCCCGCTGGCCACTAAGGCAGGTACGAAGGCCGTAGGACCTGGCAGGCACTCGACGCGCACGCCCGCTTGCCGGCAGGCGCGCACGAGCAGAAAGCCCGGATCGCTGATGCCCGGCGTGCCAGCGTCCGACACCAGTGCCATAGTAGCGCCGGCGGCCAGTTCAGCGACAATTTTATCTACGGCAGCGTGTTCATTGTGCGCGTGAAAGGCGCGCAGAGGGGTGCGGATATCGTAGCGCTCCAGCAGGTGGCGCGTCGTGCGCGTGTCTTCGGCCAGAATGACCGACACCTCCTCGCGTAACACGCGCAGGGCGCGCAGCGTAATATCCTCCAGGTTGCCAATGGGCGTAGGCACGATGTACAGCACGGCAAAAAGGCGCGCGCTCAGGCGCTGTGCAACTGGTAAGTGTATGACTCCACAATCGGATTGGCCAGCAGTTGCGAGCAGGCCGTCTCGACCGTTTGGCGTGCCTCCGCTTCCGAAGGCGCCTCCAGCGTCAACGTAACGTGCCGGCCAATGCGCACGTCCGTTATGCCGCTCAAGTGCAGGTGGCCCAAGTTATTGAGCACCGCCTTGCCCTGTGGATCGAGCAGCTCTCGGTGTGGCATAATGTCTATTTCAGCAATAAATTTCATGTGCATTCCTGTCTGGCGAAATGCGCCAGCAGCGGCAAACATCCATAAAAATCCGCGAACCCGAAACCACAAATCGGTGGAAAAAAGAACGTCGGCACTTTGCCGAAAAAGCCCTCCATCGCTTTTGCCCTAAAAAACCCATTCATCGAATCAGCGCCCGTAGGTGTGGGAAGAATAAGGCTTTAAGCCGTGCATTTTATATTGCTCTGTGCATCCAAATGCCGGTATTCTTTAGTTTTGTCAGGTTTTTGAGCTACAGTGCGACCTTTTACCTTTTTTTGCCTTTCGATAATCCGATGCGTCTCATCGTTTTTGACCTTTAATCGGACGTCTAAAGACTCGTTAAAACAGCGAATGCCGAAATAGCGCACGGCGCAAACCGTTTCACAAATCATCACCAGCACACATACTGCTTTATGACACTTTTTACTCCCTTTCGCAGCCTTACCCTGACCACTATCCTCTGTGTTATCTCGCTTTTCTTACCCGCCCAGGATTGCTCCGTTTTCATCAAAGAAAATAAGAAAGTTGCGGGCATTCAAGTGGTTCGCACCGACAATGTCACTGTCGTTGTGCGCGGTAGCTACAACTATAGCATTGCTTTCTCCGCCGACGAGAAAGGCATTTTTGCCCGCGTAACCTCTACCGGCGGCACGGAGCTGAACCAGGACGATCAGGTTGTCTTTGTAGACTTCTCCGGCAAAGAACGCACCTACAAGTTCACGTCGCTGGGCGAAGTAGTGAGTGGCAACGTCCCGACCCATCGCAATAATTTGCGCTTAGACTTAGATGCCGTGCGTTGGCTTTCGAGCACCACCATCACGGATATCCATTTCATCAACTTCGTCGAGCGCCAGAAGTACAAGTTTACTGTCAACCCTAACCGCCAGACTGAGTTTCGTAACCTCTGTGTGTGCTTTCACAACGCCCTGGAAGAAAGCGCAGTGAAAGACACCCCGGGCGCCGAGGTAGAGCGCAAGACGAATGCAGCGAGCACCACCACTCCGCCCGGCGGTAACGCAGCGGGTAAGCCCAGCACGACCAGCAGCGGGACACGCCCCGCCTCTGCCGGTGCGCCTGCCAGCGATGAGGAATTGGTCAACCTACGGCGCGACTTAGAAAAAACCAAAGAGTCCGTTCGGGCCGAGATAAAGGCCGAGCGCGAACGCGCCGACGCTATCAAAATGCAAATACAGCAGGAGGTAGCCGCCGCCCGCGAAGCCGCTAATCAGAAAAAGTTGGAATACGCCAACGAAGTGCTCGAAGCGCGCAAAGCCAGCTTGGCCGAGATTGAAAAAGCCCGCGCCGAAGCCCAGGCCGCCATTGCCGAAAGCCGTCTTCGGGCCGACTCCATTGCCGCACGCCTGCAAATGAACGTAGAGGAAGAGCGCCGTAAGGCCGCTGAAGAAATCCAGAAGGCGCGTTTAACCGCTGCCGAGGAGGTGAAAAAAGCCCGCGAAAGCGCTGCCGCCGAAATTGCGCTTATCAAAGAACGCCTCGAGCAGTCCAAACTCCAGTACAGTGATGAAATCGCCACTGCGCGCGCCAATGCCGAGGAGGAAATGCGCCGTATCCGGGAAGAAAACGCCCGTGCTATTGCCGAAGCCCGTCTGCGCGCTCAGCAAGAAAAAGAGAAAACCGCCGGCGACGTGCAGGAAGCCAAACGCACCGCTACGGATGAAATTTTGAAGATACGAGAAGAGGCTGCTAACGAAGTAGCTCGCGCCCGCGAAAATGCCGTGCTCGAAAAGCAGCGAATAGCCAACGAAGTCTCTGAAGCGCGCCGCAAAGCCGCCCAGGAGAAGGCCTTGCTGGAGCAAAACAGCGCCTCTGAGCTGGCAGACCTGCGCGAAAGCGTTGCTAAACAAAAGGAAGCCAGTGCTTTAGAAGTGGGCGAAGCTAAAAAACGCGCTGCCGATGAAATCGAGCGCATTCGCCGCGAAGTACAGCTTTATCGCGAACAGGCGGAGGTCGAAAAGGCCAATATTGCCAAAGAAGTAGCTGAAAATCGCCAGCGCGCTGCCCAAAGTGTTCAACAAATTCAAGAAGAAGCCAATCGGGCTATCGCCGAAGCGCAAAAACGCGCACAGTTACAGCGCGACTCCATCGCCGCTGCTGTGCAGCTTGCTCGCGAACGCGCTGCCGCGGAAATCGCTAAAATTCAAGAAGAAACCAATAAAACGCTGGCCGCCATTAAAGAAAAAGAAGCTCGCATCAAGCAAGAAAGTGCCGAAGAGGTGCAGCGCGCCCGCGAACGTGCTGCCCAAGAGGTGGCTAAAGCTCAAGAGGAAGCTCGCGCCCGCGTGCAAGCAGCTAACGCTAACGCCGACGAAGCTCAGCGCAAGTACGCCGAAGAAATCAGCGCTTCTAAGCAGACGGCTGACCAGAAGCTCCAGCAAATCCAGCAAGAGGCTGCTGCCGCCATTGCTGAAGCCCGTCGTAGGCAACAAGAAACCAGCCAGGCCTCAGCTCAGGAAGTCCAGCTGGCTCGCGAACGCGCGGCTGCCGAAATTGCCGCTGCCCGCGAGCGTGCCGCCCAGGAAGTGGCCGCTGCCCGCGAAGCGGCTGTGCGCGCCCAGCAGGAGTCGGCCAATGCCGTAGCCGAGGCCAAACGCCAGAGTGCTCAGGCCATTGCCACTATTCGCAGCGCCGAGGCTGATAGTATACGCCTGGCCCGTGAGCGTGCTGCCGAAGAGCGCCAACGCTTAGCCGCCGAACTGGCCAGTGCTCGCGAACGCGCTGCCCAGGAAATTGCCGCTGCCAACCAGCAGGCTGCCGAGGAGACCAAAACCGCCCGCGAAAATGCCGCCCGCACGCGCCAGGAAAGCGCCGAAGCCATCGCCAAAGCCCGTGAAGAGGCTGCTGCTGAAGTGGCCCGGGCCAAAGAAAGCGCTGCCCGCGAAGTGGCCGCTGCCAAGCAGCAGGCCATAGAGGCCATCGCTCAGGCCCGACGAGAAGCCGAAGAGCGCAAAACTGCCCTGGCCCGCGAAGTCAGCGAAGCCCAGGAACGCGCCCGCCGCGAAATGGAAGAAGCGCGCAACCAGGCCGCCCAGGAAGTCGCTAATGCCCGAAAAGAAGCCGAAAACAAACGCCGCCAGTACGCCAACGAAGTAGAGGACGCCCGAAAGCGCGCGGCCGAAGAGGCTGCTCAGGCGCAAAAGGAGGCCGCACAAGCTGTGCAAACCGCCCGACAGGAAAGCGCCGCCGAAATCGCTCGCGTCCGCGCCGAAGTCGGCGAAAAAATCCGCGACGAACAGCAAAAAATCGCGCAGAAGCAACAGGAACTTCTTCAAAAGCAGCAAGAGATAGATCGCGCCCAGCAACAATTGCAAACCCTTCAGGCCGATGTTCAGCGCGCCCAGGCTGAACTACAGCGTCTCCAGGAAGAAATCCGCAAACAACGCTCCGGCTCAAGCGGCAACAACCGCTGATGCCGTTCGCCGCCATAGCCGGTCGCCTTTAAGGCAAAACAGGCTATAATCAGGATAGGAAAGCGCGACCGTTGATCGCAATAACCGTCACGGCTATGACGGAAGGATATGTATTGCAAGAAGGTCCGTCTCTCCTCTCCGAACGTTTACTATTGTTCTTTTTTAAATGTAAAAAACTCATAGTCAAGGCTTTGAGTGATCTTCGGCAGGCCTTAGCTCAGTGCCTACAGTCTCCGCCTTCCATGCTTCGATGTTGCGCGTCTTGCTGGACAACTGAACGCCCACCGCCACCACCGGCTTGCCCAGATTCCAAAACGCCTGATGGTAGCGCTTCTGCCGTATCTGCTCCAGCGCCACCTCCGCGCTCTGGTCGAGTTTGAACTCCAAAATGTACACCCGCCGGCTCGTCTCCACTGCCACATCGGCCCGACCCTCCGACGTGCACGGCTCGCTGCGCACGCGCAAACCCATGTAACTGAACAACAAATGAATAGCCGCATGAAAAAACCGCACCGGCGCCTTCGCATCG
>JANWVR010000025.1 GCA_025056735.1 Saprospiraceae bacterium
TCTTCCTCAAAATTGGCCTCCAGCTCCGCCTGGGTGTAGCCCAGCATGGTGGCATACTGCGGGTGCATGGTGATGTCGCGCAGGTTGTTCAAGCCCGAAAAAATGCCTACCTTCGAGAACTTGCTCACGCCAGTGAGAAAGACCAACTCCAGGTGCGCATCCAACTCTTTGAGTACCCTGTAGAAGGAGCGCAATAGGTCCCGATTGGCATAGGCGGTCTGAATATCCTTGCCCAAATAGTCCAAAATCGGCGCGTCGTACTCGTCTATTAACACGACTACCTTTTGACCTCCTGCCGCCAGTGCACGAAGCAAATAATCGAACTTTTGAATAACCGAGGGTATCTCTGGGCGCGTTATCTCATGTTCTGAAAACACCTTGTCGAGCGCATAATGAAGCGCGGTATCTAATCCTACCTCCTCGAAGCCTGTTCCTGTCATGGACAGCCGCACCACCGGATGCTTTTTGCTCCAATCCCATTTGTCCGCTATCCACAAACCCTCGAACAACTCCCGGCTGCCCGAGTACAATTCCTGCAGCGTCGAAATCGTCAGCGATTTGCCAAAGCGGCGCGGTCGCGACAAGAAGTAAGCCTTGCCCATGGTCGCCAACCGGTGCACGTACGCTGTTTTGTCCACGTACTTGTAACCCTCGGTACGGAGCGTCCGAAAATCCTGTATTTCAATGGGCAACTTACTCGCCATAGGCTTGCGTTTGCGGGCAAAGATAACGGCACCGCCCTCATTTTGTGGGCTATGGGGCTGCCCCTATCGGGCAAGGGCGCTGGCTCTCTCCAGGAGATCCACCAAGCAAAAGCGCCTGACAGCCATTTGGCCATCAGGCGCTGCATAGAGCGGAGAGGGTGGGATTCGAACCCACGGTACCCGTGAGAGTACACTTGATTTCGAGTCAAGCCCGATCGACCACTCCGGCACCTCTCCTTATGTGTTGCTAAGCGGCGGAGAGACAGGGATTCGAACCCTGGATACGCTTTTGGCGTATACGCACTTTCCAGGCGCGCTCCTTCGACCACTCGGACATCTCTCCCAAAAAGATGGGTTTTTTACCCTGAAATCGGCTTTCCGTAGAAAGCGGGCACAAAGGTAAACGGCTTTTAGCGAGTTGCCAACGTTCGCGAGAAGAGAATTTTTGTTTGCCTATCTGGCAAGTCGCTATTTTTCGGCGAGAAAAGACTCTAACGCATGACAGTACGCGCTTTTCGCGATGCTTTTCGAGGGGTAGCTGACGTGTTGCGCACGCAACGGAATGCCCGCTTTCACGTTGCGGCAGCGATAGCGGTTGTCATGGCGGGTCTATGGCTGAGGCTTTCGCCGTTGGAGTGGGCAGCGGTTTCGTTGTGTTTTGCATTGGTGATGGCGTTGGAGGCTGTGAACACGGCATTAGAGTACCTGACCGATCTGGTTTCACCGCATTATCACCCGCTGGCCGGCAGAGCGAAAGATGCTGCCGCTGGGGCGGTATTGTTGGGCGCTATTGGCGCTGCGGCAGCAGGGCTATTCATTTTTGGGCCGAAAATTGCGGCTATTCTTGCGGCGCTTTGAGGAGCGCCTGGATTTAATCCGCCTCCGACATCTGTTCACTTTATTCTTCCTTTTGTCTTTCCCGCCATGCTGCCTATTTCTCGCTTCTGCCTGATAAGTGCGCTGGGTTTTGTGTCGTTCGTGCTGACGGCCCAGACGCGCCCGCCAATGCTTTCTTTGATGCCCGCCGACTCCTTTCACGCACCGCGCTTTTGGGGGGCCGTGGGAGTGAGCGCTGCCACTTACGGCGCTGCCATGGTGGTATGGCACAACGATTGGCAAGGCGACAACCCTTCGGGCAAGTTTCAGTTTGTCAACGACTTACCACATTGGAACCAGATGGACAAGATGAGCCACGCGCTGATGTCGTACCAGCAGAGCCGTTGGGTTTATGGCGGAGCGCGCTGGGCGGGGGTAAAACCATCCGCATCTGCCTGGTTGGGCTTTGCTGGCAGCCAGCTGATCATGACCACGCTGGAGGTGTTCGACGGTTTTTCTCCGCAGGGCGGCTTTTCCTGGAGCGACGTGAGCGCTAACCTGATAGGATCGGGTTTGTTTCTGGGCCAACAGCTGGGCTGGGGCAAGCAGCGCATCTCCTTAAAGTGGAGCGCCCAGCGGCAGCGTTATCCGACAGATCGCCTGTACCCTTTTTCGCCACCGGGCAGCGAAAACTGGGGGACACTCGAGAAGCGCGCCCAGGCTATCTACGGCACAGGGCTGCTCTCGTTCCTGCTCAAAGACTACAACGGCCTGACAGTGTGGGCCTCTGCCAACCCGCGCGCCTTTCTACCGGAGGACAGGGCTACCTGGCTGCCGCGCTGGCTCAATATAGCCGTCGGCATGGGCGCGCAAAACCTCTACACCGCTCAGGGCTACGAATGGAAGGGCAACCTCAATTGCTCAGGCCCTTATTGCGACCATTATCGCGCAGACCCGCAGCAGTACCCGCGCACGCGACAATTTTATTTGTCGCTCGATGTGGACTTAACTCGCCTGCCGATACGCAACCGCTTCCTGCGTACGCTGGCTTATGCCGTCAACATCGTTAAAATCCCCGCGCCTGCTTTAGAGTGGACCAATCGCGGTGGCGTGCGATTTCATCCTATTTACTTCTAAAAAGTGTCGCTAACTGGCGCAATTCCATTCTTTACAAAAAAAACACGGCGCTGGTGAAGCGCCTCGCGGGCGGCCTGTATCCTTGTAGCCGTCTAATCCACTACTATTTTATCACCTAAAAACACTCCTGCTTTATGCGCATCCCGAAGGTTTTCTCACTCCTGCTATGGCTGCTGGCCAGCACCCTGCCGCTGGCAGCGCAAGTAGCCCCCTGTACAATCCCCAACGTAGAAGTCGAAGTAGGCGACTGCACGTCGGACTCTACGTTCGAGATCACCCTGAACTTCAAGCCCGTCAACCCGACCAGCAACGAATTTGAGGTATTCGGAAACGGCGTCAACTTAGGCACATACAAGCTGAGCGACCTGCCGCTAACGATCAAGAACTTTCCCACCGGCGCCGGCATCGGCAGCTTTGTACGGGTTTGTCTGAAAAGCAATGCCACCAATACCCTTCCCTGCTGTGGGGTGAAGCAGTTTTTCGGACCCGACTGCAGCAAGTTCAAACCCTGTGAAATTTACGACGTAAAAGTCAGCGCTGGCGACTGCGAACCGGGGGGCAAATACCCGGTAAAACTGGACTTTAAGGTCAAAAATCCGACCAGTCAGTCCTTTGAGGTCCGGACGAGCAACAATGTCTCTTTAGGCGTCTTCCCGCTGTCGGGACTGCCCATAGTTCTGACCTTGCCCGGCTCGAGTCAGGCGACCGAAACCTTACATATCTGTCTTAAGGGCACTCCGGATTGCTGCACTGCTGTTACGATAGTCGTACCGCCCTGCCCGCCGCCGGCGCCCTGTGCCATTCGCAACCTGCGCGTGGAAACAGGCGCCTGTACCTCTGACTCCACCTATAAAATCGTCTTGAACTTCGCCGCCCCGGTTACGACGCCGGGAACAGCCGTAGACTCGTTCGACGTCTATGCCGCTAATGGGCAGTACTTGGGCCGCTACGCGATAGCCAACCTGCCCATCGCACTGAACTTCCCTTGGAACGGCAAAAACGTGGACGCTGTCAAGGTGTGCTTGAAAAACACAAACTGCTGCCGACGGCTGGAGTTCAATGCCCCAGATTGCATTGCCAAGCCCTGTGGCATTGGCGACGTCAAGGTCGAAGTCGGCGAATGCCTGTCGCCCAATCGCTATCGCATCAAAGTGTTGGCGCTCTTCTCTAGCCCCATTTCCCTATCGTTCAAAGTCCGTATCCAGGCGGGCAATGGCGATGACCTGGGCATATTCGACCCGAAGGAATTCCCCGTCGGCCTCATCTTCCCGGCCAGCGGCGACGATGTGGATCGCCTGAAAATCTGCATTCTAAACCCGAATGGCGTAGAGATTTGCTGCAAAATCGTCGAGTTCAAGGCGCCCAATTGCAACGTTCCGCCCTGCCCCATCTCTGACCTGAAAGTGGAGGTAGCTGGCCCGTGCAACCCCGATGGCACATATCCCATCGTCATCAACTTCAACTATACCGGCCCGACGCCTGCAGCCTTTGGCGTGTGGTCGGGCGATGGCAAACTCCTGGGCATTTTCCCTATCGGCGCTCTGCCGGTCAAGATTGCTAAGTTCCCAGGCAGCGGCAAAAACACTGACAAGGTGCGTGTGTGTATTATTAGTCCCAACGCGCCGTCTCTCTCCACCTGTTGCTTGGAAGCTGAGTTCAAGGCGCCCGACTGCCAGAACGCGCCTTGCGGCATCGCCAACATTAAAGTCGAAGTGGGCCCGTGCAATCCCGACGGTACGTATCGCTTAGTGCTCAACTTCCTCGCTACTTCAACGCAAGGACAGTTTGGCTTATGGGCCGGCAATGGGCAATTCCTGGGCATTCATCCGTTCAGCGCTCTGCCACTAACCATCCCGAACTTCCCTGGCAGCGGCAAAGACGTGGATGCCATCCGCATCTGCGTGCTCGGTCCGGCGGGCACCATCACGACGACGTGCTGCATTGTACACGAATTCAAAGCGCCCAATTGCCAGGACTGCAAAATTACCGACCTGACGGTCAAGGTAGGCGATTGCAACAACGACGGTACCTTCAAACTGCAGATCAACTTCAAGGCGCACAATACCGGCGGCGGCTCGAAATTTACTCTGTGGGTCAATGGCGTCGTGTTCGGCACGTACGACGTGAGCCAGCTGCCGCTCACCATTCCCAACTTCCCAGGTGGCAACGGGAATAAGGCCGAAATCCGCGTCTGCATCATTAGCCCATCGGCGCCCACGTGCTGCGCTGCGCTGACGTTCGTTACGCCCAATTGCCAGGGCCAGGGCTGTAAAATTGAAGACCTGACGGTCAAAACCGGCGACTGCAACAACGACGGCACGTACAAAGTGCAGATCAACTTTAAAGCCATCTCGCCCGCACCCGGCTTCTTCAGCGTATGGGCCAACGGCAATTTGATCGGCACGTATCCCATCAGCGCGCTGCCGCTGACGATCCCCAACTTCCCGGCCAGCGGCAAACCCAAAGACGTGGTGAAGGTGTGCATCGTAACACCCAACGCCGTGCAACCGCTGTGCTGCGAGTCGCTTGAGTTCGATGCGCCTAAATGCTCGGGACTTGGCTGCAAAATCACCGACCTGACGGTCAAAACCGGCGACTGCAACAACGACGGCACGTACCGCCTGAGCCTCAACTTCAAAGTGGATTACCCGCTGACGGTGATCCTGAACTTCAGCGTCTGGGGCAATGGCAAGTTCCTAGGCACTTATTCGCAGGCCGATCTGCCGCTGAAAATTCCGAACTTCCCGGCCAGCGGTAAACCCAAAGACGTCATCAAGGTGTGCGTCCTGGCGCTTGGTTCGACGCAACCGCTGTGCTGCGCCGAGCTGGAGTTCGACGCTCCCAACTGCGCCGGCAAACCCTGCGAAATTTGGGACGTAAAGGTGCAAGCCACCCCGTGCCTGTGCGGCCAATTCTTTGCCGTGCTCACCTTCCGCCACCAAAACGGCAGCGCCAATGGCTTCCAAATCACGGATGCCAACGGCGACGTCATCGCCAGCTTCCCGTATAGCCAGCAGCAACCTATTATCCTGGGCCCATTCGACGGCGACGGCAAAACACCCTACGTCTTCGTAGTGCAGGATAAAGACAAGGCCGGCTGCTCGGACTACGACAAAATAGGCGTCATAGACTGCCCCGACTTTGCACCGCCGGCGCCGCCTACCACCACTGCCGTAGCGCTGAACCTATCGCCAAACCCGGCCACTAACTGGGTAACCGTCATGGCCAAATCCCAAACCGGCGCCACCATCGGCCAGGCTGTGGCCGAAGTGCGCAAGCCCGACGGACGCCTTATGCGCACCGAAGTGGTGCCCAACGGCAA
This sequence comes from Saprospiraceae bacterium, assembly GCA_025056735.1. GTDB lineage: Bacteria > Bacteroidota > Bacteroidia > Chitinophagales > Saprospiraceae > M3007. The sequence continues at coordinate 5,980 of JANWVR010000025.1, forward strand.
CCTCTTTACCCTTAACGTGGCCGAACTGCCCACCGGCATCTACCGCCTGTCGGTGCAAACGGCCGAAGGACGCTACGAAAGCACGTTCGTCAAGCAATAAAGGCGCTCCGAAGGGGTATTTGTCATCAAAAGCGAGCGCGGGGAGGGCACTCCTCCGCGCTCGCTTCCTTTTTAAGGGCAACACCTCGCAAGCGTCGGCGAGGCAGACATTCCTGCTGGCGAAAGGGCATGCGGCTTTGCCCAAAGGGAGGTTTGCCTGCTTAACGACCCGTCAAATAAAAAAGATCGCATTTTTTATCAGAATTTGGAGAATTGTTGATATTTGGGCATCCAATACATAGTGGCCCCCTCCAGCAGCCTCGCCTGCTGGGATTCATACTTTCACTCAACAAATTGACACACATGAAACACACAACTGTACTCGCCCTTTGCATAGCCGTGCTCATAGGGAACGCCGCTGTGCTTTGCGCCCAGCCGGGAGTGCTGGACCGCTCTTTTGACCCTAAAGAACAGGCGCTGGGCGCTAACGGCCCAGGCACTGACACCTGGGTAAATGCTCTTGCGCTGCAGGCCGACGGGAAGATTCTCATCGGCGGAAACTTCAAGCAATACAACGGCGTTGCTCGCTCCTACGTGGCGCGCTTGAACCCTGATGGAAGTTTAGACCCGTCGTTCCATCCAGGAAAAGGCCCCAATGGTGCTGTGGCTGTCCTTGCGCCACAACCCGATGGAAAAATCCTCATTGGAGGAGCATTCACCGAGTACGATGGCGTTGCCCGCCCTTACATTGCACGTTTGAGTCCCGACGGAAGTTTAGACCCATCGTTTAACGCCGGCGGCCTTGTAGGCTCACTTGCGCATCCTGGCGTCTATGCCATTGCAGTGCAGCCCGACAAAAAAATTCTCATCGGAGGGAGGTTCACAGAATATGGCGGGGTTACTCGTCGCTATATCGCCCGCCTGAACCCTGATGGAAGTTTAGATCCGTCGTTTGACCCAGGCGGCAGCATAGGTGGCCCTTCCTATCCCGAGGTCCATGTCCTGGCCCTACAGCCCGATGGAAAAATTCTCGTCGGAGGAGAGTTCACCCAATACGGCGGCATCGTTCGGCCAGGCATCGCTCGTTTACACCCTAATGGAAGCTTAGATCTGTCTTTTGAGCCAGGAAATGGTTTTAATAACTCCTCTGTCTACACCTTCTTGCTACAACCCAATGGGAAAATCCTTATTGGAGGCAGTTTTGTCCTATACGATGGCGTTTCTGTGGGCTCCAACCTCGCCCGTTTGAATCCCGATGGAAGCTTAGACCCGTCGTTTGCCCATAAAGTTATACCCAACTCTACGGTGCATGCTTTGGCACAGCATTCTGATGGGAAAATATTCATTGCTGGAGCATTTAATGAATATGGAAATGTCTTTCGTAACCACATCGCTCGTCTAAACTCAGATGGAAGTTTGGATCACTCTTTCAACCCGGGAGGTGGCCCTGATGACCAGGTGTACGCTCTTGCAGTGCAGCCCGACGGAAAGGCCCTTATTGGCGGATGGTTCACTACGTATGAAAGTTCGGTTCGCCGCCACGTCGCCCGCGTAACATCAAATGGAAGTTTAGACCCATCGTTTAGTCCAGGAAGTGGCGCTGATTTTTCCGTCTCTGCCTTTGGGCTACAGTCCGATGGAAAAATACTTATCGGTGGAGATTTTACCCGGTACAACGATGTCGAGCGCTATCGTGTCGCGCGCCTGAATGTTGATGGAAGCTTAGACTATTCGTTTGATCCTGCAGGTGGCGCCAATGGCCGAGTGTCTGCATTTGCAATACAGCCCGATGGGAGTATCCTTATTGGTGGGATGTTTACCGAATACAACGGTGTTTCGCGCCGTGGTATCGCTCGCCTGAACTCGGATGGGCGTCTGGATGCTTCATTTGACCCTGGAAGCGGTGCTGACGATGCAATCCGTTTTCTTTTCTTACAACCTGACGGGAAAATTCTCATCAGCGGCATTTTCAAAAACTACAACGGCGTTGCTCGTCAAGGGATTGCGCGCTTGAATGCCGATGGAAGTTTAGACTTGTCGTTTGACCTTGGCATTAGCCTCAGTGGGTGGCTCCGCGTCTTTGCGCTGCAACCTGACGGCAAGATTCTCGCAGTGGAAACTTTTATCACTCCCGGCAACGCTCTTCGCGCCCGTGTTATACGGCTAAACGCAGATGGAAGCCAGGACCCATCGTTTGACCCACGAGATGGCGCTAACAGCTGGATCCATACGCTTGTGCTACAGCCCGATGGTAAAATCCTCATTGGTGGCAGTTTTACCCAATACGATGGCGTTGCTCGCCGTCGGATTGCTCGCTTAAATGCCGATGGGAGTTTAGATGCGTCGTTCGATCCTGGAAACAATATCACTGGTCGAGTTGACCTTCTTGTGCTGCAGCCTGACGGGAAGACTCTTGTGCGCAGATCTTCTTCTAATGAGAGCGCTTCTTTGGTGCGCCTAAATTCCGACGGCAGCATAGACCCGTCATTTGATCCCGGTAGCGGCGTCAACATGGCTATAATTGCGCTTGCGCTGCAGCCCGATGGAAAGATCCTCATTGGTGGAGACTTCACCGCTTATAATGGCGTCTATCGCGCCGGCGTGGCACGCCTGAATGCCGATGCTTCGTTGGATCCCTTCTTCAACTCGGGCGCCGGGCCCAACCACGTGGTGCGGGCGTTAGTGCACCAGTCGGACGGCAAGGTGCTTGTGGCTGGCGACTTTACTCGTGCCAGTGGTCAGTACCGCCATCGCATCGCGCGCTTCAACGACGACGGAAGCGTGGACGGCTCTTTCCATCCTGACATCACCCTTGGTGCTGACAGCGGCATTTATGCCCTGGCCCTGTATCCTGACGAGAAAAAAATCCTCATCGGCGGCGAATTTACCCGCTACAACAGGTTTGGGCATCGAGGCGTAACGCGGCTGAATGCCGATGGAAGCCGAGACTTTTCCTTTAATCCGGCAGGCGCAGGCGCCAACGGTAGGGTGCGCGCACTTGCGTTGTCCCCTTCCACTGGCCAAATCCTTATCGCTGGCGACTTTACCGCGTACAACGGCGTCCCGCGCCGCTACCTGGCCCGGCTCAATGCCGATGGTACCCTCGACCCCAGCTTCTTACCAGCACCTGGGCCAAATCGGCCGGTAAAAGCCCTCGCGTGGCTGCCCGATGGCCAGATTCTCATCGCTGGCGAATTCACGGCTTACAACGGCGTTTTCCGACCACACATCGCCCGGCTAAGCGCTAATGGCGCCTTAGACCTGACGTTCAATCGAGGGGCTGGAACAGATGGGCCTATTCATGCCCTGGCCCTGCAACCCGATGGAAAAATCCTCATTGGCGGCAACTTCACGACGTACAACGGCAATCCACGCAATTTCATCACCCGCCTGAATGCAGATGGCGCCTTGGATGCAACATTCGCCCCCCTCGCCGGCGGCCCTAACGGAGAGGTTTTTACTCTGACAGTGCAACCCGACGGTAAAATTCTCATCGGTGGCAACTTTAGCCGCTACGACGGCGCAGCGCGCCCAGGCATAGCGCGCCTCAACCCCGACGGTACGCTGGACAGCGCGTTTGGCGTCGGGCAGGGCGCTAACGGCCCCGTGTATGCCCTTGCGCTTCGGCCAGACGGCAGGGTCTATATCGGTGGCGCTTTCACTAATTACAACGGCGTGCTAAGCAATCACCTCGCCCGCTTACATGGTGACAAGACTTCCTCTGTCGTGTCGCCTGTCGAGGCGCCGCTGACCCTGGCGCTATGGCCCAATCCTGCCACCGATGAAATTTGGTTGAATGTAGCCGACTTCGCCGGCGAGCGTATCAGCATAGCAGTGCACCACGCCAACGGCCAATTGGCGCTGTTGCGAGAAATAGAACGCGCACCCGACCTGCCCCTAACGCTTCGGCTCCGCGAGGCGGGCCTTGCTGGCGGCACGTATGTGTTCTGCGTCCGTTCTGCCACACGCACAGCGATAGGGCGGGCCGTGTTGGTAGAACACCGATAAAGGAACGCAGGGCGCGCATATGCGCTGAGTTTGGCAGTTAATTAAAATAAAACACGGGTAATCAGCCAACTAATTCTTCATAAATGGCTGAATTGCTACTTCGGGCTAGCCCTCTCAGTGGGCAGAGTGGTGCTTTGTAGTTGTTCGATACAAGGCCATTGGAGTTTCAGGTTTCCTCTTCCACCCATTCCATTTCAATCTGGCGGCGCGCACTGTCTACGGCGACGATGCGCACGCGGACGCGGTCGCCCATTTTGATGATGCGGCCCGAGCGGCGGGCGCGGGCGCGCAGGTTATCCTCCTCGACGATGTACGGCTCGCGCAAGGTGCGGAAATCCACCAATCCTTCGGCTAAGGAGTCTGCCAGCTCGACAAAGAAGCCGCGTTCAATGATACCGCTCACATAGCCCTCGAAAACCTCGCCGATGTGGCGGCGCAGTAGTTCGGCCTGCACGTATTTGATGCTTTCGCGCTCGGCATCAGCGGCCTTGCGCTCCTGGTCGCTGATGTGTTTGCACTGTTCCTCTAAGCGCTCCTTATTGGCGCGATAAACCTGGTCGCCGAGGTTTTTTTCTAAAATGCGATGCGCCAGCACATCGGCATAGCGGCGTATGGGCGAAGTGAAGTGGGTGTAATGCGAGAATCCTAACCCGTAGTGGCCGATGTTGCGGGTAGAATAGATGGCTTTAGCCATGGTGCGTATAGCCAACGGCTCCAGGATTTTGAGGCGCGGGTCGTTTTGGCTGGCGCGCATGAGCTGGTTATACGACTCAGCAATCTGGCGTGGCGTGTTGACCTTGAGCGGGTAGCCCATTTCGGCGGCGAAACGGGCAAATTCGGCCACCTTTTCCATGTCGGGCAGGTCGTGGACGCGATAGACGAACGGTATTTCCTGCTGGCCGGCACTTTTGTGCTGGATGTAGAGGGCTACTTCCTGGTTGGCCAGCAGCATAAAATCCTCGATAAGCAGGTGAGCGTCTTTGCGTTCTTTGATGTAGACCTCTATTGGGATGCCCTCTTCATTGAGGCGGAAACGCACTTCTTCGGTGTCGAAGCCAATAGCGCCGTTGCGTTCGCGCGCTCGGCGCATCTTCTTAGCAATGCGCTGTAGCGTTTTGAGCGCCCATTTTAATTGGGGGTAGATGGTCAGCTGACGCAAGGCTTCGGTGGGTTTGTCTTCCAGAATGGTTTGCGCTTCTTCGTAGGTGAAGCGTTTGGCCGAGTGAATGACCGTCTTGCCAAACCAGCGCGAGACGATGCGGTCTTGTTCATCGAAGGTGAAGACCGCTGAAAACGTCAGGCGGTCTTCGTAGGGTACCAGCGAGCACAGGTGGTTAGAGAGTTTTTCGGGCAGCATAGGGCAGACGCGATCTACCAGATAGACGGAGGTGCTGCGTTGGTATGCCTCTGCGTCGAGTCGCGTGCCGGGCTTGAGGTAGTGCGTTACATCGGCAATGTGGATGCCCACCTCTATGTGGCCATTTTCAAGTTGGCGCACGCTGAGAGCGTCGTCAAAGTCCTTGGCATCCTCAGGGTCAATCGTAAAGGTGAGCACAGAACGGAAGTCGCGCCGGCGGTCGTATTCATAGGGTGGGATGACGTCGGGGATTTCAGCAGCTTCGGCCAGCGCTTCGGGCGAGTGCGTGAGTTCGAATCCGGCGTTGATGAGGATTTTATTCATCTCGAAGTCATGCCCGCCTGAAGCGCCAAGGGTTTGGGTAACCTTGCCGATAGGTACGCGGCCTTTGCCCTCTTGCCAGTCGGTAATGCGGACGATGACCTTATCGCCGTCGCGCGCGTCGCCACAGGCTTCTAAAGGCACGTACACATCCACCGGCATGTTTGGGTCGTCGGGCAGGAAGAGGGCGTACTTGCGGCTCTTGCGCAGGGTGCCAATAAAAAATTCCTTGGCCCGCTTGAGCACTTTAAGCACCTCGCCTTCCGGGCGGCGTTGCGCGCTGCGGCGACCGTAGGCTTTTGGAAAAAGCAGCACCTGCACGGTATCGCCGTGCAATGCGCCGTTGAGGTATCGCGGAGCTACAAACACATCTTCCATCGTTTCGTCAGTAACGATGTAAGCGGCGCCAGAGCGCGTCATGTCCACGCGGCCCTCCACTGTTTTGGGGCCTTCGGCACTTCGTTTTTTGCTTTTGCCGACAGGCGCAGCCGGCAGCGGAGGCGGGCTGGATTTTTCGGCTCTTGCTTCGCCCGATGTCAGGCGGTCTAAAGCCGCACTGTAGCGCCCATTTTTCCTGATTTCTACCGACCCGGCCTGAACCAGTTGCTGAAGTGCGTGCTCCACGGAGTGGCGATTGTTGGCCACATTCAGCAGGTCGGACAACTCCGAGGGAGCGAAGGTTTTTCGAGGATTAGCCAGCAGAAATTTAAGCACCTCAATCTGCAAGGCTTTGGCAGTCAACTTTTTGCTGCCGCTTTTTTTATTTTTTTTCATAAAAAAGAAAAGGCGTCGCTTGAGTGCGGCGCAGTATTCGGGTGTTTTCGTTTATTCAATGAAACGCAATGTTTTCAGAAAGGTTGCTTGAAGAGGCAATTTCTGTCTTCCGTGGGCGCATACTACCTTCGGGCCGTCATTTTTCAGGCTATGAAAATAGGTTTGCTGGGCTACGGGAAAATGGGCCACGCCGTAGAAGCGGAGGCTATCGCGCGCGACCACGAAATTGCGTGGCGAATTGGGTGGTCAAATCGCGCGGAATTGACGAGCGATCTGCTGCGTCAGGCCGATGTGGTGGTAGAATTTTCGCGGCCCGACGCGGCCTTGAGCAACGTATTGGCGTGTCTTCAGGCGGGCGTGCCTGTCGTTAGCGGCACTACGGGCTGGGCAGACCAGCTGCCCCAGGCCGAACAATACTGTCGGGAGCATGGAGGCGCGCTGTTGTGGGCTTCCAATTTCAGCGTCGGCGTCAACTTGTTCTTCGCCCTTAACCGCTATCTGGCGCGGCTCATGGACGCGCGAGACGAGTACGCGCCTTCCCTCGAAGAGACCCACCACGTGCACAAGTTGGATGCCCCCAGTGGTACGGCACAGACATTAGCCAATGACTTAGTGGCTGCCGCCTCGCGCATTAAACACTGGCTGCCGGCCAATGGCCAGCCTGCGCCGCCCGATGCGTTGCCCGTTACATCTATACGCCGCGGCGAAATACCGGGCACACACATTGTCCGCTGGGACTCGCCCATAGACACCCTCGAAATCCGCCACACGGCCCATTCGCGCGCAGGCTTCGCCGCTGGCGCCGTGCTGGCCGCTGAATGGATTTTGGGCAAAAAAGGCGTCTTCCGCATGAGCGACGTCCTCAACCTGAGCAACTTATGAACATCCACATTCGGCGCGCCGAATTAAATGACTTGCCCATCCTGCGCGACCTGGCCGAGCGCACCTTTCGAGAGGCCTGGCAGGCGCAAAACCATCCCGAGCACTTTGAAGACTATTGTCGCGAGCATTTCGCCCTCGAACGACTCGCCGCCGAAATGGCCCAACCGGAGGCTGAGTTCCATCTTGTCCTGTGGGACTATACGCCCGCAGCTTACATGAAATTAAATATCGGTCAGCTGCCCGGCGCATCAGCGAACATCGAGCAGCCTCTATGGCCTGGTAAGCCGGTGCAGATCGAGCGCATTTACGTAGATGCCTCCTGGCAAGGCCAGGGTATTGGCGAACGCTTGCTCGCCTTTGCCGAAGCACGCGCCCGCCAGGTCGGCGCTAATTGGCTGTGGCTGAGCGTCTGGAAGGAGGCGCCGCGCGCCGTGCGATTTTATGAAAAAAATGGCTTCCACATCTTTGGCACAGAAATCTTTTGGGTGGGCGCCGACCCACAACCCGACTGGATAATGCGAAAGCCGCTGCTTTAATGTTGCCAGATGCGTGCCACACGGGCAAACGTATGCAGCCCTCACGCGGAAAGGGCGCCGGTCTTTCAGGCTATTTTTAAATCCGCTGAAACTTGTTTGGCTGGTACTGGAGGCATGCCTACCTTCGCACCTGTGCAAACATACTGGGAATGACAGGCAACTTTCCCTCCGACAAGCCACGCATTAAACATATCGCTGTAGCCGGCAATATTGGCGCTGGCAAAACAACCCTCAGCGAAATGCTCGCCCGCCATTACGGCTGGGATGTCCACTACGAGGACACAGAGAACAACCCCTATCTGGCCGACTTTTACTTAGACATGCGGCGCTGGTCGTTCAACCTGCAGGTCTTCTTCCTGTCGAGTCGTTATCAGCAGATGCTGCGCATTCAGCAGGGCAACCGCACAGTCATCCAGGACCGCACTATTTACGAAGACGCCTATATCTTCGCTCCCAATCTGGCCGACATGGGTCTGATGGAACGGCGCGACTTTGAAAACTACATCCACCTGTTTCAGTCCATTATCTCGCAGGTACGCCCGCCGGACCTGCTCATTTACCTCAGGGCCAGCATCCCGACGTTGGTAGAGCACATTCAGATGCGCGGACGCGACTACGAAGGCAATATCAGCATCGAATACCTCAAACGGCTCAACGAGCGCTACGAGCAGTGGATATCCACGTACAAAGATGGGCGCTTGTTGATCATTAACGTAGACCAAATGGACTTTCAGAACAACCCAGAGCACTCGGGCCGTGTTCTGGAGATGGTACAGGCCGAACTGCACGGGCTGTTCTGAGAAAACATGGCAGAAGCAAGAAAAAAAACGCCGGTCAAATCGTCCTCTAAACCATCCAAAGCGCTGCGCGAAAAGGCAGCGGACATTCAGCGCATCCTGGATGAACTGTACCCCGAAGTCCCTATTCCGTTGCATCACGACGACCCTTATACACTCTTGGTGGCGGTTGTACTTTCGGCTCAATGCACCGACGAGCGCGTCAATCAGGTAACGCCGCACCTGTTTGCCCGTGCTCGCACCCCGCAGGAGATGATCCGCTTAGACGTAGATGAAATTCGGGAGATCATCAAACCCTGTGGTTTGTCGCCCTCCAAATCGAAGGCCATTTGGGAACTCTCGCGCCGCATTGTAGAGGAGCACGGCGGGCAGGTGCCGCGCACGTTTGAGGAGTTAGAAGCCTTGCCAGGGGTCGGACACAAAACGGCCTCTGTGGTCATGTCACAAGCCTTTGGCAAGCCGGCCTTTCCGGTGGACACGCACATTCACCGACTGGCCGCACGCTGGGGACTGAGCAGCGGCAAGAGCGTTGAGCAGACCGAGCGCGATTTGAAGGCGGTTTTCCCCGAAGAAAGCTGGAATAAGCTGCACTTGCAGATCATCTATTTCGGGCGTGAGTATTGCCCGGCACGCGGGCATGATCCACAAAAATGCCCCATTTGTTCTCGGTGGGCGCTCTGATGCTCAGAGTCTTCCGCTCAGATGCTTCCAGGCCAGTTGTGCCTTTTCCCAGCATGTGCGCATATGCTCAGGCGGAGCTACGTGGGCATAGGCAGCCTTTTCGCAGCGTTCCCACACCTCTGCAATTGCTTCCACAACAGCTGCAGGCACGCCGCGAGCGGCAAGTTGCTTTAAAGCAACGTGTCGGCTCAGCATGAACGGCGGCACACTTAAATAGGCGGCCACAGCCCTCTCCAACCACCGCAGCAATTCTCGATAAAATGCTTCGGGCGCGGAGTCGGACAAGCGGTGGCGCAGCTGCTGCAGTTGCGCATGGAGCGCGCGGCTATCCGGTAAGGCAGAAATGCGGTCCTCTGCTGCAGCGAGGTCTGTTGCCTGTGCCTTTCGCCTACGCCGTTGCCACAGCAAGGCAGCCAACCAGGCCAGTACAAATAGCGCCGCCATGCCAGCCATGCCCATTACCCAGGGCTTAGCCATATCCTCTTCTATGCTCTCCCACCAGGCCGACGTCTCGGGCGGCGGCAATGCAACGGCGGTATCGGGCAATGGCGCAGATTTGCCGTAGTTTGCCCCTGGAACGACAGTGATTTCCACGGGCTTCTCTGTGCGCAAGGTCTGGTATGTGCCGCTGTCCGGGTGGAAAAAAGTCATTTCAGGTGTGAACAGGTAGGTTCCGGGTTCTTTGGGCAGGATGGCATAGGTGAGTGTGCGCTGATGGACGAATTCGTCGCCCGTTTCATACTCTTCCTGTTCGCGCACTTCGGGGTCAAAAGCTTCCAGCGTCTGGGGCAGTTCGAAGCGCGGGTTGACGAAGCGGCGCGCATCTCCATTACCCTGGATGCGCACAGTCAGGGTGAGGGCATCGTCGGTCGTCAGCGCTTGCTTATCGGCAGAGACCGTCCACGCATACTGGCCGACGACGCCGCAGAAGCGCTCGGGATGCGGTTCGGGTAAGGGGCGTACCTCTACGGAGACCGCGTTGGAGGCAGCAATGGCGGGTGTGCCGCCCAACAGACCGCGTTCGCGCCCTTCCACCAGCAACCGCAGGCGCGCCGGGCCAATGGCGAGGGCTCCCGTCCGCTGGGCAAAGAGCGATGCTTCGTACAGCGTACGCACGGAGTAGACCTTGCCTTCCACCTTCTCGTGTTGCTGGCGCGTGTCGTAGCGTTGGCGCTCCAGCACATAGAAGCCGTCAAAAGAGGGCAGTTCTATCAAATCGGCTTCCGACACGCTTACCCGCGTATAAAGGCGCAGACGATAGAGGAGCTGCTGACCCAGCCAGGCCTGTTCGGGCGACACATCAGCCATAACGAAGTAAGGCTCTTTCTCCGCAGAAGTGCTTCCTTTTCTAAGGCGACGCACAGAAGACTTAACTACGCGCACCGTCAGCGGCTGGCTACGGAAATTGCGCTGCGCCGTTTGCGCCTGAGCCGGCCCAATGGTGTAGCTACCCGCGCTACCCGCTTCCAATTCATAAACCCACGATTGCTGCGAGTAAGCCTTTCCATTCGCATAGCCGGCACTGCGTATCTCAGCAGGACCTGTCCGGACGTTCAGCCCTCCAAAATCGGGTGGGATGAAACGCAGCGCTGTTTCATTCTTTAATACAAAAGAAACCTCAAATCGCGCGCCTTCGGTTACCTCGCGGCGCGGCCCACGCACTTCGAACGCAGGCGCCTCCGACTGTGCCGGCGCTATCGCAGCCCATAGACACAAGACCGCGGCCAGGAAACGGCCTGACGCTTGGCGGAGAGCAAAAAGGCGAGGCATCAGTCTGTACGCTTGGGTTTGTATTTCGATAGTTCTAACAGTCGCTGACTATCGCGAAAGTTGATCAGTTCGTCCAACGTCGTTTGAGGGTGGCGGCGCATGTAAGCTTTCACGATTTGCCAGCCTACCCAGTTGCCCAGCTCGCCCGGTGCCTCTAAGAAGACCATCTCGGTAGCCGGGCTGGGCATGACGAGTTTCTGGTTGCGATGGCTAAGCGGCTCATAAAGCACTTTTAATTCCAGCAGGCGCGCCCACGTTTCCGCTTCATTGGCGTAACAACCAGCCAACTGCTCTTCGGTGTAGCCCATTTTTCGGTACTCTGGCTCATCGGGTAGTAGCTGATCCAGAATGTATAAAATCTTTCCATTGTTAATCATATAATCTATAATCCGCTCCTGCTGCGGGGGCCCAACAATGTGGCTGGCTAAAGCAAGGCCCACTTTTACAGGCAGGTATTCTTTTGAAAATTGCCGCCGCAGGTATCGAGGAAAATACTGGGGGTCGTAGCCGCTAAAATTTTCGCCCAGAAACATGTCCAGTCCGATCATAATGAGGCTATCGTTAACAGCATAGGCGTCACCGACAAATTCGGTAACGGCGGTTACGAAGCGCAGTGGTGGTCGCCCTGGGAGGAGTTGCGCATAGCGCTGTGCTAAGCGTGCTAAGGCGCGTTCCTCTTCATCCAGATTTGGAAATACTACTCGGCAGGAGTCGTACAGGCGTCGGATTTGTGGCGCAAAAGCGAAGCCCGCGAGCGCTTCTTGCGGCGTTTCATGGGGGCGCTCGGGATTGTGCGCAATTTCTGTCAGGAAGAAAGGCAAAAAGTCTGGGTACTGGCGGGCCAATTGGGCCATACCGTCCTGCAAATGAGCAGAGTCGAGGGCCATGAGGTCTTCTTCGAAGCGTAGTAGCATTACAGGCGGCGGTTCATCCTGGCAGGCAAACAGCCCGATTAGGAGGGCGGTTATGAGGGATGGTATTTTTAAAAACTTAAAAGTCATATTTGCTCCGAAAAAAAAGATGCGATTTTCGCGCCAGCATCGGTAAGGCTTCGCATTTTTTACGGCACAAAAAAACTGCACGCGATGAAAAAAATTTCACTTCTACTTCTCTTATCGCTGGGTGTGTGGCTCGGGCGCGCCTATGCGCAGTGGCCACAGCAAAGTCCCTCTTTTCGTTTTGGGATTCACGCCAGCCCAACGTGGTCCTGGATGCGCACGGACGACAAGTTACTCGAAGGCACGGGTGTCAACTGGGGGCTTAAAATGGGCGTACAGGGTGAGTATTATTTTGCTGCAAACTATGCCATTACCGGTGGTTTAGGGCTAGCCTTTGGCCACGGCGGCGAGTTGCTCAACGGTTATCCGCAGGCTGTGCTCTTGCCAAATTCTAACCTAAGCGACCCGCGCTTAGACACGCTCGGCAAAGACGCTCGCTTGCACTATAGCCTCCGCTACGTAGAAATCCCTATCAGTCTGCGCTTTCGCGGAGGAAGTGGCGAGGACTCGCCTTTGCGTTTTTATGCTGAGGCGCCCATCTTCACACTGGGTTTTCTTTCTCGTGCTACTGGCAACCTTCGAGGCAACGTGCCCGTGCGCGGCGAAGATGAAAATATCAAGCGCGATGTAACCAGTTTGGCCCTGTCCTGGGGTTTCGGTTTGGGCGTCGAGTACGAGCTGAGCCAGAGCATTACGGCGGTAGGCGGCCTGCAATTTCAACAGATTTTTACGGATATGACGACGAACAAAGGCTCCGTGCTACCGCCCAACGCTACTGCCTGGCGCCGTGAAGATGCGCGTGCGACAGCCAACGCACTCACCCTGCGACTGGGCATCTTTTTCTAAAAACGAAGCCCGTCGGCGCTGTTGCTGGCATCGACAGGCTTAGGGTAAGATTGTTTTCCTCACAGAAGCGCTACGGGTATTTTGCCAGAGCGCTTTTTCTTTTTATCCTTGTTACGGGGTGTTTTGTCGCTGCCGGGCCCGTTATCTTCGTTAACGCGGATGCGGCGTCCATTGACATCGAAGGCTTCCAGGCCGCGGCGCACATCGCGCACGAAGGCGGCGTCCACATCTAAGAGCGTATGTGTGCGCTTAACGTCCACCTTACCGATGGCGTGCTTCGGGATGCGAAACTCGCTGGCGAGCAGGGAGAGCAGGTCTTTTTTCTGGATGCCGTCCATGTGTCCGACGTTGATGAACAGGCGCTGTTGACCGGCACTACCTGACGCCTGAGCGCGCTCGCCGTGGGTGGGCCGGTCGCCGCGTTGGCGATGGCTGCCCACGTTGATGTCGGCGGCGTTGCGGTAGTAGGCCAAGAAGCGGTTGAACTCTGTGCTGGCAAAGCGCTCGATGAGTTCCTCTTTGCTCAGGTCGCGCAGGGCCTCGAATACCTGCGGCAGGAAGGGGGCGATCTGGTCGCGCTGCACTTCTTGTTCGCGGATGTTCTGGATGATGTGGAACAGCTGTCGTTCGCACACTTCCGGGCCGGTGGGTATGGGCTTGCGGGCGAAGGTAATGCGGGCGCGGCGTTCGATGAGGCGAATGCGCTCCTCCATTTTAGGGGTAATGATACTGATAGAGACGCCCTTGCGACCGGCACGACCCGTTCGACCGGCGCGGTGGATGTACACTTCGGGTTCGTCGGGCAAGCCGTAGTTAATCACGTGGGAAATGTCGCTCACGTCAATGCCTCGGGCCGCCACGTCGGTGGCCACCAGTAGCTGCAAATGGCGTTCGCGAAAGCGTTGCATAACGCGGTCGCGGTCGCTTTGCGAAAGGTCGCCATGTAGGGCGTCAGCGTTGTAGCCGTCCCGGATCATTTGCTCGGCAATTTCTTTGGTCTCGGCGCGCGTGCGACAAAAAACTAAACCGTAGATACCCGGATGCGCATCCACAACGCGCTTGAGCGCATCATAGCGGTGTTCAGGGCGGCAGATATAATAGGTGTGCTCAATGTCGGTGTTGGCCTGCTGGCGCGTAGCAATGCCAATTTCTACGGGTTTGCGCATGTAGGTGTCTGCAATGGCGCGCACTTCGTCGGGCATAGTAGCTGAAAAAAGCCACAGCGATCGGCGGTTTTCAGCGGCCTCTAAAATGAGATCTACGGCATCGCGGAAGCCCATGTTAAGCATCTCGTCTGCTTCATCGAGCACTACGCGCGACACTTTATCTAACGAAACAGCCTGACGCACTAAGAGATCCACCAATCGGCCCGGCGTGGCCACGATGATATGCGCCCCGGATCGGATCTGGCGTATTTGCGTATCAATGCTGGCGCCGCCGTACACTGCCACTACTTTGTACCGCTCGGCAAAACGGGCATAATTGGCCAGGTCGTTAGCGACCTGCACGCACAACTCGCGTGTGGGGCACAGCACCACAGCCTGCACGTGTTTGTCTTCAGGGCGAATGCGTTGCAACAGCGGCAGACCAAAGGCGGCAGTCTTGCCCGTGCCTGTCTGCGCCAGCGCTACGATGTCGTCGTCCGATTGCAGCGCCACTGGAATGACCTGCCGCTGGATGGTTGTAGGAGTTTCAAAGCCCAAAGCAGCAATGCCTCGGAGAAGGGCCTCCGAAAGGCCCATTTCTTTAAAGTCTGTCATGAAAGAAGGTAAAAAAGTGTCGAAATGCGGGCTTGACCACTCATGGGGAAGGAGAGCACTCGAAAGCGCAAGCGGTTTCCCGACGACACGGGCGGGTCTTCCTGAAAACGGCGCAATTGCGCGCGCTACCCGCCAAAGGGCAAAATGGCCGTAGCCCAAAAAACAAAAAGATTTTCCATGAAAAAACGCGACGTCCCCTGAGGAACTCGTCGCGTCTCATCTTTTGCGGTCTGGACGGGACTCGAACCCGCGGCCTCCGCCGTGACAGGGCGGCATTCTAACCGACTGAACTACCAGACCTTTTTGAAAAAGCGGGGCAAAGGTACAGGCGCCGATTTCACTCGTGCAAGAGCTAACTCAAAAATCTTTTCAGAACGAGCAGAACAACCGCCTCTGCGGGCGCCCATTTCAGCAGCCGTGCTCTTCAGCAACAAAGTGGGCTGGCCCATCACCGACACCGCGTCTGCTACGCAGGCTCCACCAACGATGTCTGTAAAACATCTGCTCGCTATGCGTCGAGCGCTCGATGTTTTCGCTGTGGCTTGCCGCATAAGCATATCAACAGGTTACAGCAAGTTGCGTACCCTACGCACCACTTCTATCGAAACGTCGAAGGTGGCAGCCACCTCTTCGTCACTCCAACCAGGGTTCTTCCTCAAAAAAGCCAGCAAAACCTTCTCGACACCAATTTCAATGCCCTCCGCACGGCCTTTTTCAAGACCTTTTTCAAGACCTTCTGCACGGCCTTTCTCGAGGCCTTTTTCAAAACCCTCCTCCAAAATCTGCTGATAGGTGCTCTTCGCCTCCTGCTCGTAGGGCGAAGGCAATGTCTGTATCAAATCCATAACCTCCTCCTTGGAAAAATTCGACATCTGTTGCACATACAAAAACGTCGCACGAAACAAAATCAGCAACACCTCCGTACTCACCTCATCCGACACAAAGGTAAGCACTTCGCGAAAATGCACCCGCATGTAATCCGCATCGCGCGCATACTTGAGCACCAACAACACGTTGCGCAGCAAAAGACTGTGCCGCAAACCCTCCAGAAACTCGTC
>JANWVR010000029.1 GCA_025056735.1 Saprospiraceae bacterium
CACCGACTGCGGGAAAAACTGTGGGCGATGCTGAAAACCATTGCGCAACTGCCGCAACACCGACACCAATACATCGTCGTACAGCGAGTCCACCTCGTCGAGCAATAACACGATCGGCTTGGACAAACCGCGCGCCCACTCGTAAAGATAGGTCTGAAACAAATTCGGCTTTGAAGGTAGTCCCTCTGGAACGGGCGGGTAGTATTCCGCTGGCAGAAAAACAGTACAGGCCTGATACAGTGTGTCCACAATAACCTGGTTGGCCGACTCCACGGAAATACTCGGATATCCTGCCGACTCCAAAGAGCAGACGACGGACACATATTTCCCCTCTGCATTCAGCCGACGCGCCAGCGCGTGCAGCAGTGTCGTCTTGCCCGTCTGCCGCGGCGCGTGAATGAGAAAATACTGTTTAGCTTCAATCAGCCGACAAATATCCGGGTACTTCCCACGGAGCGGGTCCACCATGTAGTGTTCCTCCGGGTTGCACAGACCTGTGGTGTTGAAATAACGTGCCATAGCGGCAAAGATAGCCCAGTAACCGCCGAACTTGTTCGGCCCAGTACCGGCGAAACTCGTTTGGCCGGCGCCTGACTCACCTCCCCAACCACCAGCAACGCAGAGGTCTGTAGAGAGAAAAGTCACCTCATGCCTACCGAAAAGCCAGAAACGGGAGTTCCGGATACGTATTTCCTGTAACCGCCCGATGAATCGGGCGGATAGGCTGCAGTTTGGCCAGTGTTCAGTCCACGATCAGTGCTGAGCGGTCGAGTTCCTGTTGGCGGATGTTGGCGGGCAGTTCGCGGAATTCGTACTGTTGGTTGCGCAGGCGCGGTTCGAAGCCGGCCTCGCGGATGGCGCGCTGGATGCCGTCGGCGGTGAAGCGGAAGCGGGCGCCGGCGGCAGAGACGACGTTTTCCTCGATCATGATGCTGCCGAAGTCGTTGGCGCCGGCGTGCAGGCACACCTGGGCGACCTGTTTGCCTACGGTGAGCCACGAGGCCTGAATGTTGGTAATGTTGGGCAGCATGATGCGGCTCATGGCGATCATGCGCACGTATTCGTCGCCGGTGACGGCGTTGCGGGCGCGCTTGAGTTTTTTCAGGATGGTGTCTTCGTCCTGGAACGGCCAGGGGATAAAGGCGATGAAGCCTTTAGCATCGGCGGGTTTTTCGGACTGCACCTGGCGGATGGCAGCGAAGTGCTCCATGCGCTCTAAGTTGGTCTCGATGTGGCCAAACATCATGGTGGCCGAGGTGGTCAGGCGCAGCTGGTGGGCGGCGCGCATGATGTCCAACCACTCCTGGGCGCCGCATTTGCCTTTGGAGATGAGGCGCCGCACGCGGTCGTTGAGGATTTCGGCGCCAGCGCCGGGCAGTGAGTCCAAGCCGGCCTCTTTGAGGGCTTTCAGGACGTCGTAGTGGCTCATCTTCTCCAATTTGCAGATGTGAGCCACTTCGGGCGGGCCGAGGGCATGCAGCTTCAGGTTGGGATAAAGCGACTTCAGCTCTCGGAAGAGGCGAGTGTAGTAGTCCAGCCCTAAGTCGGGGTGGTGGCCGCCCTGCAGGAGGAGTTGCTCGCCGCCGAAGGCGAAGGTCTCCTCTATTTTTTGCTTATACTCCTCGATGGTAGTGATGTAGGCCTCTTCGTGTCCGGGTCGGCGATAGAAGTTGCAGAATTTGCAATTGGCGATGCAGACGTTGGTGGTGTTGGCGTTGCGGTCAATGATCCAGGTAACGACGTTGCCGGGCACGTGGTGCTGGCGGAGCTGGTTGCCGACGTACATCAGGTCAGCAGTGGGGGCCTGCTCGAAGAGGAAGACGCCTTCTTCGGGGGTGAGCCATTCCCGCTGGAGCGCCCGGTGCAGCAGGTCGGCGATGGATGGCGATGCGGTGGTGGTCATCGTGTGCGCTTGTTTTTGCGTCGGTGTTGGAACAAAGATAGGCTGCGTAGGTTTGCGGGAGTTAGCATAGCGTGCCTGGCTATTGGTCTGGCGTTCCTGGCGATGTCGAAGGTCTATTTTCTGGCGAAGCCGGGCTTTTGAAAAGCAGAAAGCCAATGCACAAGGTTAATGTGCTTTTCTTTGCCCAACCGAATCGCCTGCACGTGTTCTGGGCTGATTATGAACATCCTTTTCAACGAAGACTGTATTGGCGGCATGGCGAAGCATTTGCCCGACGCCTGTGTGGACCTGGTCATTACCGATCCGCCTTTTGGTATTGATTTTAAGGCGCAAAAAGGCAATTACAAACGCAAGGGTAGGCGCGTACTCGAGGGCTACAGTGAGGTTCAGGGCGGTAGTTACCTGGATTTTACTCGAGCCTGGTTGGCACAGGTGCGCCGCGTGTTGAAGCCCGAGGGGAGTCTGTACGTTTTCTCGGGCTGGAACTACCTCAAGGATTTGCTCGTCGCGCTCGATGAGATGCAGTTCACCTTAGTCAATCACCTTATTTGGAAGTATCAATTCGGCGTCGTCACGCGGCGCAGGTACGTGACGGCACACTACCACATTCTGTATGCGTGCATAGATGACCGTCGGCGCAAGTTTTTTCCGTATGCCCGCTTTAGCCCAGAGGTGCGCCATCCCGAAGGTGGCAGCGCTCACTACCGCGATAAAGAGGATGTTTGGAGTATCCCGCGCGAATACTGGACGGGCGATTTGAAAACGCCTACGAAACTGCCTGCCGAGATTATTCGCAAAATCCTGGCGTACAGCAGTGAGCCGGGCGATCTGGTGCTCGATCCTTTCCTGGGTTCAGGCCAGGTGGCAGTAGTGAGTCAGCAGGAAGGACGGCGATATGTGGGTTTTGAAATTGTGCCGGAGTACTTTGCGTTTGCGCAAAGGCGGCTTTCCGAAGGCTGTTACCGGCTGAAAGCGGAGGAATAGCCTGAGATAAAAGTGAGCAAGTGAGGGGCAAGAGAGGGGCGCAATCAGTAAGTCAGCGCACCAGCAACACATCACCAGAACGTTGCTCGCGGCGGCGGCCCTGTGGCGTGTCGCTCTCCCATTCGGCATACCAGACATAGATGCCTGGTGGGGCAGGCAGGTCACGCACATAGCCGAGCCAGGGGGTATCCGGGTTGTCGGTCTGGAAGACGAGGTTGCCCCAGCGGTCGAAGATGCTCAGGCGGAAGGTCTGCCAGGTGCATGGGAAGAAGAGCTGCCAGGCATCGTTGCGTCCGCCGCCGTTGGGTCGGAAGGCGTTGGGGGCGTAAAAGGCGCAGGTTTCACATGCCAAGAAGGCTACGGCTACGGTGTCGGCGAAGGTACAGTACGCTGTCTGGCCGCGCAGAGCATATTGGCCGGCAGTAGCGATATCGAGTGTGGCGGTGCGGTCACCTGTGCTCCACTGCCATTGAGTCAGGTAGGCGGGTGCGCTGAGGCGCAATATTTCGCCATGGCATAAGGTAGTGTCAGCGCCCAGAGAGAAGCCCACCTCTATGCGCACATTTACTGTTGAAGTATCGGCTGCGCAGTTGGCTGGAGCAGGCGCTACGTATCGGTAGGCGCCGGCCGGGTGGATAGCAGGATCGAAGCGTCCGCCGGGCAGCGCGGGTAGCCATTGTCCACCGGGCGTAGGCGAGCCGCGCAGAACACGAAAGAGGTCAATAGTCGCACCGCCGGTGCACAGCGTGGTGTCGCCCGGAAGACCTGCACTGCCGCGTTGAGCGATGAAGAGGTAGGCATAGCGCACGCCCAGCGCGCCACACTCGCCATAGGCTTGCACAGCCACTAAGCGTTCACCGCCGGTGGGCGTAGGGCCATCGTGTCGATAGCGTATCTGACGCAAGGCTTGCATCCAATGGGCAGCAGTGGCGTTGCCGTTATTAATGAGAGTCCAGCCGGCAGAGCCGTTGGGCGCAAGCGAAAGCGAGGCGGGCAACACGCCAATGGCTTGCAGGCGCTCCAGCGCGGCATCTTTGACCAGCAACAGACGCAGGTTGATGGAGTCTATGGGTTTGTCGAAAGCGACCAGCAGGTCGTCGTCAGCGATGGGTAGCACGTAGGGCGGGCCGCAAAGGGTGTCGGCAGCGAAGCCGTCGTCGGTGGCACGTGAGCTGTTGTCGGCGTCGAGGTCGAGGACAAACGGGTCTTCGAGCACGACATTGTCTAAGCCGCCGAAATCGGCACCAGTGAAGTATTCGCCCCGGATACGCAGAGCGCTAATGTTGGCCAAAGCGGCACGAAATTCCGCAGGCGTGGGCGTCGGGCCGTTGAGGTTGTTGAGTCGCCAGCCGGCGTCTTCGCGCAAGAGCACTTCGAAGGGCGTCCAGGTCTTTTGGGGGCTGTATGTCAGGTCGTAAGTCAGCGTCAGCCCGCCGCCGATGAGCACGACATCAGGTCGGCCACCAATGGGGCTGATCTGGGAGGTGTCGCTGGCGTACTGCTCCCAGCGCAGATAGCGTCCATAGGCACCGCATTTATTGCCGCGGAATTTGAGCGGAGCAGAAAAGTACCACAGGTCTCCCGTAGCGGCGTCGGTAACGCGGATATGTCCGCCCGGATTGCCCCCGGTGGGTATCCAAATGGCGACACTGCTGACCGGGTCGCCCACGGCGCCCCAGCCTTCGTTATCCGTGTCGAAGGTGCTGTGTTGCGCGAGAGCCGGCAGACCGCCGCTTAAGAGCAGTGCAACGATAACAGTAGTACAAAAGGTGTTGACACGAGCAGGCATAATTGAGCCAGAAAAAACCGCGAGAAGGAACAAAGTTCAAATACTGCCCTATTTTTGCCGCGTATCCTTTACTCTTTCACCTTCACTAAATCCGATACTATCTGTGCAGACAGACGACTCAAAGGCATCGAAATGGATGCAATCCTTTTGGAAAACCACTTCAACAACGACGGTAATCCTGGCTTTGAGTGCCCTCGTATTAGCCGCCGTTTTAGCCACGCACTTAGAGCTTCAACCAAACAATACCGCTGCTGCTCTGGCTTTGGGCCGAATAGAACACGCCCCATCTGCCACCTTTAAAAGTCGCTGGGATTTTCCCTTAGATCAGCTGCGCATCGAGGAACATCTGCTTAAACGCGGGGATGGTTTGGGGGC
Organism: Saprospiraceae bacterium; assembly: GCA_025056735.1. Classification (GTDB taxonomy): domain Bacteria; phylum Bacteroidota; class Bacteroidia; order Chitinophagales; family Saprospiraceae; genus M3007. Next base: position 5,052 of record JANWVR010000029.1, read on the forward strand.
GATTTTGCAACAAAAAGGCCTGACGCCCCAGGAGATCAGCGCTGTAGTTGAAAGCGCCGAAGGCGTGTTTGGCCTCCATCTATTGCGCATGGGCAAATCGCTGCATTTTCTGCATCGCCAAAAGGGCGACGATGGTCGTCCCATGTATATGGTGTACGAGCCTTCGCCTTACGAGTACGTTGTTTTTCACCTATATGACCAGCCCTGTGTCGAGGTGGTCAAACGCCCGGTAACGGTCGAGACCTGCATATCGGCGGGCGAGATCAAAAGCAACTTCTGGCAAGCGCTTATGGAAAGCGGCCTGAGCGACCCTTTAGCCGATGCTATGATTGACGTTCTGGCTGCCTCGGTGGATTTCTACCGCCAGAAGGTAGGCGACCGCTTTAAGGTGCTCTACGAGCAAGATTTTGTGGAAGGGCAGCGCGTGGGTTCCGGCAAGATACTGGCTGCCGTCTATGAGCGCGACGGTAAGAGTTATTACGCCTTCCGCTTTCAAAAGGAAGATGGCAAAGTGGAGTATTACGACTACGACGGGCGGCCGGCGCGCAAGGCCTTTTTGAAAGCGCCGGTCAAATACAGCCGCATTTCCAGCCGTTTTAGTAGAAAGCGGCTGCATCCGATTTTGGGTTACCATCGCCCTCATTTCGGCACCGACTACGCTGCGCCGTACGGCACGCCCATCCTTGCTGTAGGCGACGGCATCGTTACGGAAGCCACCCAGCGCGGCGGCAACGGCAAATTTGTGCGCATCCGTCACGACAAGGTCTATGAAACGCAATACTTGCACATGAGCGGCTTTGCACCCGGCATCCGCCCGGGCGCGCGCGTTGTGCAGGGGCAGATCATCGGGTACGTCGGCTCCACGGGCCTGGCTACGGGCCCACACGTATGCTTTCGCTTCTGGAAAAACGGCCAGCAGGTGGATCATTTGCGCCTCAACCTGCCCCAACCCGAACCCATCTCCGGGCCGCTGCTGAAAGCCTTTCAGGAAGAACGCGATCGGCTGCTTAAACAGCTGAATGCGGCATCGCCTCCGTCGGGCGAGGACACGCCCGCCCCAGCGCCGTAATGCTTCCCAGAAGGGACAGATGTTTCCGGCTGTGCTTCAATGGAACGGCGTAACATTGTTTTAATCATTTGGTAACACCCACTTTCAAGGAGCATGCGCTTAGGGTCGGAAGTTTGTAGGCTTTTTTTGATAAAATCGCCTGCATGTTACCACCTTTACCGCCCGACCCTTTTGTTGCCCTCCGGGGTGAACGCATTTTGCTGGAACCGCTCCGCGAGGAACACTTCTCTACCTTGGTGATGCTGGGAAGCGATCCTCGTATCTGGGAGCACTTTCCTGAAAGCCGCGCCGATATCGCGTATCACTGGGCGCACTTAGAGGAAGCCATCGTTTTGCGCGATGCGTGGATACACCATCCTTACGTGATTCGCCTCTTGGAGGACGGGCGCATAGCGGGCTTCACTCGCCTACACAATTGGAACGCCACCCATCGGCGAGCAGAGACCGGGTCGTGGTTGCATCCAGATTTTTGGCGCAGCGGCATCAATGTGGAGAGTAAATGGCTTTTGCTACGCTACTGTTTTGACGATTTACAATTAGTGCGCGTCCAATTCCGCACGTCGCCCAAAAACCAGCGCTCGCGTCAGGCCTTAGAAAAGATGGGGGCCACCTTTGAAGGAATCCTTCGCAACGACCGAATCCTGCCCGACGGGCGATGCCGCGACACCGCTCTCTACAGCATCATTGCTGAGGAGTGGCCACAGGTGCAGGAAGGGCTGCTCCTGCGGATGCAGCGCCATCAGCAACCCGGCCCGGCGGCCGCTAAAGGCGGCATCGTTGTCTCAGATGCCGTCTGAACCTTAGGCGATGCGGTGGCTCGTCGTATCTTTCGGGCGCTATGATGACGCGCATTCCGGGACTATTGCTGCGCCAGATTACCCTGCTGCTCCTAATTATAGGGCTGGCAAGCGTCATTTTTTACACCCTGAGCGCCTATCTACCCGCGCTGTTGGGCGCTTATACACTATATGTGTTATTGTCGCCATTGATGGCCTTTCTGGTAGATAAAAAGCAATGGACACCCATAGTGGCCGCCCTGCTGCTCGTTCTTTTATCAGGGGCAGTGCTGGCGTTAGTGATTTACTTTCTCGTTCAGTTGGTACAGCAGCCGCTTCTGTCGGCGCTGCAACACTCGCCGGAGATCATCCAGAACATCGAGCAAGTAGCAGAGCATTTGAACCGGGAGTACAATCTGGAGTTGATTACCCCGGAGAACATTCGGGCGCTCACGGGCTGGGTGGGTAAACAGGCGCGAGCCTTGCTTACAGCCACCGTGGAGAACACCATAATGACGTTGCTGGTCGCTTTTGTGCTCTACTTCATGCTGATGAACCGGGCGCGCATTGAGCAAGCATTCTACGACTTTCTTCCCTTCAGCAAAAGCAATACCACCGAATTTAAGGAGCGGCTCAACGCCTTAGTTTTCAGCAATGCTTTAGGTATTCCGTTCATGGGCATCACGCAGGGGTTAGCAGGGCTGCCGTTCTATTGGCTTATTGGCGTCCCTAACGTGTGGTTGTGGTTTGCCATCACCTGCATATCAGGCATGCTGCCTATTGTGGGAGTAGCGTTGGCTTACGTGCCCATGTCGGCGCTCATGCTGGCCAATGGCGAGCCGGTGCGGGCGGCAGCGCTTTTTTTATACGGCTTCATTGTCATCGGCTCGGTGGATAACCTCGGGCGCATGTGGTTGCAAAAGCGTCTGGGCGAGACACACCCGCTCATTACCCTGTTCGGCGTTATTGCGGGTCTGCAGTTGTTCGGGTTTATTGGCTTCGTCTTCGGGCCCATTCTTATTGCGCTTTTCCTGCTGATTGTGCGCATTTATGGACGAGAATTCGGCCGAAAAAGGCGGCCAAATCGGCCATGACGGGCAGCATAAAAGCCTGAAAGTCCAATAAGGGCAGATGCAGTGGCCGTAGTGGGCATAAAAAAAGCCCGCCTGAGCGGGCTTTTAAGTTTTGTCGGGATACCAGGATTCGAACCTGGGACCCCCTGCTCCCAAAGCAGGTGCGCTACCGGACTGCGCTACATCCCGAGCGTTTGGCCATAAGGAAGGCAAAGAAGCGGATGGGGCGGGATTCGAACCCGCGGTACGAGTTTACCCCGTACGACGGTTTAGCAAACCGTTGGTTTAAGCCACTCACCCACCCATCCGAACGGGTGGCCTAATGTGGGTGCAAAGGTACACCTGCTTTTCAGACACGTCCAAATTTCTCAGCGTGTTTTTTGACACCCGCCCGGAGAACGCATCAATGGCTGAGGCTCATTTTGACTTTTTTCTCCAATTCTTCTACGTTAGCGCGGAAAGTCGGGTCGGTATCTATCATGTCCTGAACGGTACGGCAGGAATAGAGGATAGTGCTGTGGTCGCGTCCGCCAAAGGCCTTACCAATGGCTTTGAGGGAGTGGTCGGTGAGTTGCTTGCATAGGTAAATAGCGATATGCCTCGGTACCACTAAGTTGCGCTTTCGTCCTTCTTGCGAGAGGGTCTTGACAGGTACATTGAAGTGCTCTGCCACCAGATTCTGGATGGCCTCCATCGTGATGCCGCGGCTGGGCGATTTGACGAAGTTAAGAATGGCTTTTTTGGCCAACTCCAAGTCTATTTCGCGGCGCATGAGCGTGGCCTGGGCCAGGAGGGTGGCCATGATGCCTTCGAGGTCGCGCACGTTGTCCTTGATGTTGTAGCAGATGTACTCCAGGACGTCTTGGCTGGCCTTGACGCCCGCGCGCTCGAGTTTAGCGCTCAGAATGGCCATGCGCGTCTCCAAGTCGGGGGCATGCAAATCTGCGCTCAGGCCCCAGCGAAAGCGAGAGATGAGGCGATCCTCAATGCCCTCCAGATCGCGTGGGGCGCGGTCCGACGTCAGGATGATCTGTCGCCCGCTCTGGTGCAGCTGGTTGAAAAGGAAGAAGAAAATTTCCTGGGTTTTTTGCTTGCCCGATAAAAACTGGATGTCGTCCATGATGAGCACGTCAAGCGCCTGGTAAAAGTTCACAAAAGCATTAACGTCGTTCTTTTTAATAGCTTGTATGATCTGGTTAGTGAACTCTTCCGCCGAGACGTAGAGCACTAATTTGTCGGGGAATTGCTGGACAATCTGGTTGCCAATGGCTTGGGCCAGATGGGTTTTCCCCAGGCCGACATCGCCAAAGATAAACAGCGGGTTAAAGGCGGTACCACCGGGCTTTTTGGCTACGGCAAGGCCAGCGTTGCGCGCTAAGCGGTTGCAGTCGCCTTCGATAAACGTCTCGAAAGTATAGTTAGCGTTAAGGTTGGATACCACCTTGTCGCGCCGAATGCCAGGGATAATGCGCGGGTCTTTGATCTTCTCAATATCAAAGGTGCCCGGAACCATCGGCGACTCTGAGGGAGCCAATGACTCAGCCGCCCCATTATTTGAAGCATTTGGCTTTGGGACGGCACCATTATTCAGAATACAATAACGCAGGCGCCCGTCCTTTCCTAATACCTGAAAGATGGTATTGCGAAGTATCTGAACGAAATTCTCCTCCAGCCACTCGTAGAAAAGCTTGTTGGGTACCGCTATGGTCAGTACCGAATTCTCCAACTTCACGGGTTGAATTGGCTCAAACCACGTCTGATAACTTTGCGGAGGCACGCTTCGTTTGATGATGTGAAGACAGTTCTCCCACACCACCTGGCAATTATTCGTCATAGCCCAGATAGTTTTATCGTTTTGGGAAGTTCCCCAAAATGGTGCTTGTAAGAATCGCAACTGTCGGATTGGAGGACAAAGATTGAAGTTTCTTCGGGGAACCAAACAAGCTCTGACGCACTTTTCGACGAAAATTTTTTCACCCCTTTTGCCAGCTTCGCCAGGTGCCTGACAATCAGACGCATACGTTTTAGCACTCAAAGACCGAGTTTTCTTTCATTCTTATGTTCGGCTTTTTATTTCTTTTTGTTTGAAAATAGCAAAAGAATGGGCGTATGGCCAAACAATCCTTCGTTTTGGCTGGCTCATAAGAAGTTACGTATTTCACCGCTCCGAGAACAGCAGTAGCTGCGTATCAGAAGACGCATCGAGTCGGCAGTGCAAAGTGCCGGTGTCTATCGAGGTGCAGCGCAGAGGCTTGTCGTGAGGTAATCGGCGCCCTCGTAAGAACATTGTTTTCAGGCTTCTGGACACAAGATTCGGGTTAACAGGCAGTTGCGCATTTTGAGGCGACGCCGGCTTTTCAAAGCAAAGAGCGGGGGCCGAAGCAGCATATTTTCTTCACCTCTTGGTCTTTTGCACCGTGGAGTATGTGGCCTTGGAGTTTAGTGGAGTGAGACAGGTTAAAAGAGTTGGCCGGCTTCCGTTCGTATGGCCACGATGGCTTGCTGCAACGGAGTAGGCTCTCCTTGTGCCTCGAGCATGGCCAAAAGGCGGTTCACTAAAGCCTCATCGGCCGCCTGAGGGTCGAGTCCTTCGGCGGCCTGGGTGATTAAGAGGATGGTTTGTTGCCGAGCCACAGTGATGATGCGCCACAGTGTATCGGAGACGAAGAGCTGTTGCGAAGTGTTATGGTCAAATTCTTGGTTGATGGCTATTAGAAGGGCGTGGGTCAACTGAGCAACGGTCATACCGGGCATGCGAACGCGCAGCAGCGTGTTCGGAATGGACGCCCGGTCGCACAGCAATGTCAGGCGTTCGTACGCCTGGAGGCGCAATGGGAGAGTTATCTTTTGGGCATCCTGCCGGAGCAAAACAGCATCCATGCGCTGGCGTTCTTCCAGCAGTAGTTTGAGCATAAAATATACGGTGAAGAATACGACCAACGAGGGCAAGGTCAATTTGAGGATTTCGAGGAAAAAACTCATGTCGTGTGGCAGTGTTACTACATAAAAGGCGGGCAAAGGTATGCCAATGTCCGCCAGTACTCAAGCAGGCAAGAGTACTACTGGATAACATGGCTACCCAATCGCCTCCGCGCAAGCCCTTTCTACCACAGCGACGCCCTTCTTGTTGGCTCTCAAAGGGCGTTGAAGCTGCGTTTCTCCTGCTTCTACCGCCGAGAACGCAGAAGACCGCCGAGGGAAAAAATCTCTGCGTTTCTCCGCAGCCCTTCTGCGGTCTTTTAGTTTTTAATCGCTAAGGAAAAAATCCTTGTGGGCTTTTGCAGTTACAAAAGGCGTAGAAGGCCCTCTAACAGGCAACTTTTTTACTCGGGGGGAACATCAGGCCCTAAGTGCTTTATGGCTCTTTCAAAGGCGCCTTTGCCAGCGCCTGTAGCCAGGCCGCACAAACAGGCGGAGACGGATAAAATGCTTGGGCGAGCAATCATTGTCTATCGGCTTTTTAAACCCTTACTCGCCAGGAATGTCTTATGCAACAAAATCTGCACAAGCCTGTGCCCGCGACCCGTCCGCATGCTTCCGACGAGCACATCGTGAGCCTGTTGCGCTCCGAAGAAACCTTCGAGGAGGGTTTTCGGCTGCTCCTGCGCACGTATGGAGAGCGGCTGTACGGGCATATTCGCCGGCTCGTGCTAACGCACCAGGATGCCGACGATGTCCTGCAGAACACGTTCATTAAAGTTTACCGAGGTATTAGCGGGTTTGAGGGTAAAGCACAACTCTACACCTGGCTGTACCGCATCGCTACTAACGAAGCGCTGTCTTTTCTGGAAAACCGCCGGCGTCAGCAGACTATTTCCATCGAAGACGGCGAAAGCCCGATAGTTCAGCGGCTGCGTAGCGACCCGTACTTCGATGCCGAAGGGCTGCAACGCCAATTGTACGAAGCCGTGGCTCGGCTGCCGGACAAACAAAGAGCCGTGTTTAACCTCCGCTACTTCGAGGAGATGCCCTACGAAGAAATGTCGCGCCTTTTCGACACCTCCGTAGGCGCCTTAAAAGCTTCCTTTCACCACGCTGTGAAAAAAGTGGAAAACTACCTGCGAGACCATAACCTGCACTGAATTGATATGGAAAAAGACAACCTGCACGATGAGCTGGCCGAATCAGGTGCCTCGCTGCTGCGCACCGATGGATTAAAACATCCCTTGGGCACACCCGAAGGCTACTTGGAGCACATAGAAGAAGCCATCATTCGGCGCTTAGAGTTAGAAGGGCTGCGCAAACGCCCATCCAAGCGCCGCATTCTCACCTCGTGGCGCTTTGCTCTGCGCACGGCCGCAGCCGCAGCCGCCGTACTGGCCATTGCATGGATTGCCCACAGGGCCTGGCCTTCTGCGCAAGTACCAGCACCCTTGCCCGAACCTACTCCAGAGGAAATTGGCGCCTATCTTCAGGAAAACCCAGAACTTATTGACCCAGATGCGATGAACACCGCATTATCGGAAAGCATCTGGGATGGCGCAGCCGAACAGAGCAGCGAGGACGAGCCATCCTGGGAATTATTCCTGCGCGACCTATCGCCAGAAGAAATAGAGCACATAAACCTGTAAATACCGCTAAATCAGACATCTATGAAATATGCCATGGGGAGCATTTTGCTCTTGTGCCTGACCTTATCTGCCCAAGCCCAACCTGACCCTGAGCGGCGCGACGAGCGCATGCGCGCCTTTCGCGTAGCCATCTTTACCGAAGTGCTTCGCCTGACACCCGAGGAGGCCCAGGGCTTTTGGCCCATTTACAACGAATATTTAGAGAACCGAGAAAAAGCCATAGAGGCCCTGCGCCCGCAAAAGCAGCTAGACGCCATGAGCGACAGCGAAGTAGAAGAGGCCATCAAGCGGCACTTTGAAATGCGCCAACGCGAGCTCGACTTAGAGAAGGAACTGTTTCAGAAATTGCGGCGCGTGCTGCCTGCGCGCAAAATCGCGCGTCTGCCGTTAGCAGAGCGTTCGTTCCGCGAGCGCTTAGTAGAACGCCTACAGCAAGCGCGCGAACATCGGCAGGAACGCTTGCAGCGCCGAAACTAAACTCTGGTGCTCCACCCAAGGCTTCCAAAACAAGTGCCGAAGCAACGGCGGGTCTGCTTCGGCACTCATAACTTCTTGAATACGGGCAAACAGTTTCGACCGGTCAGGGTGTTGCGATCTTGACGCGCTTACCCGCCCCGGCTTCGCGCCAGATGGCTTTCTTGTTCTTTTTCGCCGGTTTGGTTTTCTCCGCCATAGCGATGGCGTTGACGGCATTGACCACGCCGCCGCTGATGCACAGGTCGCTGAACTTGACCTTTTCAGTGCTGCCGGGTTTGTAGACCTCGCCTTCCTGTTTTTCTGCCGATTGCACCAGAATATCGCGCACCTGAGCGGCCGACAGTTCAGGGTAGTAGGAGCGGAGAATAGCCGCTACACCGGATGCTGAAGGCGCAGCCATGGAAGTGCCGCTAAAAGTGGCGTACTCGTTATCGGGCACGGCGGACTTGATCTGGTAGCCGGGAGCAAATAGGTGCACATTGCGCTTGCCGTAGTTGGAGAAGCCGGCCACGCGGCGTTCGCCGCCCGCCCAGGAGAGGGCGCCCACTTCGAGCCAGTTGGGCGCTACGCGCTGTTTACCAAAGAGGCCTTTGCGCTCCGGCTCTACATAGTTGGCATTCGGGAAGTTGGGCCGCGTATCGTTGTTTTCGGCATCGTTGCCGGCAGCATGTACGAGCAACACATCGTGGGCAGCGGCGTATTTGACAGCATCGTCCACGTACTTTTTATCCGGGCTGTAGCCTTTGCCGAACGACATGTTGATAATGCTGGCGCCATTGTCCACCGCGTAGCGGATGGCATTGGCCACATCTTTATCGCGCTCGTCGCCGTCGGGCACGCAGCGCACGGTCATGATACGCACATTGTCGGCAATGCCGTTGATGCCGATGCCATTGTTGCGGATAGCAGCGATGATGCCCGCCACGTGGGTGCCGTGAGCGGCGTCGGGGCCGCGGTAATCGTTGTTGCCGTAGAAGCGATTGGTCAGGTCGTTGGGGTTGTCGCCCACAATGTGTCGCGGGTTGTAGTCGGGGTTGAGGTTGTAGCGCAGCTGGTCGCCGGAGGCTTCTTCTTTTTGCTGGGCCAAATTGTCGGGAGTCAGGCCGCGCGGAATGACGCGCTTGGCCAGCGCTACGGCCTCGTCTAAGTCTTTGTCCGCGCTGGTGTCCAACCCTTTGAGGTCTTCTTCGGTGAACGAGGTTTTGCCCAGCGCTTTGGCGATGGTGGCAAAAGCCTTTTCTACGCGCTCAAACTGAGCAGCAATTTGGGCTTTCATGGCCTCGGCCTTTTGGCGGGCTTCTTCAAAGTCTTCCTTGATTTTCTGATAGTAATCGTACTCCTTCTTGGCCTCGCCGTAGAGTTTTTTAGGATCGGTTCCCTCGAATTTTTTGCTCAGGCGCACGTATTCGCGCGTCAGTTCGAGCGTCTCGTGGTGAACACTCTTGCCGTCGGGGCCTCCGAGGAAGTTCCATCCGTGGATGTCGTCCACGTAGCCGTTTTTGTCATCGTCAACACCGTTGCCTGGGATTTCGCCCGGATTAACCCATATGATATCTTTCAGGTCTTCGTGCATGACGTCCACGCCGGAGTCGAGCACGGCCACGATAATAGGCTGGCCTTTGCGACCCTTAGCTTTGAGCGCAGCCAGGGCCTTATCGGAACTGGTGCCTTGCACATTGTCGGTAGCTTTGTCTAAGGTGAACCAGTTGTCGGGAGCCTTCGATTGGGCAAAGAGGAAAAGCGCCGGCAGACAGAACAGGGCCAGTAAGAAAATACGCTTGGCGTTCATCATTGTTTGTTGTGAATTTTAATGGAAAAAACAGCTCGTTTGCAGGGGCTCTGGGCGTTTTTAACACCGCACCAAGCTAACCAAGGTTAACAAACGACAAAGATGGCCTTTTGGCGCGGTGCGCCTTAATCCTTTAGACCAAACGGGGGTAGTAACCGCCTAAAGGCGGCAAGCGAACTGTTTTTGGGTAATCACCATTTAAAGGTGGCACCGGGTTCTTTCCACTTTTTCGGGTTTGCATCGGGTTTTAACGGAGACTTTACGCCACTTTTGCGCCCCGTCGGCGTACCCTTGCGCCCGAAAAAGCAATCCAAAACCGCATGCGTGTTGAACTTTCCTATGTATCTCCGCAAGAGGCGCTGTCGGTCATTCAGTCGGGCCAGCGCGTGTACATCCACGGCGGCGCCTGTACCCCCACTTCGATGCTGCGCCATCTGGCCGAGCGGCGCCACGAGCTGCGCAATGTAGAGCTAGTTTTTATTAGCCTGTATGGCGAGGTAGCAGTAGCACAGCCCGAATGCGCAGAAGCATTTCATCTGAATGCCATGTTCGTTTCGGAGCCTGTGCGCAGGGCGGTTAACGAAGGCCACGGAGACTATATTCCCGTGTTTCTGAGCGAGATACCCGAGTTGTTCAAACAGGGTATTCTGGCAATTGATGTGGCTATCATACAGGTATCGCCGCCCGACCGCCACGGCTATTGCTCGCTGGGACCATCGGTGGACATCGCGCGCTCTGCAGTGAATACCGCAAAATACGTCATCGCCCAGGTGAATCCGCAGATGCCGCGTACGCACGGCGATAGCCTCATACACGCTTCGCGCTTCCACTGCGCTGTATGGTTAGAAGAACCTTTACACGAGGCCCAATTCGGCGCCCGCGTCGGTCCTGAAGAGCGCCGCATTGGCGAACACATCGCCGGGCTTATTGAAGACCGTAGCACTCTGCAAATGGGCATCGGCGCCATCCCCGACGCTGTACTCAGCTGCCTAACCAACCACAAAGACCTCGGCGTACACACCGAAATGTTCTCCGACGGCCTAATCCCGCTATTCGAGAGCGACGTCATCAACAACAAGTACAAGGCCGTGCATCCCAACAAAACGGTAACCGGTTTTGCCGTCGGCTCTCGCGCCCTGTACGATTACGTGGACGACAACCCAGCCATCGTCTTTCTGGACATTGACTACGTAAACGAACCGCACGTCATCCGCCGCAACCCGCGCGTGGTGGCCATCAATGCGGCCATTGAGGTGGATCTCACTGGCCAGGTCTGCGCCGACTCTATTGGCACGAAGCAGTATTCAGGCGTGGGCGGACAAATGGACTTCATGCGCGGTGCAGCGCTAAGCCAGGGCGGTAAGCCCATTATTGCCCTGACGTCGCGCACGGCTAATGGCGTTCCGCGTATCGTGCCCTACCTGAAGACGGGCGCCGGCGTGGTTACCACCCGAGCGCATGTGCACTATGTGGTTACGGAATACGGCGTAGCCTATTTATTTGGCAAAAACCTGCGCCAACGCGCCCGAGCGCTCATCGAAATTGCGCATCCCGACGACCGCGAAATGCTCGAGCGGGCGTGTTTTGAGCGCTTCCGACATTTGTGAGCAATAACGTAAAGCATTGTGTTATGGGCAAGAGGCTATTTTCGCAAAAAACGGTGCTCATCACCGGCAGCGGTAGCGGCATTGGCCGGGCCACAGCGCAAGCCTTTGGAGAGGCGGGCGCCTCGGTCATGCTCAATGGCCGAAACGAAGAAAAACTGCAGCGCGCCTGCGAACACCTGCGCCAGTTGGGCATCGAGGCCGACTACTTCGTGGCCGATGTGCAGCAATACGACCAGTGCCAGGCGTTGGTAGAACGCACGCTGGAGCGCTTCGGGCGCTTAGACGTGGCCATAGCGAATGCCAGCTCGAGCCAACGCTCTGAATTTGTACGCACCGACCCCGCTATTTTTCGGCATGTGCTGGACTCGAACATCCTGGCGCCGGCCTATACCGCCCATGCGGCGCTGCCGGCACTGATGGAGACTCGCGGTAGCCTCATCTTAGTAGGCTCACTGGCTGGCCTGATTGGCCTGCCGACCAGTGCGGCCTACTCAGCGGGCAAAATGGCCCTGACGGCCTTTGCCCAAAGCCTGCGCACAGAGGTGGCCGCAGCGGGCGTGCACGTGGGCATCGTTTACGTGGGCTTCACGCGCAACGACCCCGAGAAGCGGGTGTTCGACCCAGAGGGCCGCTTAGTTCCCGTAGCGCCACGCGAGGGCCGCTTGCAACAGACCCAGGAAGAGGTGGCACACGCATTTGTGCGCATGGCGCATCGGCGCCAGCGGCGCGCAGTACTGTCGCCGTTGGGCAAATTACTTTGGACGCTCAACGCCATCAGCCCAACGCTGGCCGAGCAGGGCGTGCGCTGGTCGTATCGGCGTTTTCCGCACATGTATCACGGATAGGGCCAAAGCGGGAAAACCTCGCCAGACTCAAAGTGGTCGCGTCCGCGCGGCAGTTCTATAAAAGCGTCGGCCTCGTGCAGGTTGGCTAAGTCGCCGCTGCCATGCCCAGGTTGTGGGTGCGCCCAGAGTGCACCCTGACGATTTTCCACACGGACGGGTACGAACCACGTCAGGTCGGGCCTGAACTCAAGCGACTCCGCTAAGAATGCCCACTGAGCAGGTGCCTTATTAGCGCCGCTGGCCCGGCGCACCCAGGGCAAGGCATAGCGCACCGTGCACATGAACGCAGATACCGGATTGCCCGGCAGCGCAAATACCGCCCCGCCCTGTGGCGTGCGGGCGAAGAGAAAAGGTTTGCCTGGCCGCTGAGTTACCTTGTGGAACACCACTTCTGCCCTACCCTCACGCAGCACGTCGGGCACAACATCGCGCTTGCCCGCCGAAACGCCTCCTGTGATGAAAACCAAAGCGTGTTCGCGCAGGGCCGGCAACAAAACAGCACGCAGGTCGGCAATGTCGTCGGCACAGCGCTGATGAACGCTCGACGCCACCCAGGGCTTGAGCAGCGCCTCTATGGCCCAGGGATTCGACAAGCGTATTTGCCAGGGCAAGGGCGCATCTTCCACATCGGCCAACTCGTCGCCGGTAGCTATGATGATTGCTGTCGGCCGGCGCGTAACGCGTACACGGCTGTGGCCCACCGTGGCCAAAAGCGCCATTTGCGCTGCACCCAACACGACGCCTGGCTCCAGCAAGACGTCGCCCTGGCGGCGGTCTTTGCCCTGAGCATGCACGTTTTGGCCGGGCCGCACCTCCTTGGCCACTATCGTGGCTTGACCTTCCGAAAAAGTTACCTGCTCGTAGGGCACAACAGTGTCGGCGCCTTCGGGCAACACGCCGCCCGTAGCCACCTCCCAACACCGCTCCAAACCACCTAACGGCTGCGGCGGCGCACCCGCCGGAATCTGGCCCGACACTGCAAAAACGCGACGCCCGGCCTCCCAGGCGGGGTATGCAATGGCAATGCCATCCATCGAAACGCGCGCAAACGGCGGGAAATCGCGGTCGGCGCACACCTGCTCGCGCAAAACCCGCCCCATCGCCTGCGCCAAGGGAACCTCTTCTACTTCCCAAAGCGGCGTGTGGGCCGCCAGCTGTTCGTCGGCTTGTTGCACACTAATCATGGCAATACGTGGCAGGTAGAATGCCTATTTTTGGGCGAAAAATATGGACACTTCCGCGACGCTCGACATTCCACCGCTGAAGGGCCTGGTCCTGGCCGGTGGGCGCTCCACACGCATGGGACAGGACAAAGGGCTGATGCTGTGGCACGGCCGGCCGCAGCGGCTGCATTTAGTCGCCTTGTTGGAAGAGGTGGGCATCCCTGCCTACCTTTCTTGCCGGCCCGAACAGGCCGCTGAATTGGCCGGATATCGGCTTGTTGTAGACCGTCTGCCCGATGCCGGCCCGCTGGGCGCGCTATACTCAGCCTTTTGCCAGGAGCCCCAAACGGCGTGGCTGGCAGTGGCTTGCGATATGCCGCTAATAGATGCGGAAGCCATTCGGCATTTAATCGCTCAGCGGCGCCCCGAAAGCGGTGGGACGGCCTACCACGCTCCAGCCTTCGACGACGGCTCGCCCGACCCGCTGTTCGCCATTTGGGAACCCATCGCCTTCAATACCATATGCCAGCGAATACAGGCTGGTCAACGATGTGCGCGCAAAGCCCTCCAGGCTGCTGGCGCGCATATCGTCGAAAACCCACGCCCAGAGGTGCTCGCTAACGCCAACACGCCGCAAGAGGCCCTGCAAATGCTCCAACGACTGGGGCACACAACTTCCTGAGACGCTTCAGGCGGCTAAGGCTTTTCATCCTAAGACCATGGGCGGGTCCATCGTTCAAACTGCCACAACGGTTGCACAAGGGCCGCCGTCGAGAAAGCGCCGACGCATATAGAAAGCGCCCTTACTTTGCAGCTTTCAAATCGGATAAGACATGTGGCGACAAGCATTTTTGATGTTCCTCCTGGCGTTTGGGGCAACTGCCTGGGCGCAAGGCCCTTCTCGGAAGGTCAATGAAACGGCGCTCCCGCGGCCAGTGGTTTTTGTGCATGGTTTTCTGGCCTCTGGCGACACATGGACGCGCTTTTACAGTGACTTTGTCCGCGCTGGTTACCCGCCAGAGCGCCTGTATGCCCACGACTGGAACACCCTGAACCAGGCAGCCGACCATGTGAAGGCCTTAGACGAAGCCATTGACTCCGTGCTGGCGCGTACAGGCGCCCGCCAGGCCGACCTCATCGGCCATTCTGCTGGCGGCGGTCTGGCTTACCGCTATCTGGCCGACTCGACGCGCGCCGCTAAGGTGGCCCGCTATGTGCACATTGGTAGCGCGCGCCAGAAGCAACCGGCCGGCCCCGGCGGCCGTACGCCTACGCTCAACCTATGGTCGGACGGCGACCGCGTAACCGCTGCGGGCGGCGGCGATATCGAAGGCGCCACCAACCGCATGCTGCCTGGCTTAGACCATTATCAGGTGGCCACGCACCCCAATGCTTTTCGCGAAGTGTACCGCTTCCTCAACGACTCACTGCCGCGGCTGCGGCCCATAGCCTCCAAAACATCGCTATCCATCGGCGGGCGCGCCGTCTTTTTTGGCGACAACAAGCCGGCCTCGGAGGGGTCTATCGAACTCTATTACACGGACCCCCGTACAGGCCAACGCCTCTCTGAGCAACCCGCCGCCCAGACCCAAGCCGACGCCCAGGGGCGCTGGCACCTCGAAAATGTGCGCCCTAAAACACCTGCAGAATTGGTACTGCGTGCTTCGCAGAGCGCTCGACCGGTGCACTATTTCTTCGCCGGCTTTGAGCAGCCCAACCCATTGGTTTATCTGCGTGCGCTGCCTACGGGCGCCAGCATGACGGCCATGTTGCTGGCCGGCCTTCCCGATACGTCGGCGCAAAGCGTCATAAGCATCTACGTCTCCCATCAGGCCGTCCAGGCCGAACGCGACACCCTGACTATTGACGGACTGACGCTCTCTACTTTAACGCTGGCCCCGCCCGAAAAGACGGCCATCTCGTTTTTCCTCTTCGACGAAAACGGCAACGGCCGTACCGACGGCACGGCGCTCAACCGCTTTGCGCGCTTTCCGTTCCTGAACGGGGCCGATGCTTTTTTCTCGCCCGACGATGGCGCACCTGTAGAGGTATATTTCAACGGCCAGCGCCAACGGGTGCGCAAGATTCCTTCCAACCAGGGGGTGCAGGTGATCGTATTTTAAGATTTGGCAGAGGCAGAGCAACGCTTTAAGCAAGATGGGGAGCCGCCATCGAATTTTTCTTCCTTGTATTAAAAGCGGAAGACTGCAATGGGCGGGTAAAGAGCGCTATTGTTTCCATTCCCAGAGCATGCCGGCAAAAAGGGTGCGCCCGGCGGCGGGCTCGAAGAAGCGTCCGGCGGCAGCATTGGGTCGGATGTGATGAAAGTATGCCGCCTGGTTAGCATTGTCGGCTCCGGCGAAGACTTCGAGGGTGTGTCGCTGTCTACAGTGTCGGTATCCGACGCGAATTTGCAAGAGCGTTACGGGCGCTATGAGGGTCTGGTTGGCGTCGTCGGCAAAGTAATCGCCCAAATAGCGCACTTGTGCCCGGGCGAACCAGCCGCGGTCAGCGCCGTAACGCACATCGAGTAGGCCCCAGTGCTGCGGGAGGGCAGGCAGTCGGTTTCCGTCAAAATTGCCTGCTGGCGTGCTGTAACGGACGTACCGGAATGCTGCTGACGTCCAGGTCAGTTCAGCGGCCAATGTGGGTGTAGGGCGAGTGATCAGCGTAAGTTCGAGGCCGGCGCGTTGTGTTTGTCCGGCATTTTGATAGTAAAGACGCCCGGGCGTTTGCGGGCGTTCAAAAGGGGTGAGTTCGTCGTATGTAGTGGCCCAGAAGAGGGTGGCGTTAGCTTGAAAGGGTTTCTTCGGGTTGGTTTGCAGCCCGATTTCCCAGGTTTGGGTGCGCTGTGGGCGTAGGTTGGGGTGGAAGCCGCCGGTGCCGTAGGGGTTGTTGCTCAGCTCGCCCAGGGTAGGGGTCTCGAAGTGGGTAGCCCAGTTAGCGCGCATTTGTAGGCGATCGCCCAGGGAGCCCGTTAGGCCAGCCCAGGGGCTGAGGCGTGCATAGGTGCTGCGGCCCGATTGGTCGCCATCGGCTGAGTAGTTATCGGCGGCACAGAGCCAGACCCTATCGGCGCGCAATCCGGCGCTGAGACTCCACCGAGGATGCACTCGCCATTGGGCAGCGGCGAAGAGACCCGTGGCGACAAAGGTTTCTATTTGGTCGAGTTCCAGCGAGCCGCGTTGACCGTTGAGGTTATCAAAGCGTTGGCGGTCGTCGCGCTGATAGTCAAAGTCAAGGCCGGCAGAAATCGTTATGTACCGGATTATCCAGTGGTGTTGCGCGCCTGTTCCGGCGGCGAAGCGTCGCAAGCGCACCTGGCCGCCGCGCTGGAAGGGCAGGCGGTTTTCTAAGTTTCGGCGCAGGGCATATGCGCGGGCAGAGGAGGAGTGGCCACTTTTCCAGGCTTTTTCAACGACGAGTCCCGCGCGTCCCTGGGCCACGCTTTCGCCAGCGTTGAAGCGTGTGTTGGTGGGGTGTGCGGCACGTCGGTTGGCGGCCGTTTGTTCGGCGGTGAGGGCGCCAGGGTCATCGGCCTGAGGGCTGCGGGCGTAGTTGAGCAGCAGGCGCAGGCGGAGAGTGGAGTCATGCGAGGGCCATTCCCATCGGGCGTTGAGCAAGGCAGCGCGCATAGCTGAATGCTCGCGGTAGCCGTTCAGGCGCTGATGGGTCAGTGCGACGCGCAGACCGTGTCGCCCGAGGCGACGGCTACCCGAGACATGCGCCTGTAAAAGCCCCCAAGAGCCGGCAATCGTGCGCAAACGCAGCGTCGGGACGTTGCTAACACCGTCCGTGTGCAGGCTGATGACGCCACCAGAGGCGTTGCCGTACAGGCCGCCAGAGGAGCCGCGCAGCACTTCAATGCGCTCTACAACAGCTAGATCGAGGTTGTCTACCTGGCCTTGCCCATCGGGGGCAGACTCGGGGATGCCGTCGAGCAGCAGCCGGATGCCGCGTATGCCAAAGGCCGAACGCGCTCCAAAGCCGCGAATGGCAATGCGAATGTCCTGAGCGAAGTTGGCCTCGCCCGACAGCCATACGCCCGGAACAGCGGCCAAACTTTCGCGCAGGGTCAGCTGCGGCTCTGCCCGACGCAGCCAGTCGCCCTGAAGCGTCGAAACCGACAAAGGCGCGCGACCCGGCAGAGTAGGCATGCGCACCACTGAGATCGTTACTCCCCGCAGCGTATCTTCGCGCAGGGTGTCGGCTACCATGGCCTGAAAAGGTCCCAGGCAAATGCCCGCTGAGGGCTTTAGTAGCATCGCACCCAATATCAAGAGACAACACGAGCTCACTCGCATAGCGCGGCAAGTTCGCACAAAGCCGCCCTACCTTCGCTCGAAAAAAAACGACCACTCGTTTTTCTATGCCTCAACACCCTATTTTACTCATCACCGGCGCAAACGGCCAACTGGGCCGCTGCTTCGAGGCTCTGAGTCACCAGTATCTTCCGTGGACTTTCGTGCTGGCCAACACCCAGGCGCTCGACATTACCAACCGCCGTGCTGTTCGTCGTTTTTTTGAAAAACACCGGCCCAACTGGTGCCTCAACTGTGCCGCTTACACGGCGGTAGATCGCGCCGAAAGCGAACCTGAGCAAGCACAACGCGTCAACGCGCTCGGGCCGCGCCATCTGGCCGAAACCTGCGCTCAAATGGGCTGCGCGCTCATCCATTTTTCCACGGACTATGTCTATCACGGCCGACATTATCTGCCCATTCGGGAGGATGCTCCTACGCGCCCGCGCAGCGTGTATGCCCGCACCAAGCTAGCCGGCGACCGGGCTGTGCTGCGCCATTGCCCTGAAAAAGGCATGATCATCCGCACTTCTTGGCTGTACTCCCCCTATGGCCATAACTTTGCTCACACGATCGCACGCTTGGGGCGCGAGCGCTCAGAGCTGCGCGTGGTATTCGATCAAATAGGCACGCCCACCTATGCGCCGCATCTGGCAGAAGCCGTTCTAAGCATCATCGAGCGCGTCCATACGCAAAACGCGCCCGTAAATGTCGCCGGCATCTGGCACTACTCCAACGAGGGCGTCTGCAGCTGGTATGATTTTGCCCAAACCATTGCCGACCTCAAACAACTGGCTTGCCGCATCACTCCCATTCGCTCCGAAGAGTACCCCACCGCAGCCGTGCGGCCACCTTTTAGCGTCTTAGATAAAGCCAAAATTAAGACCGCATTTGCCATAGAAATACCGCATTGGCGAAGAGGTGCCGAGCAGTGGGCGATGCAAACAACCTGATTATCGAAAACACTGCGCATCTTTCCGTCCATCTTTCGTTATTTTGCCGAACTTTCCGTTTCTATACCCTCCGAAGACCCATTCCACTCAAGCACACCTTGCAATATGATGTATTTTGGCTCCCAACAATTAAATCCACCGGAAGAAAACCCGACCCACCGTCTCTGGAAGTTTCGGGATTTGAAAATCTACTCTTCCACCGAGTGGTTGGCCGACAACAAGAAGAAGTATCGGCAGGTGTTTGACCGCTATGAGACTACTTATGTATACGCGGAGCTGTCGTTTTATAATAAAAATTTCGACATCGAGGACTGGGAAATCAAGGTAGAGCTGCGCTGTTTCGCTGTCAAGAAACAAAAGAAGCAAATCTGCGCGCTGGCGTTTACACGCAAAGTGAGCAAATACGACCCGGTAGGCTACGTCCGCGAGGGCTGGGGCAACAAACAGGAAGGGCTTTTTTGGAAAAAAGGCGCCTACTATTGGGAGGCTTGGATTGAGGGCGAAAAAGTGGCTACGCGCTACTTTTATATCGAGGACGGCGGGAGGCCTATCGAACGGCAAAACAACCCATATTGCCAGATAACCTCCCTGCGCTTGTACGAAGGCCCTTACGACGATTTGCCCGAGGCCGACCGGCGCTACATGCGGCGCTTTTTGGGCGATGAAACGCGCTACATCTACGCTGAAATCACGCTCAAGAACCTGCTTTTGACGCGCCCGTGGCAATGCGAGCTGTTTATCAAATTTTACAACGACGCTCGGGAGCTCAAAGGCCAGGTAGTGCGCCTGCATCGGGTCGAGAAAGGCGACGAAGTAGTCAAAATTACCGCGGGTTGGGGCAGCAATGTCAAGGGGTCATGGCGCAACGACCATTATACGGTAGAGGTCGTATTTATGGAGCACCTGTTGGCCGTGCTTCCCTTCGAAGTATCCAGTGAGTGGGAGGAGGGCAACAACCCCGTATGGCTGCCGTATGCCACAGCACCTTTGCTACAGCCTTCTGAAGAAAGTGAGCCATTCGAGCAGGTGCTCCAGCGGTTGGATGCGCTCATAGGCCTGACGGAGATCAAGCAAAAAGTGCGCGAACACGCCCAATACCTCAAGTTTTTGCGGCTGCGCCGCGAGAAAGGTTTTCAGGAGAAGGAGGAACTCAACATTCATTCTGCCTTTGTGGGCAACCCTGGCACGGGTAAAACTACCGTGGCCCGCATGATGGGCCAGCTGTATCGCAGCATGGGCCTGCTGTCAAAGGGACATGTCAAGGAAGTGGACCGTTCTGACTTAGTGGGCGAGTACATTGGCCAAACCGCCCCCAAGGTCAAGGAGGCCATTGAAGCGGCACGCGGCGGCATTCTGTTCATTGACGAAGCCTACTCGCTGGCCCGCTCGCCCGAAGACAACAAAGACTTTGGCAAAGAGGTCATTGAGATGCTTGTCAAAGAAATGTCGAATGGCCCGGGTGATCTGGCTGTTATCGTAGCCGGCTATCCGCGCGAGATGAAGACCTTCCTGGACTCGAACCCAGGCTTGCGCAGCCGGTTCAAGATGAATTTTGAATTCCGGGACTACCTGCCGCAAGAACTCATTCGCATCGCTGAATACGCCTGCCAAGAGAAGGAGATTACCTTAGATGAGGGCGCCAAGGCCCTGCTCAACGAGTATATTACCGAGGCCTATCGCCGCCGCGACCGCACTTTTGGCAACGCCCGCTTCGTCAATGACCTGTTGGACAAGGCCAAAATTCAGCTGGCCTTGCGCCTAATGGCCGACCCGAATGTGCGGGACATGCCGCCCGAAACGCTCCGACTCGTAACACGCGAAGACATGGCAAAAGTGCAAGCCATGCCTCCGCAGCGCACTACTCCACATATCCCTATTGATGTCGTGCTCCTGCAGCAGGCCCTGCACGAACTGGATAGCCTCATCGGCATGCAAGACATCAAAAAAGACATCCGCGAGATGGTCGAAGTCGTGCGTTTCTACCGCGAAACCGGCCGCGACGTCTTGGGCCGCTTCTTCCTGCACACCGTTTTTGTGGGCAATCCCGGCACCGGCAAAACCACGGTGGCGCGTATTCTGACCAAAATCTACAAAGCGCTCGGCATCTTGGAGCGCGGCCATATGATAGAAACAGACCGCCAGGGCTTAGTAGCCGGATACGTCGGCCAGACCGCCCTCAAGACCGCTGAACGCATCGAAGAAGCTATGGGCGGCGTCCTCTTCATTGACGAAGCCTATGCCCTTACCCACACCGGACGCAGCGCCCAGGGCGACTTCGGAGACGAGGCCATACAGACCCTGCTCAAACGCATGGAGGACAACCGAGGCGAATTCTTTGTCTTCGTAGCCGGCTACCCCGAACAAATGGAAGCTTTCCTCAAAGCCAATCCGGGCTTAGCCAGCCGCTTCGATAAAATCTTACGCTTCGAGGACTACTCGCCCGAAGAACTGCTCGAAATCGCCCTGCACATGTTCCAGCAGGAAAACTACCGCGTGGACGAACGCGCCCGTGAGCATCTGGGCAAATACCTAAACTTCCTCTATCAGATGCGCGACCGATACTTCGGAAACGCCCGCGCCGTGCGGCAGGTCGTCCTGGAGGCAATTAAAAACCAAAACCTCCGCCTGGCCCAAAGCCACACCGACCAACCCACATCGCCTGACGAGCAGCACACTATCCTGCTCGACGACGTGGCTTCCTTTACCTTAGATAAAAGCAAACTCTACCTTTATCAGCGCCGGAGTATCGGTTTCAGCCATTCGTAACACCTCACCACCTCTCGCAAAAAGCAGTTTCTCTCTTCGCTCATGCGCATCCTGGGTACCCTATCACACCCGCTGCTGAAGATCACCGTCTTCAAAATGGACAACCGTATCTCGGTCAAATTTGAAAATGCCGGCTACGAGCAAACCTTCAAATTGGGCGCCGACGAACGCTACCAGACGCTGGAAGCCATCCAGCAGTGGGCGGACGAAACGCTGATCAACGAAGTGCTGGCTCGCATGAACGACATGCACCGCAGCCGAATAGAAGCTGAACAGCGCGCCTTTCCAAATACCGAACAAACTGAATTTGAGGAAATCATTTAATCCACCCTGCCACTTCTTCCGACTCTCCGCGCGAAAATGTCGAAGCCAGAAGGCATCCAAACCGTCTTTTCCCTGTTCATTTGCGTCTCAGTATGAAAACACCATGGCCCTAAATCAGGCATGGCATTTGGCTATTGCACCAACAAAAAACACCGAACTATGCGAAGATTATTTGCATTCCTTTTTTTCCTATCCAACCTATCCATCGTGTTCGCACAAGTGAGCTCTGTCGTTACCGTCATTCCGCAGCCCGTGCAGGCGTATGTACGGGAAGGCAAGTTTGAGTTGAAGGCAGACACGCGCATCCATTTTCCGCAAGGAAAGCCCGATTGGGCGACGGCAGCGCAGTACTTCATGGGCGTAGCGCAGGCCGCCACCGGTTTTCAGCTGACAGGGCTGCCGTTTCAGACGACACCGGCCAGCCTGCGCGAAAACGGCATCTATTTTCTGCCCGATGAGACCGTGGAGCGCTCTGAAGGATATCAGCTGGAAATCATGCCAACCTTCGTCGCCATTCGAGCGCGCACAGCCGCTGGGGCCTTCTACGGAGCACAAACCCTGCGCCAGATGTTTGGCCCTAACATGGGCAGTTCCACGCCCGTCAAAGACTCTACCTGGACGGCAGCGGCCTGCATCATCACAGACTACCCGCGCTTCCCGTATCGAGGCATGCACTTAGATGTAAGCCGCCATTTCTTCCCGGTAGAGTTTATCAAGCGCTACATTGACCTGCTGGCCATCCATAAATTCAACTACTTCCACTGGCACCTGACCGACGACCAGGGCTGGCGCATTGAAATCAAAAAGTACCCGCGCCTACATCAAATAGGCGGCTGCCGCGAAGAGACCCTCGTAGGCCATGCCACCGATGCACCGCCGCGCTTCGACGGTAAAAAATACTGCGGCTATTACACGCAAGACGAAGTGCGCGAAATTGTCGAGTACGCGCGCAAGCGCTTTATCACCATCATCCCTGAAATTGAAATGCCTGGCCACGCCTCTGCTGCGCTGGCCGCCTATCCGGAGCTGGGTTGCACAGGAGGCCCATACGAGGTAGCCAAAACCTGGGGGGTCTTCGAAGACGTCTTTTGCGCCGGCAACGATAAAACGTTCGAGTTTCTGGCCGATGTGCTCAAGGAGGTCTGCGCTCTATTCCCTGGCGAATACGTCCATATTGGCGGCGATGAATGCCCTAAAACGCGCTGGAAAGCCTGTCCTAAGTGTCAGAAGCGCATAGCTGCTGAAAAACTTAAAGACGAGGACGCGCTGCAAAGCTATTTTATCCGCCGCGTGGGCGAGATACTAAGCCGCCACGGCAAGAAGCTCATCGGCTGGGACGAAATTATCGAAGGCGGATTGCCCGCTGGAGCCACCGTCATGAGCTGGCGCGGCACCGAGGGCGGTGTGGCGGCCGTGCGCGCTGGCCAATATGCCATCATGACGCCCACCTCACACTGCTATTTCGACTATTACCAGAGCGACCCGGCTCAGGAGCCATTGGCCATCGGCGGCTTCCTGACCTTGCAGCGCGTCTATGACTACGAACCTGTGCCATCCACCCTTATCGAAGAGGAGGCGCGTTTCATCCTCGGCGCACAAGGCAACGTCTGGACAGAGTACATACCCACGCCCCAACAGGTCGAGTACATGGCCTTTCCGCGCGCCTGTGCCCTGTCCGAAGTACTCTGGACGCCTGCCAACAAACGCGCTCGCGGTGACTTTCTGCGCCGCCTGCGCATCCACTTCCGCTTCATGGACAACATGGGGGTCAACTACGCGCGCAGCTACTACGACGTGAAAGCCAGCTACAACGGCGGCTACGTATCGCTTTCTACCAACGACGCCATGGCCCAAGTCAAATACACGCTCGACGGCTCTGACCCGAAGCCCACCAGCCCAGGCATGTATTCGCCCATACCTCTGTCGAAAAGCACTACCGTCAAAGCCGCTGCATTGGTAGATGGCAAATTCCCGGGGCGCGTACTCACCGTGCATTACCTCGTCCACAAGGCTTTAGGCAAGCCCTATACCCTTTCCGCCCAACCCATGCAGTACTCAGGCGGCGAAAAATACGCCCTGACCAACGGCTCCATCGGCGCTCTGCGCTCCTGGGCCAACTGGGTCGGGCTACAAGATGCCGACTTCGACCCGGTCATTGATTTAGAAAACACGACTCCCATCCAGAAAATCAGCGTCAACTTCTTGGTAGGGACTGGCCATCTCATCTATCCGCCGCGCAGCATCGAGGTGTTTACCTCTAACGATGGCGAAAACTTCACCTCTGCTGGCAAGCGCGACATCCGCGTGGACGAACTCGTCGGCAACCGCATCGAAACCGTCTCGTTCAACCTCGGCGGTGTCGGGGCGCGCTACATCAAACTCGTAGCCCGACGCTATGGCCCTGCGCCCAAGACCGGCGATAAAACGTGGTTGTTCTTAGATGAAATAAGCGTGGAATAAGGTAAGTAAGCAGCTCGCGCGCCTGAAAGAAACCCGCCTCGGGCGCGCAAGCGCTTCACGAGTTGTTGTATGGATTTAAAAAAATGATGTTGCGAACAGGTTAGATGGAGTGGCTTGTCAGCGTCCAACCCGCCCGGCCAAGCCTTTTCTATCAGACGCTTCATTCTTTAGATAGTCCGCTCCATTCGATAAATCGGGCAGGTAAAGGATGTTTGATGTGCCCGCCGCGACAGAACAAAGCCACCTTTAACGAACGACATTCTGCCTCGCGATGCAGAGAGTCAGTTGAGACCTCGCCATCGCCAACCGGCCCGCGCGTCGTAGTTTTGCGCCACACCGGCAGCGCCCGTTTCTATAGAGGCGTGTGCTCTGCTGCCAACGTCTCTTTCACGCTATGGTTAAATCAAAATCAAACGCCTCTGCTCCTGCCGTTGCCCATACCATTACCGAAGCCTATCGGCAGGAAGTGCTGCGCGACTACCGCATCTGCTGCCTCAGCCGCGAAGCCAGCATCCTGGCACGCAAAGAGGTGCTCACGGGAAAAGCTAATTTCGGCATCATCGGCGACGGAAAAGAGGTCGCTCAGGTGGCCATGGCTAAGGCCTGGCGCAAGGGAGATCTACGCGCCGGCTATTACCGCGACCAGACGCTCATGCTTGCCCTCGACCTGATGACGCTGGAAGAGTTCTTCGGCCAGCTGTACGGCGACCCTGAGAACGACCCCTTCTCCGGAGGGCGGCAGATGAATTGCCACTTCGCTACACCTTTTATAGACGAAAACGGCGAATGGTTAGACCTGAAAAACCGATTCAACATCTCTTCGGACGTTTCGCCCACGGGCGGCCAGATGGCGCGCGCACTGGGGCTGGCGTTCGCCTCCAAAAAATTTCGAGAAAACCCGGCTCTGTGCGGTCAGCTCTCCAACAACGGTGCCGAGGTAGTCTTCTGCACCATCGGCGATGCCTCTACCTCGGAGGGCGTTTTTTGGGAGACCCTCAACGCCGCCGGCGTCTTGCAGGTACCGCTGGCTGTTTCCGTGTGGGACGACGGCTACGGCATCTCCGTACCCAAAAAGTATCAGACCGTCAAAGAAAGCATCTCAGAAGCGCTGTCGGGCTTCGAGGGCGCCATGGATATCTATCGGGCAAAGGGCTGGGACTATCCAGGGCTGTGTCGGCTCTATTCGGAGGCCATCGAGACGATGCGCCAGACGCACCGGCCTGCGCTGTTTCACATTGAACAAATGACGCAGCAGCTGGGCCACTCCACTTCTGGCGATCACCGCCGCTACAAGTCGCCCGAACGGCTGGCCTACGAAGAAGAGTACGACTGCAACCGACGCATGGCCCGCTGGATGGTCGAAACGGGCATTGCTACCGAGGAAGAAATCGCCACCATTCAGTCAGAGGCCAAAACCGAAGTTATGGCGGCTGCGCACCGCGCCTTTCGCCACTACCACGATGCTGTGGAGGCCCAGCGCAAAGCGCTGCGCACAATCCTGCAGGCAGCTGCCGAGGCGCACCCTAACGCATATGCGTTGCCTCAACTGACCACCGAACTCGACCGCATGCGTGAGCCATTGCGCTTTGAACTGTTGCGCCTCGCTCGTCGGGCACTCTTTGCCCTGGCCGGCCAGAACAGCCGGGCGCGCCAGGAGTTGGCCGCCTTCGCTCAACGAGAAACCCAAATCGGACGCCAATGGTACGGCACGCACCTGTACAGCCAGACGCCTCGCTCAGCACTCCGCGTGCCCGTAGAGCCGGCGCGCTTTTCCGAAAACTCGCCCCTCAAAGACGGTTATGAAATTCTAAACGCCTGCTTTGATGCCAACTTTGCGCGGTACCCTGAACTGTTCGCCTTCGGCGAAGACGTCGGCCACATTGGCGACGTGAACCAGGGCATGCGCGGTATGCAACAGAAATACGGCCCAGAGCGCGTGTTCGATACCGGTATCCGCGAATGGACCATCATGGGCCAGGCCATTGGCATGGCCATGCGCGGCTTGCGGCCCATCGCTGAAATCCAGTACTTAGATTATCTGCTCTATGGGTTGCCCGCTCTGTCAGACGACTTAGCTACCGTCCGCTGGCGCTCTGTAAATCGGCAAGCTGCCCCGGCCATCATCCGCACGCGCGGGCATCGCTTGGTGGGCGTATGGCATTCTGGCTCGCCCATCGGCATGATGCTCGGTTCGCTCCGCGGCATGCACCTGTGTGTGCCGCGCAACATGACCCAGGCCGCTGGCATGTACAACACTCTGCTGCAAAGCGACGACCCAGCTATCGTCATCGAATGCCTCAACGGGTACCGCATCAAAGAGCGCCTGCCCGACAACATCGGCACCTTCACCGTGCCGCTGGGCGTGCCTGAAATCGTGCGTCCGGGAGCCGACGTTACCCTCATCACCTACGGCTCCTGCGTGCGCGTAGCCGAAGAAGCCTGCGACCTACTGGCCCAATATGGTATCTCCGTCGAAATAGTGGACGTGCAAACACTTCTGCCCTTCGACCTGCCGAACCTATGCCTTAAGTCCATTCAAAAAACCAATCGCGTCGTCTTCTTAGACGAAGACTTCCAGGGGGGCGCCAGCGCCTACATGCTCCAGCAAGTATTGGAAAAACAAGGCGCCTACCGCTACTTAGACTCGGCGCCCGTTACCCTCACTGCACCCGACCACCGGCCTGCTTACGGCCAGGACGGCGACTATTTTAGCAAACCTCAAGTAGAAGACGTCGCCGAAACCATCTACACCCTCATGCGCGAAGCCGAACCCGCAAGGTTCCCCCCCCTGTAACCGCCAAACTTGTTTGCCCAGTAACCGCCAAACTTGTTTGGCCACAGTAACCGCCAAACTTGTTTGGCCGCAGTAACCGCCAAACTTGTTTGCCCACAGTAACCGCCAAACTTGTTTGCCCACAGTAACCGCCAAACTTGTTTGGCCCAGTAACCGCCAAACTTGTTTGGCCCAGTAACCGCCAAACTTGTTTGCCCACAGTAACCGCCAAACTTGTTTGGCCAAAGTAACCGCCAAACTTGTTTGGCCCTTTCATGAACTTCCCCACTCGCCAATAGTTTTGTACCCACGTCAAGCGACCGTATTTTCATTGAAACAAAACCCTGTCTCTTACCGGCTATTTCATTATGGCAAAAACAGTTACGGGCTTTTCAAAGTGGAGCAAGGCGCAGAAGATCGAGTGGCTCGCGCAGAACTTTTTTTCCGACCCCCAGGCGGCTCAGGCGGCATTGACGGCCTGGCATCGGCCCGAAGAAGAGCAAAAGATTATTGACAGTTTTACGGAAAACGCCATCAGCAATTATACTCTCCCTTTCAGCGTGGCACCTAACTTTCGCATTAACGGTAAAGATTATGCGGTGCCCATGGTGATTGAGGAGAGCAGCGTGGTGGCGGCGGCCTCCAGCGCAGCGCGTTTTTGGTTAGATCGCGGCGGTTTTCACGCCGAGGTGCTCGGCACCGTTAAACTGGGCCAGATACATTTTCGCTGGGGTGGCTGTTCGGAGCGTTTGCGAGCACTCTTTCCGCGTCTGGAGTCGCATTTGAAAAGCAGCTGCGACGACCTGACGGCCAACATGCGTCGACGTGGAGGCGGCATTTTGGGAGTAGAGTTGCTGAATTTCACCCATCTTGAACCCCATTATTACCAGCTGCGCGTGTCGTTTGAGACCTGCGACAGCATGGGCGCTAATTTTATCAATTCCGTGCTGGAGCGTATGGGCGACCAGTTGGAGTACTTTTTAGAAAGCGAACCCGAGCTGACCGATGCTGAGCGCGACGTAGAGGTGATCATGTGCATCCTCTCCAACTTCACACCCAACTGTTTAGTGCGCGCTTGGGTGGAGTGTCCGGTGAGCGAGCTGGAAGATCTGGCCCAAAGCGCCGGCCTGCCGGGCCACGCTGCTGTGGATCGCTTTTGCACGGCGGTGCGCATTGCGGAGATAGATCCGTATCGGGCCGTTACGCACAACAAAGGCATTTTCAATGGAATAGATGCAGTGGTTATCGCTACGGGCAATGACTTTCGGGCTGTAGAAGCCTGCGGGCACGCCTATGCCTGCCGCAGCGGGCAATACCGGAGTTTGAGCCGGGCGGAGGTGAAGGACGGCCAGTTTCGCTTCGAGTTGGAAGTTCCGCTGGCGGTGGGCACGGTGGGTGGCCTGACGGCGCTGCATCCGTTAGCCAAACAGGCGTTGGAGATGTTGGGCAATCCTTCAGCTACGGAGCTGATGACCATCATCGCTGCCGTTGGGCTGGCGCAAAACTTCGCCGCTGTGCGTTCGTTGGTAACGACGGGCATCCAAGACGGGCACATGCGCATGCACCTGAACAACATCCTGCTCCACCTGGGCGCTACAGAGGCGGAGAGCGAGGCCGCTCGCAGCCATTTTCAGGGGCAGACGGTTAGTTACAGCGGCGTTCGCGCTTTTTTGGAGCGTCTGCGCGCAGTGCCGGTCTAATCAAGTTTATAGCTGACGCCTACGCGCATTAAGCGACGCGGCTGCGGGTTGTACAGCAAGTCGTCGGGCGTCTGGGTAGCGTCTATGCCGGCGTAGCGGCGGTTGAACAGATTGCGCGCTTCCACGTAGGCCGAGAAGTAGTTGCTCAGGAAGAGGCGAAATGTCAGGTCGAACGTGGCGAAGTTGGGCAGCGCAGCGGGTGTTTGCGAGCGTTGATAGCGCGCAGAATAGGCCACAACGCTACTGCTCATGGTTGCGCCGCGCAGATAGAAGATATTGGCTTCCCATCTTCGGCCAAAGGCCAGCAGGCGCAGTTGCGTCAGCCGGCGCGGGAAGTTGCGCACATCGGACAGGGCCGGGCGGTCGTCGCCAAACCATTCTTGACCGCGGCTATACTGGAAGGCGTATTCGACATGCAAGCCTACCTCGTTTTTGCCTAAATCCTCCCGGTGCATGCGCGAGTGAAACAGCTGCCGCCCCAGCACGGCCTGGATACCCCAGAGGCGCAGGGCTAAGTCGGGCGTCTGCCGAAAGCCATAGCGCCAACCAGCGTCGGTGAGCGTCATATGGCCGTCTCGGGTCAGTTGGCGGGCTTCTTGATAAAAAGCAATGACTTCCACGGAAGCGTACTTTTGAAGGCGAAGCCCCATTTCGGCGGCGCGCGTGCGTTCGGGCAGGCCGATGAGTGCCTCGTCAGCAATAAGCGGGCGGGCATCGGTAGGGCCTCCTCTGCCCAGCCAATAGGTATGTGCGGCACGGAAGGCCAGCGGGCGCTGGAAGCCTTCGGCGTATGTCAGCCGTGCCGACAGGCTGCTGTCGAAGGCATGGCGCAAGGCCAAACGCGGCGCCAGCACAGGTAAACCTCCAGAGGCCGCCTGGAGGGCCACGCCCCCAAGCAAAAACGAGCGTTGCGTACGCCATGTTCCCTGCGCAAAAAGGTTGGCGTCTGCGGTCGTCTGGTTGCCTACGGGTATCGGCAAGTCAACGGGTGGGTCAGTACTGCCGCCGACCGATGTGGTTACGGGCGTTCGGAAATAGCCCATGGGCGGCACGCCGCCGGCCACATTGACCTGCAGGCCGGCATCCAGGCTGAGGCGCGGCGTCAGGGCCGTGTGCCGACGCGACTCCAAGCGCAGGTCTATGCCGTTGGCGGTTTGGTAACGTTCTTCGTCGGCGTAGCGCTGGGCCAGCGCCCGTATCAGCTGGCGGCGTTCGTCGTCGGTAGTGGGCGTTTGCGCGGCATAGAGGGCAGCGCTAAGCCCGTCGAACACGGGCGCAAAGGCCGATGAGCCTTGCACCGAATAGCGCATAAACGACAGCAGGTGCGAAGTTGTCGTGCGTCTGCGCGTGCGCTGGAGGCCAGCTGCAAAGACCTCTATTTGTTCGGCCACGCGGTTCGATGGGTTGGCATACGAGGCCGCCAGCGGACTCAGCCCCAGGCTGCTGTGCTCGAAGCGGCTCATGCGATGGTATTGAAAACGGATGCCGCGCCAGGTGAAATGCAGCCCCAGCAGGCGGCTTTCGTGCGGAATGGCCGCCGTGCGCGCTACCGAGTCTCCCGGCGTCTGCGGGCGATAGTTAGGCAACAGCCGCAGCAAGGAGGTGTCTAAGCCAAAAGGCAAGTAATGGGCCGGCACAAACAGCCGGTTGTCGTAGTAATAATCGGTGGCCTCGCGCACAGTACTGCTGCCGTAAAGGCTGAATCGGAAGCTGTTTTTGCCTTGAAAGAGCTTGCCGCCCAGCGTCAGGTCGAGGCGATTAAAACCGTAATTGCCCAGAGAGAGATCAGCCTGTGTGTAAACCGGGCGTTCGCTTTCCCTTAAAATTAAATTAATCACTGCCGCACAGGCGCCGTCGCCGTAAACAGCGGAGGCTGGGCCGATGAGCACTTCGATGCGCTCGCATTGGCTCAGCGGCAGCTGCGCCCCAATGGGCATGCCCGGCGCCGCCGAAGGGCGTATCGGAACGTCGTTGATGAGCACCTTCGTGTAGGCGTTGCCTCGAAGCCCGCGCACTAAGAAAAGCTCGCCTTCCAGCGCGTTGCCCGGCTGCGATACACGCACGCCCGGCACAGCCCGAAGCACATCGGCCAGTGTCACAAAACCATGGCGCGCAATCTCTTGCGCTGTAAACACCCATACCGTGTGCGGCAAGTCCTCCACCCGGTCTAAAGAGCGCGTAGCGGAAATGGCCAGACGCTCCAGCGCGTCCGTGCGGCGAACCTGAACGTTCGTATCCGAAAGCACCTCTGGCACAAGGACAAATGCCGTATCCGGCTGGCCAAACAGCCCGATGGCCGTCCCCAAAAAACAACAACACACAAGCGCCCACATGCAAGGAGAGTTCGTTTCGATTGCAGGGCCAAAAGAACAAAAAAACAACGCCTCTAAAGGCCTCTGTTTTTCCATATAGGCAGGTGAAGTCTCCGTGCACAAAGCATTCCTCGAAGATGAAAGCCAGCAAATCAGCCGCTATTCCTCAATTAGACATCTGCCGTATCTTGCGCAACTGTTAAAACGCCATACGGTCTTTACATACCTTTGCTCATCAATCATGGCGCAATGGCACTTCCAAAACTTCCCATCGGGCTGCAGGATTTCCGAACCATTATCTCGGAGGGCTACAAGTATGTGGATAAAACCCGCTACGTCCATCGGTTAGTAACGAGCGGTAAATTCTTTTTTCTTTCGCGTCCGCGTCGTTTTGGCAAGTCGCTGACGGTTTCGACGTTGCAGGAGTTGTATTCAGGCAGCCGGGAGTTGTTTGAGGGTTTGTGGATAGAAGATAAGTGGGACTGGAGTCGGAAACATCCGGTTCTTCGATTGTCATTCAAGGATGTCAACTTCGAGCAGTTGGGCTGAGAAAAGGCACTGTTCGATCGCGTCGAAGAGATCAGCGTCAAAATGAATGTTCCCGTTACACGGAAGACGGCCAGAGACCAGTTCAGGGAGATCATTCAGGTATTGGGGGTAAAGCAAAAAGTCGTTGTGCTCATTGACGAATACGATGCGCCCATCATTCACTATCTGGGCAAGGACCTGCCTCAGGCCCAGGAAAATCGTGAATTGCTCAAAGGTTTTTACAGCATACTGAAAGAATTAGACCACCTGCTGGAATTAGTCTTCCTGACCGGCGTGAGCAAGTTCTCGAAGGTGGGCATCTTCTCTGGCCTCAACAACCTGCAGGACATCAGCCTGCACCCGGCCTACGCCACCATGCTGGGCTACACACAGCAAGAATTGGAAGAAAACTTCGCCCAGGAAAT